>NZ_BAAGXS010000087.1:0-62618 GCF_054779715.1 Actinophytocola sediminis | reverse complement strand
CGAGCAGCCGGTACAGCGCCGGCTCGTCCAGGCCGATGGCCGCGAGCCGGGCGGCGAACCGGTCGGCGGTGCCGAAGCCGGCGCGCCAGCTGGCCAGCCGGTCGGCGGCGGCCGCGAGCCCGTCGGCCGGGACGGGCAGGCTGCCTCGGGGAACGGGGCGTTCGGCGAGCGCGAGACCCGGCGCCCACCAGCCCGCCGGCAGCGCGCCTGCTCGGGGAGGTGGCTGCTCGGCGGGCTGCGATGTCATGGGGACGACCATGACAGGCGCCGGGCGGGTGGTCATGGGCGGAACATACGTAGTTTTCTCTCACCCGGTGGAGTAGGTGGTGGCCGCGGCCGCCACCAGGGCGTGCACCCGCGCGGGCGAGTCGCGGGTGAAGAAGTGCCCGCCGGGCACGATGTGCACCCGGCAGCCGGCGCGGGTGTAGGCCGCCCAGCCCAGTGCCGTTGACGGTGACATGAGCGGGTCGGTCGCGCCGGCCAGGACGTGGATGGGCACCGGCAGCGGCGCGGTGGCGGCCGGGCGGTGGCTGTCGACCAGCGCGATGTCGTGTTCGAGCAGGGCGCGGGCCGCGGTCGCCCAGCGGGGGAAGCGGCCGAGCCGGTCGCCCACCTCGTCGAGCAGCACCGCGAGCTGCGGATCGCCGGTGGCCACCGGCGATCCGTCATCCGGTGGCGGGTAGCCGCCGACCACCAGTGCCTCCGGTGTGGACCGTCCGGTCGCGACCAGGTGCCGGGTGAGCCGGTAGGCGATGAGCGCGCCCATACTGTGGCCGTACAACAGGAACCGGCCACCCAGATACTGTCCGATGTGGACGTCGAGATCGGCGATCAGCGTGTCCAGGTCGCGCACCGGGGGTTCACTCGCCCGCCCCTCCCGGCCGGGCAGCTGCACCGGGTACACGTCGAGCCTGCCGGCCAGTGCGGCCCGCCAGCCGGCGAACGCGGACGCCCCGCCGCCCGCGTGGTGAAAGCAGAACAGCCTCGGCACGCCACCGGCAGGCGGCCGGTCGAGGTAGCCGGTCATCGCAGTCGCCGGCTGAGGAAGTGCTGACGCACCAACGGGTCCAGCCGGTAGCGGGGCGCACCGTCCGGCCCGGTCCCTGCCGGCGAGAGCAGGTTCGCGTGTGCCAGCCGCTCGACGCCGTCGGCCGCGGTCCGCTCGTCGACGCCGAGGCGCTGGCACAGCTCGGCGGACTGGAACCGGCCGGGGTCCAGCAGCGCGATCCGGCTCGCCAGGTGGCGCTCGGCCGGCAGCAGCGTGTGGTCGTACTCGGCGATGCTGGTCCGCACCGACAGGTCCGCGACCGCCAGCCGGTCGAGCAGTTGGTGGGCGTCGGCGAGCGACGCGGCCAGGTCGGCCAGCGCGCGGCCGGGACGGGCCACCAGCCAGGAGCCGGTGATCTGCAGCGCGAGCGGCAGCCGGGAGCAGGCATCGGCGATGGCCCGGGCCGCGGCGGGCTCCGCGCGCACCCGCTCGACCCCGACCAGCCTGGCCAGCAGATGCACCGCGGCGTCCGCGCCGAGCGCGTCGAGCCGGACCGGGTAACCGCCGGGCAGCGCCATCAGCTGCTGGCGACTCACCAGCAGCAACGCGCTGGCCGAGGCACCGGTGAGCAGCGGCCGGACCTGCGCCTCGGTACGCACGTTGTCCAACACCAGCAGGACCCGCCGGTCGGTCAGGCCGGCCCGCAGCAAGGCGGCCCGCTCCTCGACACTGGGCGGCAGGTCGGTCGCGCCGAGCGAGCGCAGCACCCGGCCGAGCACGGCCAACGGCGGCAGGTCGCTCTCGCCCGGCCGGTCGAGGTCGGCATACACCTGGCCGTCGGGGAACCGGGTGCGCAGCCGGTGCGCCACGTGCACCGCGAACGCCGTCTTGCCCACCCCGGGACCACCGCTGACCAGCACCAACCTCGGCATCGGACCGTCGGTGAGCACCCGGCTGACCGCGGGCACAATCAGCTCCCGGCCGGCCAGCTCGGCCACGTCCGGCGGCAGCTCGCAGCGCCCGGCGCAGAGCAGCGCCGGCCGGCCCCGGCGGGTGGCGGCCAGCAGCTCGTCCCTGGCGTGCGCGCCCAACGCGAGCGCGGTGGCCAGCAGCTCGACCGACTGCTGCTGGGGCCGTTCGGTGCGGCCCAGCTCCAGGTTGCGGATGGCCCGGACGCTGAGCCCGGACCGTTCGGCCAGGTCCTCCTGGGTCAGCGCGGCCGCCAGCCGCTGTGCGCGCAGCACCGCGCCGAACGGGGTGTCGGCGTCGGCCTTGGTCGACGTCGGCCGGGCTAACGGCAGGGTCATCGGGGCACCTCCCGGTGGATGGTCGGACGCCCAACGGTCGCTCACCGGCCGTGGGTGGCGCATGGGTGGACCACACCCACTTTCCGCCGGTGGGTACGGGCAATCACCGCGTGTAGGTGAGCTGTTCCGGAAACGAATGGTGTGCCGGTCGAAGTGCCGGTCGAAGTTCCTGGTCGGCATTTTCCGCATCGTGTTCTGTAGGAGTCGTCGCCGGCACAACCGGTCGGCGGCAAACCGAGGAAAGGTGAATCACATGGCCAAGAGTGCTGCGAAGGCCGCCGCCAAGCAGGCCGCCAAGCAGGCTGCGAAGGCGGCCGCCAAGGCCGCGGCGAAGGCGGCCGCGAAGGCGTCGGCAAAGGCCGCGGCGAAGGCTGCCTGATTCCGATGGCGACATGACTCCGCCACCTTTGTGCGGTGGCGTCATGTCGCCATCTATCGCCATCGTGTGCTTTTTTCCACAGAAAGGACCTGCTGTGCCCCACCTGCGACAGATCGGTACGTTCGTGCCCGACGAGCGCGTGTCGATCGCCGAACTGTCCGACTATCTCGGGCTGAGCAAGGCACAGGTCCGGGTGCACACGAAGTTCTTCGGTCAGGACAGGGTCGCCGACGCCGGCGACCGCGACCTGGTCGGGATGCTGGTGCCCGCCGGCGAGCAGGCGCTGGCCGGCGCCGACCGTGACTCGGTGCGCTACCTCGTCTACGCGCACACGATCCAGTACATCGCGCCGGTGGGGCACCGGGTGCTGGATCGGGTGCGCGCCGAGCTTGGTCTGCGCAACGCGACGACTTTCGCGCTGTCCCAACAACACTGCGCGTCCCCGCTGTACGCGGTGCGGCTGGCCGAGTACCTGTGCCGCGACGCCGGCCCCGGCTCCAGCGTGCTGATCATGACCGGGGAGAAGGCGATCTCGCCGCACTTCCGGCTGATCCCGGGCACCACGGTGATGGGTGACGCGACCGCGGCCTGCCTGTACGGCGACGGGCCTGGCGGCGACGAGGTGCTGGCCGTCGCGGTCCGCACGCTCGGCCGGTTCTACCAGTGCAACGACTGCCCGGACGAGCTGCTCGCCGAGTACGTCAAGGTCTACGGCGACACCGTCACCGGCGTCATGCGCGACGCGCTCGACCAGGCCGGGCTCACGTTCGCCGACGTCGACCTGGTGTTGCCGCACAATGTCAACACGTTCTCCTGGCGGAAGATCTCCGTCGGCTCGGGAATTCCGCTCGACCGGATCTACCTGGACAACGTGTCCACCCTTGGCCATTGTTTCGGGGCCGATCCGTTCATCAATCTGGCCAGCGCACGAAAATCCGGAAAGGTCCGGCCAGGCGATGTCGTGCTGCTGGTCGCCGCCGGGCTGGGTGCGACCTTCGCGGCGATCGCCGCCCGGATCGGAGAAGGGCTTTCGACATGAATTTCGCAACCCGCCTGAAACTGGCGCTGGTCGGCGACCAGCACGCCCGGTTCGTCTATCTCAACAATTTCGAGGTGGAGCGTTCCTGGGCGCGGGGCGAGCCGTCGCTGCCCGGCGCTGGCATCGCGTTCGCCGCGACCACGGTGAACCGGATGGAGGAACTGGGGGTGCTCCTGGCCGGCGACGAGGACGTGGTCGTGCTCAAGGCGCCGGTCGACCCCGGCTACGCCGGCTACCTCGCCGGTCTCGGGGCCGCCGCCGGGCGCACGCTGTGGGCGGAGAACAGCGACCCGGCCCGCACGGTCACCGAGGACGCGCTGGCCTCCCCCGAGCTGATCGCCGCGCTGCGCGCGCTGGCCGACGGCCGTACCTACCTGATGCCGCTCGGCATCTCACCGGCCGAGGAACAGCTGGCCAAGGAGACCGGCCTGCCGCTGGCCGGGCCGTCCGCGCAGACCTGCAAGGCGGTCAACGGCAAGATCTTCAGCCGCCGGCTGGTCGAGCGGCACGGCCTCACCGGCGTGCCGGGCGCCGTCGTGGAGACCGCCGACCAGCTGGACGGCGCGCTGCGCGAGCACCTGCCGCCCGGCGGCAAGGCGGTGGTGAAGGAGTCCCTCGGCGTGTCCGGGCGCGGCATGGTCGTGCTCGACGACCAGGACCGCGCACAACGCCTGGTGCGCATGGTGCTGCGGCGCAACCAGGGCGCGCGGGTCGACTACGTGGTCGAGCGGTGGATCGACAAGGTGCTCGACCTGAACTACCAGGTGATCGTGTCCCGCCGGGGCGAGGTCTCCTTCGAGGCGGTCAAGGCGGCGGTCGTCGACCAGGGCGTCCATAAAGGACACATGTTCCCGGTCGAGCTGACCGTCGGCCAACTGGCCACGCTCACCGAGGCCGGCGAGGTCATCGGCCGCGCGCTGTTCGCCGAGGGCTACTTCGGCGTGGTCGGCATCGACGCCATGCTCGGCCGGGACGGCACCGTCTACCCCTGCCTGGAGATCAACGCCAGGTTCAACATGTCGACCTACCAGAGCCGGATCGCGGAGCGGTTCGTCGGCGATGGCCGGCACGCGGTCGCCGCCACCATCGGCCTGCGCCCGCACCGGCGGCACACCTTCGAGGAGGTCACCGCCGCGCTCGGTGACCTGCTGCACGACGGGTCGGACCGGCCCGGGTTCCTGATCAACAACTTCGCCACGCTCAACGCGGCCGCCACCGACGGCACCCAGTTCCACGGCCGGATCTACGGGATCTGCATCGCCGACGACCCGGCCGGGGCGCTGGCGCTGCGCGCGGACGTCGAGCGGGCACTGTCCGAACTGGTGGCCACCCCATGAACACCCCCAACGTCCAAGGCATCCCCTACCCCGAGCTGGCGCGGGAGTTCGGCACCCCGCTCTACGTCTACGACGGCGACGTGCTCACCGGCACGCTGACCGAGCTGCGCTCGCTGCTGCACCCCGATCTCGAGGTGTTCTTCTCCCTCAAGTCCAACCCGAACATCAGCGTGTTCGGCCTGCTGCGCCTGGCCGGCGCGCGGGCCGAGGTGTCCTCTCTGGTCGAACTGCGCACCGTGCTCGCCGCCGGCGCGCGGCCGGAGGACATCATCTTCCTCGGCCCCGGCAAGAGCGACCGGGAGCTGGTCGCCTGTATCGAGACCGGGATCTACGCGATCGTCTGCGAGTCGTTCGACGAGCTGGACCGGATCGACCGGTTCGCCGGCGAACACGGTGTCCGGCAACGGGTGCTGCTGCGGATCAACGCCGCGTGCGCGGTCAGCGGCTCCCGGCTGACCATGGGCGGCAAGCCGCGCCAGTTCGGCATCGACGAGGCCGAGGTGCTCGACGCCGGCCGGCTCGACACCCGCCACCGGTACGCGGACGTCGCCGGCATCCAGGTCTACCTTGGCACCCGCATCCTGGACGCGACCGTGGTCGCGCGGAACACCAGGTACGTACTGGAGTTGGCCGAGCGGGTCGCGGACCGGTGCGGGATCCGGCTGGACGCGGTGGACATCGGCGGCGGCCTCGGCGTGCCGTACTTCGACGGCGAGGACGACCTCGATCTGTTGCTGCTGGCCAAGGAGCTCAACCCGCTGCTGGCCAGGTTCGCCGCCGACCACCCGGACACCCGGCTGATCATGGAGTCCGGCCGGTTCCTCACCGCGCGCGCCGGCACGTACCTGATGCGGGTGCGCTACGTGAAGGAGTCCATGGGCGAGCGGTTCGCGGTCACCGACGGCGGCACGCACCACCACATGGCCGCGGTCGGCATCGGCTCGTTCGTCAAACGCAACTTCCCGGTGTCGTTGTGCGGGCGCGCGGCCGACGGCCCGGCCAGGCCGTGGAACGTCACCGGTCCACTGTGTACGCCCAACGACACGGTGGTGAAGAACGCGGCCCTGCCGGACCTGCTGGTGGGTGACCTGCTCGGGGTCGAGCGGTCCGGCGCGTACGGCCCGACGGCCTCGCCAGGGCTGTTCCTCAGTCACGGCTTCCCGGCGGAAGTGTTGGTGCACAACGGAAAAGCGCACCTGGTCAGGACCAGGGACCAGCCGGAGGACCTGCTCGGCCCGCAGCGCCTCATCGACCTCACGGAAACAACAGTAGGAAAGGACTGATCATCATGGACCGCGCACAGATCATCGAACACGTGCGGATCTCGCTCAGCGACGTGCTCAACCGCGAGCTGCCCGCGCTCACCGGCGAGACCCGGCTGTTCGAGGACCTCGCGCTCGACTCGACCAGCGTCATCGAACTGCTGATGGGCCTTGAGGACACCATCGGCATGGAGATCGACCCTGACGACCTGGAGCCGGAGGTCTTCCAGACCGTCGACCGCCTCACCGACTACATCGAGCGCGGCTTCAACAAGGTCTCGGTGGGCTGACCGATGGCCGCGCCGACGACGCTGCCCGCGCTGCCCGGCGAGTGGGTGTCCGCACCGGCACTTGGCGGGGTACGGCTGTCCGGTCTCACCGCCGGGGTGTACCCCGGCCGCCGGGAGTACCGCTACAGCGCCCACCAACAGCGGATCGCCACGGATTTGCTCGTCGCGTTCGGCCGGGACGGTGCGGACCAGGCGGCGGAGTCCTGGCGTGGCCACAGTTTCGTGTCGATGACCGAGGACCTGCTCACCGCCAGGCCGGCGCCACTGTCCGAGTTGGACCACGTGCTGTTGGCCTACCAGACACCGGATCTGCACGTCGGTGAGGCGGTCGGCTGCTATCTCACCGAACGGTGTCCCGGCCACCCGCAGTCGCTCGGCGTGTCCGAGCAGGGTGCCGGCGCGTCGTTCACCGCGCTGCGGGTGGCCGGCGCGATGGCGCGGGCGGGTGCGTTGCGGCAGGGATTGTTGTTCGTGTTGGACCAGACCAGCCCGCTCACCGAACCCGGTGAGGTGCCCGACACCCGCCGGGACGCCGGGGTGGTGGTCGACCTCGGTGCCGGCGGCGACCTGGAGTTGGTCGAGTCCGGGCACGTGCGGACCGACCGGCCGGCACCGGAGCTGGCCACGGTGCGCGAGCGGCACCGCGGCCTGCCGGTGATCGTCGGCACCGCGCTCGCCGCGTGCCTGCCGCTGCCGGACCGGTTGGCCGACGGGGTGACCGTCGCGCCCGCCGACCACGCGATCACCAGCGTGTGGTTCGCGCTCGCCGCACTGTGGCCGCTGCGCGGGCCGGTGCTGCTCGCGGACTACGACCGGTACGCGGGCGGGCTGTACACCGCGCGCCTGGATCCGGTGGTGGACCGGTGAACGTCGCGCTGTCGCGGATGACGATCGGCATGCCGAGCCGCACCGAGCCGGTCGCCGACATCCTGGCCCGCAACGACCACTCGGTGGCCCAGCGGCGGATGTTCGAACGGGTGTACCAGCTGCGGCAGAGCCCGACCCTCGGCGAGGGTGAGCAGATGGCGGACCTGTTGGTGCGCACCGGGAAACGCGCGCTGCGGGACCGGAGGGCCGATTTAGTCCTGTATGGACACACGTTGCAGATCCAGCCGTTCGCGCGTGACGGCGGGTTCGCCGGTCGCGTGCGTGCCGGGCTCGGTCTTGGCGAGGTGCCGTTCTTCGGGGTGTCGCACGTGGCGTGCACGTCGGTGCTGCGGTCGGTTGAGCTGGCCGGTCGCTTCCTGTCCCGCGACGAGCGGGCGGGCGACGAGTGCGTGCTGGTGCTCGGCGGCGACCAGGGCAGTGTCTCGGACCGGACGCGCATCGTGCCCGGCATGACCGTCGGCGGCGACGCCGCGGTCGGTTTCCTGATCGAGCGGGCCGAGCGCGGCGGGCGGTACCGCGTGCGGTCGACGGCGAGCGGGCGGGACACCCGGTTCCGGCGCAGCCTGCGGATGAGTGCCGACGAGCTGCGGCTGTTCGGCGCGGTGTGCGCCGACCAGCTGCTGGCGACCGTCGACCGGGCGCTCGCCGGCGCCGGACTGTCCCGTGTGGACGTCGACTGGGTGATGCCCCACCTGTCCAACGCGATGTTCTGGAAGACGGTGTCCGCGAAGTCCGGGATCGCCATGTCGAAGTTCCGCACCGAGCTGCTTCCGGTGCAGGGACACAACTTCGGCACCGACGCGCTGATGGCGCTCGACCACGCCGACCGGGCGGGCGACCTGCGCGCCGGCCAGCGCTGCGTCCTGATCTCCCTCGGCCAGGGCGCCTACTACCAAGTTGTCGTGATCGAGATCGCGGAGGAGCGATGAGCACCGCCCTGTGTGGCCCCAACTTCACCGAGTTCGAACAGCTTGGGCAGACCGCGGGTCTGGCCGCCGGGCTCGCGCGGGCGCTGGCCGATCTGTCCGAGGCCGACCTCGCCCCGGCCGCGCCGGGACGGTTCGCCGCCGTCCCGGTCGAGCGGGTCGGCGAGGCCGCCACCGTCGCGCACAACCTGGCCGCGGCCGAACGCGTCGCGATCCTCGACCTGCGCGCGACCGACACGGCCAAGACCCCCGACCACGCGATCACCGTCGGCCTGCGGCTCGCCGCCGTCCGCATCGGACTGACCCGCTGGCTGCTCGACGAGGCGGTCGCCCACCTGAGCACGCGCACCGGCGGCGGCGAGCCGCTGATCCGCAAGCAGCTCAACCAGGGCACGGTCGCCGACGTCCTCGCCGGCCTGGAGCTGCTGCGCCGCTACCTGGAGACGACCGCGCTCAGCCCCACCATCGAGTCCGTTGTGGACATCCACCAGCAGCTCGCCGAGCTCGGCTGGGAGGTCACCCGGCTCTTCGGCGCCAGCGGCTACCTCGCCGACCACCCCGTGCGCGCGCTCTATGTCGCCGGCCTGGTCGCGAACACCTGGGTCAGCAAGGGAGAACTGCCATGATCGACGTCGACGACCGGCTGCGCGCCAGCCGCGCGGCCACCTCGGCCGCCGCCGAGGACCTGCGCGCCAGGGCGCTGGCGGTGGACACCGACCCGACCAACCTGGCGCCCCACCTCGACTCGCCAGCGCTGCGGATGATGCGGCTGTTCACCACCCCCGCCGAGTACCGCGACGAACAGCTCGCCGAACTGCCAGACCACCTCGGGATCGGCACCTGCCTGGAGAAGGTGGTCGGCACCGTCGAGCTGGCCCGAGGCGACGCCGGCGTGGTGCTCGCCATGCCCGGCCCGGCACTGGCCGGCGTGGTCGTGGACGTGCTCGGCGGCCCGGCACAGCAGGAACGCTTCTACCGCAGGCTCGCCGGCGGTCGCACGTGGACGTTCTTCGCGATGAGCGAGCCGGAGCGGGGCAACGACGCCACCGCGATCACCACCAGGCTCGACCGGGTCGCGCCCGGCGAGTACCGGCTGTACGGCCACAAGCGCTACATCGGCAACGGCGCCCGCGGCGGCATCGGCGTGGTGTTCGCCAGAACCGGCCCATCGCCACTGTCCATCCGCGCGGTGCTCGTCGAGGCACCAGCCGACCGGTTCACCGCCACCCCGCTGCCGATGGTCGGCCTGCGCGGCGCCTACCTGTCCGAGCTGTGGTTCGACGGCCTGCGGGTGACCGAGGACATGCTGCTCGGCCAGCACCTGCCGCCGACCAGGCGCGGGATCTGGGGCGCCATGCGGACGTTCAACAACATGCGCATCCAGGTCGCCGCGCTCGCCGTGGGCACCGCGTACGCGATCCACGACCTGGTCACCGAACTGCGGCCGCACGCACCGGGCATCGACCGGTACGCCGCGCGGATCGAGGCCGCCCGTCACCTGGTCTACGACATGGCCGCGCAGGTCGACCACGACTCCGAGCAGGCCTATTTCCCGTCCTCGGCAAAGCTCTCCGCCGTCCCGTTGGGACTGTCGGTCGCCGGCTGGGCGACCGAGGCACTCGGCCCGGCCGCGTTGTTCGAGCACCCGTTGCTGGAGAAGTGGTGCCGCGACGTCCGCGCCTTCGAGTTCATGGAGGGCACCACGAACATCCAACGCCTGCACGTGGCGCAGGGCTACCTCAAGGGGCGCAGCGATGGTTGACCGGCGCAGGCCAACCGACCTGTGGCATCCGCTGACCTACGCGGAGGGCCCGCTGCCCGCGCTGTCGCCCCGACGCGGCGAACCCCGCCCACCGGCACTGTCGGTGTCGGCGATCGCGGTGTCGGTGAACGACACGCCGCCCTATGTCCCGGTACCCGGGATCACCGGCCAGTGGCGGCAGGAGACCGAGCAGGTGCTGGCCGGACTCGGGATGCGCCAACGGGTCGGCGGCTACGCGGTGCTGACCGAGGCGCCCCCGGGCGCGGACGTGGCCGAACGGGCGCTGGCCGCACTCGGGCGACTCGACCACCCGGAGCCGTTCTACCTGGTGCGGTCCGGGCCAGGGCCGGACCCGTTCGTGGCGATGCTGCCCAGCCTGGTGCACCAGTTCCCCTGGCTCGGCGACGATCTGGGCATCACCCACCTCGACGAGCTGGGCGGTCTGGCGCTGTTCGGGTTGCTGAGCTGGTCGGTGCCGGCGGGTGGCGGCGCGATCGCGCTGGTGGTCGACCAGCCGGTGTACGTGCCCGACGACCACACCCCGGCGACGGTGTCCGCGGTCGCGCTGCGAGTGCACCGGGGCGCCGGCCCGGTCCGGGTGACCGCATGGGCCGAGGGCCCGCCGCCGGTCGCCGCGCTGGCCAGCGTGTCGGCGGTGTTCTCCGGGCCCGGCCCGTGCGACGCCTGGCTCGCGCTGCACGAGGCGCTGCGCTCGGGGACGGTCCGCGACGGCGACCGGGTGCTGCTGCGCGCGGGCCGTGGCGACGCGGAGGCATGGGGTCAGCTGGAGATCATCGACCGCGGCGGGTTGCGGCTGGGCACGGGGAGCTGCCATGACGACCGTTGACCGGGTGGCAACGCCCGGCCCCGAGATCGGCTACTGGCGCATCGCCGGCCTGGCCGCCCCGCTCGTACTGTCCAATGTGGTCCTACTGGGCTCCCAGCTCGCGGTGACCGGGCTGATCGGCCGGATGGGCGACGCCGCGCTGTACCTCCGCTCGGTCTACGCGCCGGTCGCGTTGCTGTTCCTCGCGGTCACCACCGGCCTGTCGGTCACCGTGCAGGTCGTGGTCGCGCGCAGCATCGGACGCGGCGACCACCGGGAGGTCGGCACCCACCTCGGCAGCGCGGCCAGGATCGGCGCGCTGCTCGCGGTGGCCGTCGGCGGCGCGCTGGTCGGGCTGTCCGGGGTGTTGGCCGCGCTGGTGGAGGTGCCGCCGGAGCACACCGCGACCTTCCGCGCCTTCCTCGCCGCGATGGCCGCCGCCAACCTGCTCGGCGTGCTCGGCGAACTGACCGCCGCGGTGTTGCGCGGCACCGGCCAGGGCCTGCCGTCGGCGGCACTCACCGGCTGCTATGTGACCCTGCAGCTGGCGCTCATCATCGTGTTCAGCGACGCCGGGTTGATGATCGTGCCGCTGGCCGCCGCCATCGCGGGGGCGATCGAGTTGGCGCTGGGCATCGCCGTACTGCGCCGGCAGGGAATCCGGCCGCGCGGGTGGCGACCGGAGGTGCTCGGCCTGCTCGGCCCGGTCGGCATCCCGGTCGGCGCGTCCTACTTCGTGCTGTTCGCGGTGAACCTGTTGCTGCTGCGGATCGTCGCGCCGGCGGGTGAGGCGGCGGTCGCCGGGTTCTCGGTCGCCTACACCGTGCAGACGTTCGTGATCGTGCCGGCGGTCGGCTTCGGGTCGGCGATCGCGGTACTGACCAACCAACGGCTCGCGGCCGGGCTGCCGGCGATCTCCGTGCTGCACCGGGGAGTGCTCGTGGTCGCCGGCAGCTACGCGGTGGTCACGCTGGCCGTGGTCACCGCTGGCCGGCCGCTGATGGGCCTGCTGGCGCCTAGCGAGCGGATCCTGGCGCACGCCGAGGCGTTCATCGCGGTCGTCGGCCCGACCTTCGGCGCGACCGCGCTGATGATCGCGCTGGTGACCGTGCTGGAGCAGATCGGCCACGGCGCGGCCGCGCTGGCACTGAATCTCAGCTACTTCGCCGCGGTGGTCGCGATCGGCGAGTGGGTGGTGACCGGCACCGACCTCGGTCCGCTCTACACCACGATGGCCGTCGCCGCGATCGCCAGCCTCGGCACCGGGTTGCCGTTCGCCTGGCGGCTGGCGAGCCGGAAAGCGAGACAGCCATGAACAGCGCGGTACTCGACCTGTTCACCGAACCGGGGTTCTTCTTCCGCACCGCCGAGCCGGACACGCTGGCCGAGCACGAGATCCGCGGCCTGCTCGACGAGGAGACCCGCGAGATCCGCGAGATCCGCGACGGCGATCGGGTGATCGGGCTCTGGGCGGTCGAGCAGATCGGCGGCGACCAGGGCGGGCACTACCAACTGCACCTGCGGCTGTCCTCCTCGGTGTCGGACGAGCGCTGGCTACGCGCCTACCACGACGTGCTGCGCGCACTGCGCCACGAGCGCGAGTTCGTCCGGCTCCAGCAGGTGGTCGGCGAGTTCGACGAGCGCGGGCTGCGGATCTGCCGGGCGCTCGGCATCCCGGAGGACGGCACGCTGCGCAACGTCGTGGTGCACGGCGGCCACCGCTACGGAAACGTCTACTTCGGACACATCGAGGAGCCGGCATGATGCTCACCGGTTACCGTGAGACCGACCAGCCGCTCCTGAGTGGACACTGGGTGCGCGGCGAGCTGCTCGGCCTGCCCGATCCCGCCCGGCCGCCGCTCACCGCGCCGAGCACGATCGAGCCGCGCGACGTGTACGTGCTGCGGGACCAGGCGATCGTGCGCTTCGCCGAGCTGGACTGGGTGCACCGCAGGGCACGGCTGGAGATCGGGGTGCGCGAGGGACGCACCGATCTGGCCGGCATCGTGCGGCTCGCCGTCCGGCACGGGTTCACCGTGCTGAACCTGCACCGCCTCCACGGCTGGGTCACCCCGGCCGCCGGCACCCCGACCGGACCTCTCGAAGCGGCCGGGTTCGTCCGGGAAACCGTGGTCCCGCAGGCGATCTGGTACGCCGGCGCGCCGGTCGACCGACAGCAGTGGGGAGTGATCCGGCCATGACCGAGCTGACCAGGCTGACGCTGGCCGACGGCGTGCGGCTGCTGGCCGCCACCGGCACCCGGGGCTTCCTCGGCCTCGACCCGGTGACCCAGAACTACGCCCTGTTGGCCCAGCTGCTCAGCGCGCGACAGGCGCGGCTGTTCGGTGCCGGCGACGCGGTCGTCGGCTACGCGCCCAACCTGGACCAACCCCGGCAGGCGCAGGTCGCGACCACGTCCACCGATCCCGAGGTACTCACCGGCTTCACCGACTACCTGCGCCGCTACGGCCGGTACACCTCGTTCCTGTGCCTGGACGGGCCGTCCACCGCGCTGCGCGGGTTCCGGCTGGTCGGCACGCTGCGCGCGCACGTGTACCGCGGCGGCGGCTACCACGACGTGGACGTGCACCTGAGCACCGGGAGCCAGCCATGCGCGTGACCATCCGGCACTTCACCGAGGCCGACCTGGAACTGCGGACCGAACTGTTGCGGGACACCCTGTTCCAGGCCAACCTGACCGACTTCGCCACGCTGACCGACACCGACCGGCTCATCGCCGGCCAGCGCGCCACCATCGAACGCGAGCACGACGTCAAGCGGATCTTCACCGTCGTCGGCCAGCGCGACCAACCCGTCGGGTTCGTCTGGATCACCTCGATCGACTGGCGCAGCCAGACCTGCGAGCTGTCGATCGCGGTGCTGCCGCGCTACCGGGGCGGGTACGGGCTCACCGCGATGGCCGCCGCGCTGCGCTATGTCCACGACGAACTGAACATGGCGGCGATCGTCAGCCAGGTGTTGGCGCACAACACCATGCTCCAGTCCGCCGAGCTGCTGGCCAGCCGGCACAGCGTCACCTGCCCCTACGACTCGTTCACCGTCGGCGAGTGGCGAACGGCGCTGTACTGGGCCCAGACCCGCGCGGAGTTCTACGCCGACGGCGAGGAGTGGGAGCGACGCCGGGCACGGCGCCGGGACCGGATCCGAGCGGCCACCGCGAACGTCGGGGCGTCCTGATGCGCATCGGCGTCGATCTGCTGAGCGTGTCCCGGTTCGCGCGGGTGGCCGCGCACCGGCGCTACCGCACCGTGGTGTTCACCGAGGCGGAGCTGGCCGAGGCGGCCACCCTGGCCGAGCCGAGGTTCACCGAGCGGCTCGCCGGCCGGTTCTGTGCCAAGGAGGCGGTGGCCAAGGCGCTGGGCCGCGGCTTCGGCCAGGGACTGTCCTGGCGGGACATCGAGGTGACCGCGAACACCTGGGGTGCGCCGGTCGTCGCGCTGCACCGGGGCGCGCGCAGGCTCGCCGACGAGTCCGGCGTCCGGACCGTCGAGCTTTCCCTTACCCACCAAAGCGATCTGGTCGTGTGCGTGGCGACCGCGATGACCGAGGAGACGGCATGAACCGGGTAGCGATCGTGACCGGTGGGTCGCGCGGAATCGGCCGGGCGGTCGCCGCGCGGCTCGCCGAGGACGGCTACGACATCGGGTTCTGCTTCCGGGGCGACGACGTCGCCGCCAAGCAGACCGAGGAGCTGGTCGCCGACCACGGCCGCGCGGTCCACAGTGAACGGATCGACGTGGCGGACTTCGCCGAGGTCGGTGAGTTCACCAGACGGGTCGAGGACAAGCTTGGCCCGGTCGAGGTGGTGGTGGCCAACGCGGGCATCGTGCGCGACCGGCCGCTGGCCCTGATGTCCGAACAGGACTGGTCGGCGGTGGTGCGCACCAACCTCGACGGGGTGTTCAACATCTGCCGGGCAGGCGTGTTCGGCATGATCCGGCGCCGGCGCGGGGTGGTGGTCACGATGTCGTCGGTGTTCGGCGTGACCGGCAACGCCGGGCAGGCCAACTACGCCGCGTCCAAGGCCGGGATCATCGGCTTCACCCAGTCGCTGGCCAAGGAGACCGGCCGCTACGGCGTGCGGGCCAACGTGGTCGCCCCCGGGTTCGTCGACTCCGACATGGTCGCCGACCTCAGGCACCGGGCCGAGCTGGAAGCCGGCATCGCGCTCGGCCGGTTCGGCCGCCCGGCCGAGGTCGCGGACGCGGTGTCGTTCCTGGTGTCCGACCGGGCCGCCTACATCACCGGCACCGTCCTGCGCGTCGACGGCGGACACAACCGCTGAGCAACACCCAACCGAAGGAGAAACCATGCAGCACACCGTGCTCGACCCGGTCCGCGGCCGGCTGGACGAGATCGCCGCGATCGCCGCCGACCTGTTCTGCGCGACCACCGAGGAGATCGTGGCCGCGGAGTCCTTCGTGGACGACGTGGACGCCGACTCGCTGTTGGCCATCGAACTGCTGTCCAGGCTGGAGAAGCGGTTCGGCATCACCATCCCCGAATCGTCCCTGATCCGTATCGTCAACCTCCGCGAGACCTACGCGGTGGTCGCCGAGTCCGCAGGCTGGTGATGGACATGCGTCCGCGCGTGGTCATCACGGGCATCGGGCCGGTGTCCAACATCGGCGTCGGCGTCGGCGAGTTCGGTGCCGCGCTGCGTGCCGGACGCAGTGGCATCAGTGCCATCACCAGCTTCGACACCACCGGGTTCGAGCGCGTCCGGGCGGGCGAGGTGGCCGACTTCCGCCCGGCCGAGCTGCTCCACCGACTGTCCGAACAGGACTGGGGGCGGTCGTCGCTGTTCGCCGCGGCGGCCGCGCGGCTGGCGGTCGCCGACGCCGGCGTCGAGCTGCCAGACGGCCGGACCGCGGTGGTCGTCGGCACCACCGGCGGCGAGCTGGTGCCGCTGGTCGAGCTGACCGAGTCCTGGTACCGCAACGGTTTCCACACCCCGGACCGGTCGACCGCGGTCAAGCTGCCGGCCAGCAGGCTGGCCATCGCGGTCGGCGCCGAGCTCGGCGTGCGGTGCGAGGCGGTCACCCTGGGCACGGCGTGCGCAGCCGGCAACTACGCGCTCGGCTACGCCTGTGACCTGATCGCCGCCGGCGCGGCGGACGTCGCGGTCGCGGGTGGCGCGGACTCGGTCGGCCGGTTCTTCCACGCCGGCTTCCACCGCCTCGGCGCGCTGGCCGGCGAGCGGTGCAGCCCGTTCGACCGGGACCGCACCGGCATGGTGACCGCGGAGGGCGGCATCGCCATGGTGCTGGAGAAGCTGGACGTGGCCGTGGCGCGCGGGGCGCGGATCTACGCCGAGGTGCTCGGCTACGGCATGACCTGCGACGCCGCGCACCCGGTCGCGCCGGACGCGGACAGTATCGCGCGCTGTATGCGGGTGGCGCACAAACGGTCGGGCATCACGCCCGACCAGGTGGACTACATCTGCGCACACGGCACCGGCACGCGCACCAACGACCTGGTGGAGACCACGGCCGCGCGGGCGGTGTTCGGCCAGGCGCTGCCGCCGATGAGCTCGATCAAGTCGATGCTCGGCCACACGATGGGCGCGGCGAGCGGGTTCGGCGCGGCCGCCTGTGCGCTCGCCATCACTAACGGTTTCCTGCCACCCACGATCAATCACGTGACCACCGATCCGGAACTGCACGGCGTCGACCCGGTGCCGAACACGTCCCGGCCGGCGGAGGTCAGGATCGCGCAGAACAACGGCTTCGCCTTCGGCGGCAACAACGCCATCGTGCTCCTCGGAAAGGTGGACTCCCATGCCTAGTCACACCGGGCTGGTCTTCACCGGGGTGGGGACCGTGCGGCCGGAGTCGGTGGAGGCTGACAAGCGGGCGTTTGTGGTGGTGGGGTTGGACTTCGTCCGGGTGTTGGGGCGCAGGACCGCGCGGTTCAACAACCGCACCACCAACCTCGCGTTGGTCGCCGGGGGCGCGGCGCTGGCCGACGCCGGGTTCGCCGTCACCGACGACAACCGGGACGCCGTCGGGGTGTCCTTCGGCACCACCTGCGGCAGCGTGACCGGCGGCGTCGAGTTCGGCTGGGACTCCTTCGACCGGGAACGGCCGCACATGGTCAACCCGGTCGCCATGCCCAACCTGGTGATCAACACGACCGCGGGCGCGATGGCCATCAAGTACGGCCTGCGCGGCGCCAACTCGACCATCGCCGCCGGCCCGCTCGCCGGCCTCGGCGCCCTGCGGCACGCCGCGACGACCCTGCTCGCGATGCACGCGGACACGGTCCTGGTCGGCGCGGCCGAAGAGGTCACCGAACCCACCACGCTGCTGGCCGCCGCCACCCGCCCGGACGCCGTGCCCGGCGAGGGCGCCGCGATGCTCGTGCTGGAACGCGCCGACGTCGCGCTGGCCGCCGGCCGCCGCCCCCACGCCACGCTCGGCGCCGTACGCACCCGCACCGGCGACCCCACGCACCCGGACACCATCCGCGCCATGGTCGCCGACACGCTCACCGCGGCCGGCACCGACCCGGGACACGTCCGGTGGCTGGCGATGCGGCCGACCGGCGACGCCGAGGTCGACGACAGCCAACGCGTCGGCCTGCGTGCCGTGCTGCCCCTCACCCCGGACACCAGCACCGAGGAGATCGGCGACTGCTACAGCGGCCATGCCGCACTGCAACTGGCCACCCTCGTCGACCGGGCGCGCACCCAGCGCTGGGGACCGGACGACGCGGGCGTGGTCGTCGCGGTCGACCAGGACGGCGCACTCGCCTGCGCGGTGGTCACCGGCTGGTCCGACCAGGACAACCCGTTGCGCCCCACCGATTCCCAGGAGTACCGATGACCAGCGGACTCGACACCCGCACCGGCACGCTCACCGGCTGGTTCCGCCGAGGGCTCACCGCCAACCCCGACGGCACCGCGCTGAGCGTCGGCGGCGCCTCGCTGACCTACACCGAACTGCACCAACGGGCTCTGGGCGTCGCCGGGGCGATCGTCGCCGCCACCGGCGGCAACCCCGGCCGGGTCGGCGTGCTGGCCCACCGGACACTCGACGCGTACGTCGCGATCCTCGGCGCCTGGTACGCGGGCGGCACCGCCGTACCGCTGAACCCGGAGTACCCGGCGGAGCGCACGCACAACATGATCACCGGCGCCGGACTGTCCACACTGGTCGCCGACCACGGTGGGGTCGCGGTGCTGCCGGAACTGGCGGCCGCGCTGCGCGGGGTGCCGGTGGTGACCGAGCCCGGCGAGCCGCTCACCGCGCCGGTCGAGGTGGCCGCCGAGGACATCGCCTACGTGCTGTTCACCTCCGGGTCGACCGGACGGCCCAAGGGTGTGCCGGTGCGACACCGCAACGTCGACCACTACCTGCGGACCATGCACGCCCGCTACGGGTTCACCCAGCACGACGTGTTCTCCCAGACCTTCGACCTCACCTTCGACCTGGCCATGTTCGACCTGTTCACCGCGTGGGGCTGCGGCGGCCGGCTGGTGTGCGTGCCGCCGACCGCCTTCCTGTCCATTGAGGACTTCCTGGCCAGGAACGGGATCACCGTGTGGTTCTCCTCGCCCAGCGTGGTGTCGCTGGTGCGCAGGCTGCGCGGGCTCACCCCGGGGTCGATGCCGACGCTGCGGTGGAGCCTGTTCTGCGGCGAGCCGCTGCTCGCCCAGGACGCGGCCGGCTGGCTGGCGGCCGCGCCGGAGTCCACTGTGGAGAACCTGTACGGCCCGACCGAGCTGACCATCTCCTGCAGCGTGCACCGCTGGCACCCGGACACCTCGCCCGCGTTGTGCGTCAACGACATCGTCTCGATCGGCCGCCTCCACGATGGCATGTCCTCGGTGCTCGTCGACGGGGACAGAAACCCCGACCAGGAGGCGGGTGAGCTGTGCGTGCGCGGCGCGCAGCTGTTCCCCGGCTACCTCGACCCGGCCGACGACACCGGCCGGTTCCTCGAACTCGACGGCCATCGCTGGTATCGCACCGGCGACCTGGTCCGACGGCTGCCCGGTGGTGAGCTCGCCTATCTCGGCCGGCGGGACAGCCAGGTGAAGATCCGTGGCGTGCGGATCGAGCTGGCCGAACTGGACTGGGGCCTGCGGCGCTGCACCGGCGTACAGGACGCGGTCACGGTCGCGGTCGACGGTGAGCTGGTCTCCTTCTACGTCGGCACCGACACCCCGGCCGCGGACCTGGTGACCGAGCTGGGCACGATGCTCCCGCGCAACATGCTGCCGCGCCACCTCCGTCACCTGGACCGCTTCCCGCTCAACGCCAACCGCAAGATCGACCGGCCGGCGTTGGCCGCGAGCGCGCGCCGGGTCCTTGGCGGTGACCGGCCATGATCACCAGCACAACCACCGGCACGGCCCGCCCACTGTCGGCTGTGGACGATGTGCTGATCGGTGCCGGCGGTGCGCTGAGCGCGGTGCAGACCATCCGCGCCGACAACCCGTACCTGGCCGGGCACTACCCCGGCCGGCCGATCTACCCCGGGGTGTTCGTGCTCGAGTCGGCGCTGCAGGCCACCCGCCGGCTGCTGGGCCACCACGACCTGGTGCTCGCCGAGGTCGAGTCCGTGCGGTTCCGGACACCGCTGCTGCCCGGCGACACCCTGCGTCTCGCGTTGTCGATCACCCCAGCCGAGGACGGCTATCTCGTGCGTGCCAAGGGTCCGGCCGCGACCGCGGTCCTACGCTGTGTCCGGCCGACCGCCCGCCCGGCGGCGCCCGTCGGCACCGCCGTACCGCGACCGCACCCACCGGCCGCGACGGTGAACGTGCGGGACCTGTTGCCACACCGGCCGCCGATCCTGCTCACCGACCGGGTCGTCGAGCACGTCCCGGGCGAGCGGGCGGTCACCGAGTTCACCGTGCGCACCACCGAACCCTGCTACCGTGACCTGCCGTCCGAACTGGACCGCCGGGCGTGCGCCTACCCGGACTCACTGGCACTGGAGTCGTTCACCCAGGCCTGCGCGGTGCTGTTCCTGCTGAGCAGGCCACGGGTCGCCGGCACGCTGGCGTTCGGCGCCGCCCGCGCGGTTCGCCTGCACGAACCGGTGTTCCCCGGCCAGACGATGCGCCACGAGGTGCACCTGACCCGGGTCGTCGGCGACACCGCGCTGGTCCACGGTCAGACCACTGTGGACGGCCGGGTGACCATGACCGCCGGCACGCTGACCGTGCTGGCCCGCGACGGCCTGGCCAGGCGGTAACCGATGCGCGGCTACCTGCGGTTCCCGACGATCCACGCCGAGCGCGTGGTGTTCGTGGCCGAGGACGACCTGTGGTCGGTGCCCGCCGGCGGCGGCACCGCGACCCGGCTCACCGCCGGCCTGTCCGAGCCGGCCTCCCCCCGGCTCTCACCGGACGGCACCCTGGTGGCGTTCGTCGCCGCCGAGGACGGCCCGCCGGAGGTGTACGTCCTGCCGGTGGCCGGCGGCGCCGCGCGCAGGCTGACCTACGACGGCACCCGCTGTGCGGTCACCGGGTGGCACCCGGACACCGGCGAGATCGTGTTCGCCAGCGCCGCCGGCCTGCCAACCGGGTTCGGTACCCGGCTGTTCGCGGTCGAGCCGGACGGCGGGCTGCCCCGCCTGCTGCCCTACGGTCACGCGAGCGCGCTCGCCTTCGGCCACAGTGGACTGCTCGCCATCGGCCGCAACACCGCCGATCCGGCACGCTGGAAGCGTTATCGCGGCGGCACCGCGGGCGAGCTGTGGATCGCCGGGCCGGCCGGCGAGTTCACCCGGCTGCCCGTCGACGGCAACCTCGCCGCCCCGTGCTGGCTTGGCGACCGGCTCTACTTCCTGTCCGACCGGACCGGAGTGTCCACAGTGCACTCCTGGACAACCGACGGTGAACTGACCGAACACGACGCACCGCTGGACTTCTACGCGCGCAACCTGAGCGGCGACGGTGCCCGGCTCGTCCACCACGCCGGCGGCGAACTGTACCTGGTCGAGCCGGGCGCCCCGACCAGACGGATCGACGTGGCGCTACCCAGCTCACGGACCCAGCGGGGCAGGCGGTTCTCCCCCGCGGCCGACCACCTGCACAGTGCGGTGCCCGCGCCGGACGGGTCCGCGCTCGCGGTCGTCGCCCGCGGCAAGGCGTTCACCATGCCCACCTGGTCCGGCCCGGCACGCCAGCACGGCCTGGCCGACGGCGTGCGCTACCGGCAGCTCTGCTGGCTCGCCGGCGGCACCCACCTGGTCGCGGTCGCCGGCGACGACCGGCCGGCCGAACGCCTGGTGCTGCTGCCGATGGCCGGCGGCGAGCCGACCGAAGTGTCCGATGTGGACTTCGGGCTGATCACCGAGGTCGCGGCGGCACCCGCCGGCCAACTCGTCGCGGTGGCCACCCAGCGCCAGGAACTGCACCTGGTCGACCCCGCCGCCCCGACCCGGCTGCTCGACCACGCCCAGCACGGCCGGATCGAGGACCTGGCCTGGTCGCCGGACGGCCGCTGGCTGGCCTACGCCTACCCGAACTCCGCGCGAACCACCGGCATCCGGCTGGTCGAGGTGGCCACCGGGCGGATCGTGCCGGTCACCCGGCCGGTGCTGCACGACGTCCGCCCGAGCTTCGACCCCGACGGCCGGTACCTGTACTTCGTCGGACAGCGGGACTTCACCCCCGACCACGACCAGGTCTGCCTCGGCCTCGGCTTCCCACTCGGCCGACGGCCCTACCTGGTGACCCTGTCCGCCGCCACGCCATCCCCGTTCGCACCGGCGCCCAAACCGTTGGCCGCCGAGTTCGAGGACCCGCCCGAACGCGCGGCGGTCGAGGTCGTGGTCGACCCGGACGGGATCGACCGCCGAGTCATCGCCCTCCCGGTGCCGGAAGCCCGCTACCAACGCGTCCTCGGCCTCCGCGGCAAGGTACTGCTGCTGTCCGAGCCGGTGACCGCCCACAGTGGACCGACCGGGCGGGTGGAGCTGCTGGACCTGACCACCGGCGAGGCCGAGGAGCACCTCACCGGTGTCGACGACCTGGTGCTCAGCGCGGACGGCGGCACCCTGGTGTGCCAGGCGGACAAGCGGTTGCGGGTGCTGCGCGCCCAGCACGCCCCCGAGGACACCACCTCCGATGATCCCGGCCGGGACACCGGCTGGGTGGACCTCGACCGGCTCAAGGTCGCGGTCGACCCCGGCGCGGAATGGCGCCAGATGTTCCGGGAGGCCTGGCGGCTGCAGCGGGAGAACTTCTGGGACCGCGACATGTCCGGAGTGGACTGGGACGCGCTGTACCAGCGCTACCTGCCGCTGGTGGACCTGATCGCCAGCCGGGGCGAGCTGTCGGACCTGATCTGGGAGCTGCACGGCGAACTGGGCACCTCACACGCCTACGAGTCCGGCGGCGAGTACCGCCAACGACCCGAGTACGCGCAGGGCTTCCTCGGCGTCGACTGGCAGGTGTCGGCCGGCCGGTGGCGGATCGCGCGGATCCTGCGCGGCGACCCGTGGGACGAACAGGCCACCTCCCCGTGCAACCGACCGGGCACCGACATCGCCCCCGGCGACGAGGTGATCGCGGTCAACGGCCAACCCGTCGGCACCATCGGCCCGGCCCGGCTGCTGGTCGGCCAGGCCGGCCAGGAGGTCGAGCTGACCGTCGCCCGCGACGGCACCCCACCGCGACGGGTCTGCGTGCGCGCGCTCGCCGACGAGTCCCCCGCCCGCTACCGCGACTGGGTCGAGGCCAACCGCGCCACCGCCGACGCGCTGTCCGGCGGCCGGGTCGGGTACCTGCACGTGCCGGACATGACGCTGCGCGGCTACGGCGAGTTCACCAGAGCGTTCCTCACCGAACACGACCGCGAGGCGCTGGTGGTCGACGTGCGGTTCAACTCCGGCGGCTTCGCCTCCTGGCTGATGCTGGAGAAACTGGCCAGGCGCCGGCAGGGCCACGAGACCGGCCGGTGGAGCGGACGCGCGCCCTACCCGCCGGAGTCGCCACGCGGCCCGATGGTCGCGCTCACCAACGAACACGCCGGCTCCGACGGCGACATCTTCAGCCACGTGTTCACCACCCTCGGCCTCGGCCCGCTGGTTGGCAAACGCACCTGGGGCGGCGTGGTGGCCACCTGGCCGCGCCACGACCTGGTGGACGGCACCACCACCACCCAGCCAGAGTTCGCCTACGAGTTCGCCGGCCGGTGGCTGGAGAACCACGGCGTGGAGCCGGATGTGGTGGTCGACCCCGCGCCCCACGACCACGTCGACGGCGTCGACCACCAGCTGTCCGCCGCGATCCGCCTGGCCATGGCCCAACTGCCGGCGTCGTCGCCGGCCACGGCCGAGTCGACCCTGCTGGCCGCCAACACCTTTGGGAGGTAGGTATGTACGACGTCATCGTGGTCGGCGCCCGATGTGCCGGCTCGACCACCGCGATGCTGCTCGCCCGCGCGGGCCACCGGGTGCTGCTGGTCGACCGGGCGAAGTTCCCGCGCGACACGCTGTCCACTTTGTACATCAACACCCGGGGCGTCGCCCGGTTGCGACGCTGGGGTCTGCTCGACGAGGTGACCGCTGCCGGCGCCCCCGCGCTGGACCGCGTCAGCTACCGCATCGGCGCTCCCGGCACCGGCATGGTCACGCTCACCGGCCCACCAGGGCCGGAACTGGCCGCGTACGCGCCCCGCCGGATCGTGCTCGACCAGATCCTGGCGCGCGCGGCGGCGGCGGCCGGCGCGGAGCTGCGCGACGGCTGCGCGGTCACCGGCCTGGAGTTCGACGGCGACCGGGTCACCGGCGTGCGGCTGCGGACCCACGGCGTCGAGATCGTCGAACGGGCCAGGCTGGTGGTCGGCGCGGACGGCATGCGCTCCACGGTCGCCCAGGCCGTGCGCGCGGCCACGGTCGTCGCGGACTCGGCGAAGACCTGTGTCTACTACGGCTTCTTCACCGGCGCGACCGACCACTTCGAACTCCACGAGTCCCCCGGCCGGTGGATCGGCGCGGTGCCGACCAACGACGGCGCCACCCTGGTGCAGGCCTACTTCCCGCAGGCGGAGTACCCGAAAGTTCGGCGCGACGCGGCGGCGGCGTTCGCCGGCGCGGTGCGCGCGGGCGCACCGGAGCTGTACGAGCGGATGCTGGCCGGCGGCCAGGTCGACCGCCTCTACGGCACCGGCGACCAACGCAACTTCTTCCGCACCCCGGCCGGCCGGGGCTGGGTGCTGGTCGGCGACGCCGGCCACCACCGCGACTCGATCACCGCCCGCGGCATCACCCACGCGTTCCTGCAGGCGGAACTGCTCGCCGAGGTGCTACCGGCCGATCTCGGCGACCGGCTGGCCACCGAGGTCGCGCTCGACCGGTTCGCCACCCTGCGCCACGAGGCGCTGATCGGCGACTATCACGACACGCTCGCGGTGGCCAAGCTGTCCTGCCCGCCGCACCGGGTGGACATGCTGCGCGAGGTGGCCGCCGACCAGGGGCGCACCGCGCGGTTCCTCGCCGCGATGGCCGGCAGCGGCGCCGACGACGAGCCAGCGGCACCGAACACGGAGTCACTGTCGGCGCTGATCACCTGGATGCGGCGGTCCCGGCGGGAACTCGTGCTGAAAATCCCCTGAGAACCCGCCAGGATGTGAACTTCAGCGCCGCCGAGACGTTGTATCGGTGTGGAGGGAGTTCGACATGGACCTCGTGGGAACCCTGCTCGGGTACGCGCTGACGGTGTTCATCCTGGTGATGGTCGCCAGGATGGTGCTCGACTGGGTGGCGGTGGCCAGCATCGGGCCGCCCTGGGTGCGTCGCGCCCGCAGGCTGGCGCACGCCGCGACCGAGCCGGTGGTCGCGCCGCTGCGGCGGGTGCTGCCGCCGATCCGGGCCGGTGGCATCGGCCTCGACCTGGCGTTCACGTTGGTGTTCATCGTGGCGCTGATCCTGCGTTCGGTGGCGTTCAGCCTGTGATCGCCACGCGCTAGGTTCCGCGTATGCGCATCCTGTTCGCCAGCCTCGCCTCGGTCGGGCACACCTATCCGATGATCCCGCTCGCGGTCGCCACGCGGGCCGCCGGCCATGAGGTGTGGTTCGCCGCCGGCGAGCACGTGCACGGGCCGCTGGCCGCGCTGGACCTGCGGCCGTTCCGCCCGGCGGACGCGTTCTACGAGATCTACGCCGAGGACCTGGCGCCGGAACTGGCCCGGCTGCGGCCCGACCTCGTAGTCCACGGGTGGGGCGTGCCCGGGGCGGCGACCGCCGCGCGCGAAGCCGGCGTCCCCGGTCTCTGGCACGGCTTCGGCCGCATGATCCCCGACGGGATCGGCCTTGAGCTGCCGACCAGGGTCGCCGACCGCGCGCACCTCGATATCTGCCCGCCGTCCCTGCAGGACAAGGACTTCATCGCCAACGAGCAGCGGATCGAGCTGCGGCCGGTGCCCTTCGCCGAGTCGGGCGACCTACCGGCGGTCGACCATCCGTTGGTCTACCTGACGCTGGGCACCGCGTTCGGCACGGCCGAACAGCTCACCACGGCGATCGCCGGACTGGCGAAAACCGGGGCGCACGTGCTGGTCGCCACCGGCCGGGTGGACCCCGCGCTGCTCGGTGAGCTGCCGGCGAACGTGACCGCGCTGGCCTGGGTGCCGCAGGCGGACCTGCTGCCGCTGGCGGACGTGGTCGTGCACCACGGGGGCAGCGGCACCACCCTGGGCGCGCTCGCCGCCGGCGTCCCGCAACTGGTGCTGCCCCAGGGAGCCGACCAGTTCGCCAACGCCGAGGCACTGCGGGACGCGGGCGCCGCCCTGTGCCTGCTCCCCGACGAGTTCACCGCCGACGCGGTCACCGAGTGCGCACGGAACCTGTTACCCCACAACGGGAACGATCACCGGGACGCGGCCATGGCGATCGCCGGGGAGATCGCCGGCATGCCGTCCCCGGCCGAGGTCGCCGGCGAGTTGTCGGCCCGGTAATCCGATTGCCCATGCCTGGGCGGGCTGGGACCATCCGGCGCATGTCTGCCTTCAGCTCGTACGACGGAACCGAACTCGCCTACCACGTTCGCGGCGCGGGCGAACCGCTGGTGTGCGTGCCGGGCGGCCCCGGCCTGGACGCCGGTTACCTCGCCGACCTCGGTGGCCTGTCTGACCGGTTCCAGTTGGTACTGCTGGACAATCGCGGCACCGGCCAGTCCTCGGTGCCGGCGGACCCGGCGACCTACCGCTGCGACCGGCTGGTCGACGACCTCGAGGCGCTGCGCGAACACCTCGGTCTCGACCAGCTGAACCTGCTCGGGCACTCCGCCGGCGCGAACATCGTGGTGTCCTATGTGGCCCGCCACCCCGACCGCGTCGGCCGGCTGGTGCTGGTGAACCCGGGCGTCCGCGCGATCGGCGTCGACATCACCACCGCCGACCGGCGCGAGATCATCGCCAGGCGGGCGGAAGAACCGTGGTACACCACCGCGTCCGCCGCCTTCGAGCGGATCAACGCCGGGGAGCCGACGGCGGCCGACCTGGCGGCGCTCGCGCCGGTGAACTACGGCCGGTGGGACGACGAGACCCGCGCCCACCACGCGAGCGGCGAACGGCTGCGCAACAACGAGGCCGCCGCCGCCTTCGGCACCGACGGCGCGTTCCGGCCGGCGGAGACCCGCGCGGCGCTGGCGACGTTCCCGGCACCCGTGCTGGTGCTGGCCGGCGAGGTCGACGCGAACTCCCCACTGAGCGCGGTCGCCGAACTGGCCGGCCTGTTCCCGAACGCCACCCTGGCCGCCCTGCCCGGCGGCGCGCACTTCGCGTGGCTCGATGATCCGGTGTGGATCACCACGACGGTCGCGTCGTTCTGGGCAACTCCGTTGCGCGGTAGGGTGTAACGCACTACAGTCCACACGACAACAGAAAAGTGCACCGCGGGCCGGAGATGGTCGGTTACCGGCTCCACGGGTGACGGGTTCGACTCCCGTCCGCGCGGCCTGGCCGCGCGGTAGCTCATCGGCAGAGCAGTGGACTTCCGGCCATCGCTTTCTTGCCCGCGGCCCACTTTCGCCGGCAGGCAGCTGCGGGCCGGAGATGATCGGTTACCTCCTATAGCGTCCGGTCGTCACTCACTCGCCCGCAGCCCTGCCGGTTCCGCTAAGGAGCCACTGTGGACGATCCACTCGCCACCATCAACACCCGCCGGACCCCACAGACCGAGCGGGCCGACCCCCGGCAGGAGCCCAACAACGCCGGTGGCCACACGTTCACCATCGACAACCTGGCGCGGCTGCGCCGGTTTCTCGTCCTTGGCACCGACGGCGGCACTTACTACGCCGACGCGCCCGAGCTGACCAGCGACAACGCCGAGGTCGTGCTGGAACTGGCCCGCACCAACACCACCGAGCTGGTGGCCGAGCTGATCGCCGTGTCGCAGGCCGGCCGGGCACCCAAGCAGCAGCCGACACTGTTCGCGCTCGCCGCCGCCTGCGCACTCGGCGACGACGACGGTCGCCGCACCGCGCTCGCCGCGCTGCCGTTGGTCGCGCGGACCGGCACCCACCTGTTTCTGTTCGCCCGCTACGTCGAACAGTTCCGTGGCTGGGGCCGGGGCCTGCGACGCGCGGTGGCGAACTGGTACCTGGACAAGCCGGTGCCGGACGTGGCGTTCCAGGCGGTCAAGTACCAGCAACGCGAAGGCTGGTCACACCGCGACCTGTTGCGCCTGGCGCACCCGAGGACCGACGACGACCAGCGCACCCGGCTGTTCCGCTGGATCCTGGGCCAGGACACCGACCTCGACGGGCTGAGCATCCTCGAGGCCTACCAACGGGCCCAGGCGGCGACCACCGCGCAACAGGTCGCGACCTTGGTCACCGACCATGGCCTGTCCTGGGAGATGCTGCCCGACGAACACCTCAACACCCAGGTGGTGTGGGAGGCGCTACTGGACCGAGGCATGCCCCAGACCGCGCTGATGCGCCAGTTACCCCGCCTCACCAGGCTGGGCCTGTTGTCCCCGCTCGGTGCCCGCACCGCCGCCGTCGCCGAGCGACTGGCCGACCAGGAGCGACTGCGCGCCGCCAGGGTGCACCCGGTGGCCATGCTGGTCGCCCAGCGCACCTACGCGTCCGGCCACAGCGCCCGCGGCAGTTCCGAATGGACGCCGTCACGGCCGATCGTCGATGCGCTGGATGCCGGGTTCTACGCGGCGTTCGGCACGGTCGAGCCGTCGGGCAAACGGCTGATGCTGGCACTGGACGTGTCCGGCTCGATGAGCTCCCATCCGATCAGTGGCCTGTCGATCACTCCGCGCGAGGCATCGGCCGCCCTCGCGCTGGTGACCGCGGCGACCGAGGCGAACTACGAGATCGTCGCCTTCACCGCCGGGTCCGGCGCGGCGGCGTTGAGTCCACTGTCGATCGGGCCCCGACAACGGCTCGACGACGCGATCGGGGCGGTATCCAATCTGCCGTTCGGTGGCACCGACTGCGCGCTGCCGATGCTGCACGCACTGGACAACGGGCTGGCGGTAGACACGTTCGTCGTCTACACCGACAACGACACCTGGGCCGGTCAGGTGCACCCACACCAGGCGCTGCGGCAGTACCGGGAACAGACCGGAATCGACGCGAAGCTGGTCGTGGTCGGCATGACCGCGACCCACTTCTCGATCGCGGACCCGACCGATCCGGGGATGCTGGACATCGCCGGGTTCGACGCAGCGGTGCCGACGCTGATCACGGACTTCACCCAGGGTCTGTGAGCCATGGGCGGCGTCTCGGACATCCGGGCGCAGCAGGCACGCGAGCACCACCGCGCTGCCGAGGCGGCGCTCGAACTCGCCGAACAGCACCGCCAGCAGCGTAACGCCATGGTCCGCCGACTGCGCGAGTCCGACCCGCGCCGGTGGTCCTACCAGGCGTTGGCCAAGGCCGTCGGCTGCAGTCCGGAGTTGATCGCCGCGATCGTCAAGAACCGGGTGTAGGGGCCAGGGATAAGGGTTGACGGCGGTGGTCACCGCCCGTACACACAGTCGACATGGACTACGTACGGCTCGGCCGGACCGCGTTGCGGGTGAGTCCACTGTGTCTCGGCACGCTGAACCTCGGCGTACGCACCACACTGGACGAGGCACACGCCCTCATGGACACCGCGCTCGGGCACGGCGTCAACTTCTTCGACACCGCCAACCACTACGGCTGGCAGGTCCACAAAGGTCTCACTGAGGAGATCATCGGCGACTGGTTCGCCACGGGTGGCGGCCGGCGGGAGCAGGTCGTGCTCGGCACCAAGGTCTGCCACTCGATGAGCGACCGGCCCAACGACCGCGGCCTGTCAGCCAGGCACATCGTCGCCGCCTGCGAGGACTCGTTGCGGCGGTTGAAGACCGACTGGATCGACCTGTACCAGTTGCACAGCGCCGACCCGACCGCCTCCTGGGAGGAGATCTGGCAGGCGATGGAACTGTTGGTCAGACAGGGCAAGGTCCGCTATGTCGGCTCGTCGAACTTCACCGGCTGGCGCCTCGCGGCCGGCCAGGAGAGCGCCGACCGGCGCCACTTCCTGGGCCTGGTCGCCGAGCAGTGTCTCTACAACCTGCTCAGCCGGCAGCCGGAGTTGGAGCTCATCCCCGCCGCGAACGCCTACGGCATCGGCATCTTCGCCTGTTCTCCGCTGCACGGCGGCCTGCTCGGTGGCGGGTTGGGCAAGCTCGCCGCCGGCACCGCGGTCAAGACCGCGCAGGGCAGGGCGATGGTGGCCCTCGAGTCCAAGCGCGCGGAGGTCGCCGCCTACGAACGGCTGTGCGCCGAGCGCGGCCTCGATCCCGCCGAGTTGGCCCAGGCGTGGCTGCTCGGCCGGCCGGGCGTCAACGGTGTGGTGATCGGCCCGCGCACCATCGAGCACCTCGACAGCGCGACCCACGCGCTCAAGCTGGCGCTCGACGACGCGCTGCTCTCCGAACTGGACGACCTGTTCCCGCCCATGGTCAGCCAGATCCCGCAGGCGTGGTGAGTGCTCGCCGGAGCACTACGTCAGTCAACAGCGAAAGGCAGATGGAGCGCCCCATGACCACGTATGTGTGGGATTACCTGACCGAGTACGAGAACGAGCGCACGGACATCCTCGACGCGGTCGACCAGGTCTTCCGCTCGGGCAAACTCGTACTCGGCGACAGTGTTGCCGGCTTCCAGTCGGAGTTCGCCGAATACCACGGTGTGCGGCACTGCGTCGGCGTGGACAACGGCACCAACGCGCTGAAACTCGGCCTCCAGGCACTTGGCATCGGCGAGGGTGACGAGGTGATCACCGTGTCCAACACGGCCGCGCCGACGGTGGTCGCGATCGACGGCACCGGAGCCAGACCGGTCTTCGTCGACATCCGGCGAACGGACTACCTGATGGACGTCGAGCAGGTCGAGGCGGCCATCACCCCGAGGACGAAGTGCCTGGTGCCCGTGCACCTGTACGGTCAGTGCGTCGACATGGCGCCGCTGAAGTCGTTGGCCGACAGGCACAACCTGACGATCCTGGAGGACTGCGCGCAGGCCCACGGTGCCCGCCACCACGGCCGGGTCGCCGGCAGCATGGGCGACGCGGCCGCGTTCTCCTTCTATCCCACCAAAGTGCTCGGCGCCTACGGCGACGGCGGCGCGGTGATCACCGACGACGAGACCATCGACCAGAACCTGCGCCGGCTGCGGTACTACGGCATGGAGAAGGTCTACTACGTGGTGGCCACACCGGGCCACAACTCGCGGTTGGACGAGGTGCAGGCGGAGATCCTGCGCCGCAAGCTCCGCCGGCTCGACGACTACATCGACGCCAGGCGCGCGGTGGCGCGGCGCTACGCCGATGGTCTCGCGGGCACGGACCTGGTGCTGCCGGAACCGGTCGATGGCAACGACCATGTCTACTACGTCTACGTGGTACGGCATCCCGCGCGGGATCGGATCATCGAGGCGCTCAGGTCCCATGACATCAACCTGAACATCAGCTACCCGTGGCCGGTGCACACGATGAGTGGGTTCGCACATCTGGGTTACCAGCGGGGTTCGCTACCGGTGACCGAGGAGTTGGCCAACGAGATCTTCTCGCTGCCGATGTACCCGTCACTGTCGCTTGACTTGCAGGACAAGGTAATCAGCGCACTGACCGAAGTGCTGCGGACCGTCGTCTGAACCCCGAACTAGGCCCGGCTTTCCTCCTCCCCCTGGGAAAGCCGGGCCTTCCCATGTGTGGCAAGGAAAAATCTCGCTCTGCGGTGATGTCGACTCGTACTACCGGCGAGTCTCCTGTGCCGCCAACAGTTCGTCGCCGTGGTCGATGGTCCACCTGGCCAGTGCGCGTAGCGGGCCCTCGACCAGGGTCGTCCCCAGTGGGCTCAGGTGGTATTCGACGCGGGGCGGTGCGGCCGGGTAGCGGCGACGGTCGATCAGGCCGTTGGCCAGCAGGCGACGCAGGGTCTCGGTCAGCACCTTGTCGCTGAGCCCGCCGATCGCGGCGAGCAGGTCGGCACGTCGTCGCGGCCCGTCCTGGAGCCCGGCGAGCACGACCGGGTCCCAGGTGTGGGTGAACAGGTCGGTGGCCGCGCGTAGCCGGCAGTCCGCGAGAAACTCCGCCATCGGTTTCCTACCAATCGGTGGGTAACGACTTTCCTACGGTAGTCCGTAACAGTCCACTGTCGACAAGGAGCCAGTCATGCGGATCGGGATCCTGGGCACGGGCACCCTGGCGGTCAGCCTCGGCACGGCGTGGACCCGGGTCGGCCACGAGGTGCTGGTCGGCGGCCGCTCGCCGGACAACGCGCGAGCCGCCGCCACCGCGATGGGCGAACCAGCACGGGCGGTGACCCCGGCGGCGGCGGTCAGTGGACGAGACGCCGTGCTGGTCGCGGTCACCTGGCAGGGACTGCCCGACATCCTGCGCGCCGCCGGCGCGGCGGCCGGTTCGCTGGCCGGCACGCCCCTGATCGACCCCACCAACGCCGTCGAGCACGGCATCGGCGAGTTGCGCACCACGGACGGCCGGGCGATCGCCGAGCACATCGCCGACTGGGCGCCCGGCGCCCAGGTGGTCAAGGCGTTCCACCTGTTCCCCGCCGACCAGTGGCACGCGGGACGCTCGCCGGTGACCGTGGTCCTGGCCGGCGACCAGGAGACCGCGTTGCGCACCACCGCGGACCTGGTCCGCGACGTGGGTGCCCAGCCCGCTGTGCTCGGGCCGCTGCGCCGGGCCCGTCAACTCGAGGAGGTCGCCGGCTTCGTCATCGGACTCGCGTTCTCCGGTGTGGACCCGACATCCGCGATCCCCGGCGGTTGATACCGAGCCAGCTCACCAAGGCCATCCGGCAGGCGATCGAGTCCGACCGGCCGGAAACCCGGTACGCGGTCGGCTGGATGGCCGACCAGCTCCTGGAGCTCAACCGGACCCTGCCCGACCGCGAGTTCGACGAGCTGGTCACACGCAAGCTCAGGTGACAGCTGGGCGGCGCCGACGGCAACCGCACCCTCGGCGTGTTCGTCGTGGCGGTGGCCGCGCTCACCGTGGCCAGGCTCGACCCGGCACGGGAATCGTGACCGTCGACTCGGTGAGTGCGGCCAGCACGGCGGCGACGGCCGGCGGGTCGGGTGGCTCGCCGTAGGTGGCGGCGTGGATGTGGCGCTGGGCGCCGGCCAGTTCGGTGGCGTGGATGTCCGGGCGGCGATGGGCCTGGAGCGCGAGCCCTGGCAGGGTGGTCACGCCCGCCCCGGCGGCGACAAGTGCCTGCACGACAACCATGTCGTCACTGTGCGAGGCGATGCGGGGAGTGAAGCCCGCGCGCCGGCACACCGCGGTCAGCTCGTCCTGACACCGGGCGCACCCGCCGATCCAGGCGGAGTGGCGGTGGTTCGCGAGGCTGTCGTCGGGGCGCTGGCTGATCAGGTAGATCGGGTCGTCGGTGAGGTGGCGCAGGTGGAAGCCGTCGTCCTCGACCGGGGCGTCGGCGTGCCGGAAGACGAGTGCGACGTCGATCTCCCCGTGGCGCAACAGTTGTAACGCCTCGACCGGGTGCTGTTCGACCAGGCTCAGCTCGATTCCCGGGTACGTCCGCGCCAGCGTGGCGGCCGCGCTGGGCACGATGGTGCTCAGCGCGGACGCGTTGGCGGCCAACCGAACCCGCCCCGCCCGCAGGCCGACCTGGGCCGCCAGCTCGGTGGTCGCCGCGTCGACCCGGCCGACGATCTCGGCGGCCCGGTTGGCCAGCAGCCGCCCCTCCGGCGTCAGCCGGATCCCGCGGCCGACCCGCTGCACGAGCTTGACGCCGGTGGCCGCCTCCAGGCGGGCGAGGTGGTGGCTCACCGAGGGTTGGGAGTAGTGCAGTTGGTTGGCCGCTTCGGTCACCGAGCCGTGCCGGGCCACCGCGGCCAGCACCGTGAGCTGGACCAGGTTCAGCATTCATCAAGGATATCAATGAGTGCTCGCTGGTTTTGGCATTGGACGTCATGTCACGGCTGGCCCATGCTGATCGCATGAACACCGTGACCTGCGACCTCACCATCTCCGCCGACGGCTACGCGGCCGGGCTCAACCAGACCGAGCAGCGCCCGTTCGGCGACGACGGCGGCGACGGCTGGGGCGACAAGCTGCACGCCTGGTACGCCGAAGGCCCCGACGAGCACCCCGACGAGTTCGCCAGAATGCTGACGGCCAAGGCGTTCATCATGGGGCGCAACATGTTCGGCCCCGTGCGTGGCGCGTGGGACCGGCCGTGGACCGGCTGGTGGGGCGACAATCCGCCCTACCACGCGCCGGTCTTCGTGCTCACCCACCACGCCCGCGAGCCGCAGCCCATGGACGGCGGGACCACGTTCCACTTCGTCACCGACGGCATCGAGGCCGCGTTCGCCAGGGCGCGGGAAGCGGCCGGCGATGGCGGCATCTCCATCCACGGCGGCGCGACCACCGTGAACCAGTACCTCGCCGCCGGCCTGATCGACGAGCTTCGGCTGCACATCGTGCCGCTCACGCTCGGCGCGGGAACCCGGCTGTTCGACGGTGTGCCGCCGCTGACGCTCGAGCAGGTGACGGCGCGCGCCGCGGCCACGGTCACGCACGTGACCTATCGCGTGCTGGGGCGCTGACCATGAGCACCCTTCGGAGCTTCATCGACGACGTGGACCGCGTGCTCGACACCACCGACGACGAGTTCGAGATCACCGAGCGGGTCGCGAAGCGGTTGTCCGCGCTGCTGGCCGGCGACTACCGGCTGCCGGCCGAGTGCACCCGGCCGGCAACCGAGCGTCATGTCAACTACCCGTTGCACATCGCCGCCGGCGACCGGTGGTCGCTGGCCGCCGTCGTCTGGAACGTCGGGCAGCGCACCCCCGTGCACGGACACGACACCTGGGGTGTCGTCGGGATCTACGCCGGCGCCGAACGCGAGTACCGCTACCTCAAGCCCACCGAGGCGGGCACGCCCCTCACGCCGGCCGGCGAACACGTGTGGCGGCGCGGACAGGTCACCGTGTGCTGCACGACCGACGACGACGTGCATGCCGTCGCGGCCGTCGGTGACGTGCCCACGGTCGGAATACATGTCTATGGCGCGAACATCGGCACCATTGAGCGGCGGAGGTACGACCCGGTGACCGGCGCGGTCCAGGCGTTCGTCTCCGGCTGGGACTGAGCCGCTCAGATCCTGGGGAAGGTGTTGTTCGCGCAGGTGCCGTCCCGGCCGCAGGATTCCTCCTCCGCGACACACAGGCAGCAGCGGCAGCCGGGTTCCCACACGAGTTCCAGTGGCGTGATCATGCTGAATCGCCGGCGTGCCGCCTCGGCGGACCCGTACACGCCGAACGTGGATTTCCCGGAGGCCTCGCGGCGAAAAGTGATGACCTCGCGCCCCGATGGCAGATCGATATCCATCCCGAAGGCGAATATCAGCCGCCGATCCTGAGCTGAGACCAACGCGAACGGCGTCACCGTCACACTCCACTCCAAACTAGTCGACAATCGTCCTGGGCAAACGCAGCGAAGGGACCCTTCACTGCGGCGTTGGGGGGCGGCGGCGGATTCGGACCGGGACTCGGGTGCCGGTGATACCGGTGCCGGGGAGGGCGGGGACCAGGCGGGTCGGCGCGGCGGGGGCGGTGGGGGCCGGCAGGGTGAGCAGGGCTCGGAGTGTCCATACGAGAGTGTCGCTGCCGTGGCTGATGACTGGTGGGCGATCGGGACGGGAGCGCCACAGCAGCGTGTTGTCCCCGTACCACCAACACACGTGGGACGGGGCGAACACGTCGGTGTTCGGGCCGGTCGGGGTGCGGTAGGCGTGCGCGTTCGCCGGGCCGGGGATCACCACGACGTCGGCGCAGCCCGCCCACTGGTAGACCCCGGCCAGTATTTCCGGGCCGTGTCTGTCCACTCGAAACTGATGCCACATGAACCCGCGCCTGCCGGCCTTCTCCAGCAACGCGTCCACCTCGTCCATGTCTCACCTCTGATCTATGCACGTACGTTCTGGCGCGGAGCCGCGGGATCCACGGATTCGGGGACGGCCTATGCTCCGGCGGTGTTCTCGGGATGCTTCACCGCGACGCCAGAACAATAAAACGTGCACGTGCACGGGTCTATCCCTCGATCGTGTAAATGCGCGGTACCGATTGCGGACGTAGGCTGCCGGCCATGGCATCCCCAACAAGGTTGAAGAAGCGGCTCGGCGCGTTCCTGCGTGACGTCCGCAAAGGCGCGGGCAAGACCATGGACGAGGCGGCCGATCTGCTGAAGGCCAAGCGCCCCACCGTAAGCCGCTACGAGACCGGTGAGGTGCTCCCGATCTGGAGCACCGTGCACATGCTGCTCACCTTCTACAACGCCCCCGACGGCGACGTCATCGAAGCCGCCCGCCTCTTCGACGACGCCAAAGACGAACCCCGCTCCGTGCGCCTGCCTGCAGGCGCCCCCAAGGCCTACCGCAAGTTGGTCAACGCCGAACGCGAGGCCGTACGGGAGCGCGAACTCGCGCCCTACGTAGTCCCCGGCCTACTGCAAACCAAGCGCTACGCCAGCGCGCTGGAGCAAGCCGCGCACCTGTTCTACGAGCCCAACATGCGATCGGACAGCGTGGTCGCCGCGCGGATGAATCGTCAGAAACCACTCGACGGTCCCAACCCCATGCAACTCCACGCGCTCATCGACGAAGCCGTCCTCCATCGCCAGATCGGCGGCCCGGACGTGCTGCGCGAACAAGTCGAACACCTACTCTTCCTCGCCGAGCGCGACAACATCGCCCTCCAAGTGCTCCCTTACACCACTGGCGGCTACAGCACCATGAACGGCTCCTTCATCATCGTCGACTACCCCGAACCCGACACCATCCCCGGCGTATACCTCGAATACCCCGCGGGCGGCGCGTGGGTGGACAATGAGAAGGACGTACAACGCTTCACCACCACCTTCGACCAGGCAACAGACCTCGCACTGTCCCCCACCAAGACCACCCACCTCCTCCAACAGCTAAGGGCACGCGATCCCCATGACGATCCCCACGATCCACTGGCGCAAAAGCAGCGTTTCCGGCGGCGGGAATAATGCCTGCGTCGAACTGGGCATGCAGTGGCGCAAAAGCAGCGTTTCCGGCGGCGAGAACAGTGACTGCGTCGAACTCGCCGGCACCCTCGATGCCGTGCGGGACAGCAAGAACCCGAACGGCCCGGTGCTGCGCGCCGACCTACAGGGCCTCCTCAACGCGATCCGGGCGAGCACCCTCGGCCACTGACCTCGCCGACATCACGGCACGGCCGTCCCCGATCCAGCGGGAGACGGTGCTCGGCTAGGCCGAAACACGGCATTCGCTTGGCGGGAAACGGAAACACACGCACCCAACGCCAGGAGGTACCGGATGAGATCGATCCGACGCGGTGTCCGACGCTCGCTGACCATGGTCGCCGCACTGCTGCTGACGCTGGTCAGCGTCACCCCGGCCGCGGCCGCCCCACCGACCTGGAAGCTGGCCGACTATCTCCAGCAGGTCTGCCTCCGGCCGGACCAGCCGCGCGAGACCTACTTCTTCTCCCAGGTTAACGGCACCTGGGAGAACACCATCACGACCGGCATCCGGGACTTCCCCCCTGGCTCGGTCGCCGAGCAGACCACCACGTTCCCGCCCGGTTCACACCACGAGGACTACGTCAACGGCTTCATGTGGGTGGCCATCGCGGCCGCACCGGAAGGCGACCACTACGGCGAGATCTGGGCGACCGACGGCGTCGTGACCCAGACAGCCCCCGTCCTGCTCCGCTACTCAACCAAAACCAACTGCTGGGCCTGACTCCCCAAACGCGCCGCGTACCAGCACCGCGTACCAGCGCGGCGTCGATGCCCGCTCGACCGTCCATACCCGACCGAATGTCGACGCCACCCGTTGCCCAGCAACGGAAGCACGTCGACATGCCCGAACGCCGCGGCGGTGGCAGACTGGTCGCCGACGACGGAAGGGCTGGGGAATGGTTGAGCCGCGGCGGTACCGAACACAGGTCTCCGACAGTGCCCTGTGGGCCGATTTCCGTTTCCGCGAAGGGGACGTGGTGATCAGCACGCCGCCCAAGTGCGGCACCACCTGGATGCAGATGCTGTGCGCGTTGCTGATCTTCGACAGCCCTCGCCTCCCCCGCCCGCTCACCGAGATCTCGCCGTGGCTGGACACCGTGACCCACGATGTCGTCGAAGCCCGCGCCCGGCTGGAAGCCCAGCGGCACCGGCGGTTCATCAAGACCCACACCCCGCTGGACGGCCTGCCCGCCGACGACCGGGTCACCTACGTCGGCGTCGGCCGCGACCCGCGCGACGTCATGCTGTCCTTCGAGCACGCGACGGCCAACCTCGACCCCGCGGCCATCGCGCGGCTCGACGGCCCGCCGCCCCCACCGCCGCCGCAGGACGTGCGGCAGCGTTTCCGCCAGTGGACCGACGCCGAGTTCGCCGCCGAGACGGAAACCCGCGGGGTCACGCTGGCCAACGTGGTGCACCATCTGCAGACGTTCTGGGACCGCAGGGACGACCGCCAGGTGGCCCTGTTCCACTACCGGGAGCTGAAGGCCGACCTACCGGGTGAGCTGCGCAGGCTGGCCGAGGTGTTGTCGATCAACCCCGGCGCCGCGCGGATCGAGGAGCTCGCGGCCGCGGCCACGTTCGAGAGCATGCGGCAGCGGGCCGACGAGCTCGCTCCCGGGGTGAACTACGGGCTGTGGCGCGACAACCGGAACTTCTTCCGGTCCGGGTCCAACGGCCAGTGGCGCGAGGTCCTCGACCAACCGACGCTCGACCACTACGAGCGCCGGCTGACCACACTGGCCTCCCCCGGCCTCGGCGAGTGGCTCCGCGCGGGCTGACCCGTCAGTCGAAGCGCTGCCACGACTCCTTCGCCGGCCGCTCGGCCACCCCTGGCCGGGAGTGGTCGCACACCCCGTCCGGGAACGCCGTGCGCAACGCGTCCCGCTGCGCGTCGGTGAACGTCACCGGGTAGTCGTCGAAGTCGATCCGGCGCAGGTCGCACTTCAGCGCGGTCAGCGCCAGGTTCTCCCCCGCCACCAGCCGTGGGTTCGCCGACAGCGGGTACAGCTCGGCGCACCGGCCGGTGCCCGGGTAGCTCAGCTCCTCGGTGATCCGCTCGCCGGATGGCAGGAAGCAGCCGTCGCCGAGCCCGTCCGGCTTGTTCGCGGCGACCTTCGCCGCCCGGCCGCGGTCGGACGGGTCCGCGGCGATCGCGGTCAGCCAGCGTTCCATCGCGTCCACCGCGTAGTTCTGGGCGGCGAGCTGCTCGTCCGGCGCCTCGCCACTCATGATGATCACCTGGTTGTCGGCGTTGCCGTTGGCCTCGACGAGCCGCTCACGCATGACGAACGACATCTCCGAGGTGTGGATGTCGCCGGTGTCGGCCTGGTCGAGGTAGGTGCGGTGGTCGATGACCGGGGTGGTCGCCAGGCCAAGGCCCGCGGTGTTGAGCAGGTCACTCTCGTAGGCCCCGGCCAGCGCGAGCCGGTCGGCGGCCATCCGCCGGTCGACCCGGTCACCGAGGACGTTGTAGCCGCCGATGTTCGCGTTGAGCGACACGAACTGGTCGGCGCTGATCGTGCCGGACTCCAGTGCCGCCAGGCCGTACTGGACGCCGGTGTTGTCCAGGGTGGAGCGCACGAACCCCGTTCGCGGGTCGCGGCCGAGCTGGTTCACCCACTGTTCGGCGGCCGCGCAGCGCACGCCCTTGGGGTTGGTGCGCATGTCCCAGCGCTCGTCCTCCGGGATGGCCGCCGGGCAGCTGCTGGTCGGCCTGATCCGGCTCAGGAACTGCTGGGCCCACTTCACGCAGGTGCCGTAGGTGTTGTAGCCGGCGACGGCGCGGCGCTGCTCCGGGGTGAACGACGCGCCCTGACCGGCGAAGAACGTGTTCAGCAGGGAACAGTCGGTGACCGGTTTCATCACGGTCAGCGGGTCCGGGTAGGAGACGCCGGGGACGATGCCGTCGAGGATGCCCGGGTAGGCGTCGGCGAGCTGGTACTGCTGGATCGCGCCGCCGGACCCGCCCCAGCCGATGGTGTGCGTGATCGGGCCGTACAGCTCGACGAACCGCTCCTTGACCATCAGCGCGGTCTCCGCCGAGACGATCGGGCCGCAGTTGGTTTCCAGCACGTTCAGTGTCGAGGACGCCACGCCGTAGCCGCGGGAGAGCAGCACGTCGTTGAGCACGCCACCGGTCACCGCGCCCTGGTGGTAGCCGCCGTTGCAGCCACCGCCGAAGGTGTAGGCGAGCCGGCCGTTCCACCCCGGCTCGCCCGTGGGGTCGGTCGGTGACGGGTCGACGCCGCCGTGCAGCACGGCGATCTCGTAGACCGCGCGGTTGATGGTGCCGGTCTCCACCCGCACGACGTAGGGCAGTTCCGTGCCGTTGACGGTGACCGTGGCCACATCGCCCGGCGGGTCGGCCGGGTCGTCGATCGGCAGGAAGTCGCCGTCGGTGTTGCGGTAGTGGTAGCCGACCTCGGTCGGCGCCGCGCATCGCGGCTGCTCGGCCGGCTCGAGGTCGAAGGCGGTGGTCTCGCAGAAGAACGGCCGCTGCTGCTCGCCGGCGAGGACCGGGCCGGCGCGGTCGTGGTTGGTCAGCGTCAGCGACGCCTGGCGCAGCGCGGAGTCCGCGGTGATCGTGTTGGTGCCGGCGCGCAGGTCGGACACCAGACCGAGCAGCGACCCGTCCGGCTGCTCGACGAACTGGGAGGTGACGTCCTCGCCGTTGCGGTGTACCCGGGGCCGGGGCGCGTCCTCCGCGCGGTCGCTGACCCGCACCAGCACGTCGTCGCCGCTGACCAGGTCCGGGTCGGGGTTGGACGCCACCGCGATGAGCAGCCGGTCCGCGCGGTCCTCCGAGGACGCGCTGATCGCGCCGGTGAGGGCGACGGTGATGACGGTTACCGCGGCCAGCGCCCAGGCGACGCGGCGGCCTGGTTTGGCCGGGGTTCTGGCCGGGGAACGGGAGTCGAGCACGCCCGGATACTGCCATCCGGGTGCACCGTCGTCGAGCAGCGGCGTGGCGTTTCGGCGTGATCGGGGTGGCTCCGTAAGATCAACTCTTCTCCCGCCTCGGTCAGCCGAGGACGCGTCCCCCCTGCCCCCTGGAGCCGACGAATGATGGGTCACAGTCATGCCCTGACCGGGTGGTGCGCCGGCCTGGCCGCGGCGCCGCTGGTCGGGCTGCACACGCTGCCCGAGGTGCTGCCGTTCGCGACCGCGTCGGCGGGGTACGCGTTGTTACCCGACCTGGATCACCCGCACGCCACGGCGTCCAAGTTCCTCGGACCGGTCACCGGGCTGTTGTCGAAGTTCTTACGGATGTGCTCGCGGGGGATGTACAAGCTGACCAAGGGGCCGAGGGACGAGAAGGTCACCGGCAACCATCGGCACCTGACCCACACGGTGTTGTTCGCGGTGTTCCTCGGGTGGGCGGCGACCGGGATCTCCGAGCTCGGTGGGGCGTGGGCGGTCGGCGGGGTCATCGCGTTCGGGCTGTGCCTGGCGGCGGACGTGTTGGGTGACTGGTTGTTGATCCTGTCGTTGTCCGCGGCCGCGTTCACCGCGTACCAGGGCGGTTTGGACGACGCGTTGACGACGTCCACCGGCTGGGTCGGGGTGGCGGTGGCGCTTGGCTGTGTGGTGCATTGTCTTGGCGACGCGGCGACGAAGTCCGGGTGTCCGTTCCTGTGGCCGATCCCGATCGCCGGTGAGACCTGGTACGAGTTACGGCCGCCGAAGTGGCTGCGGTTCCGTACCGGTGGGGCGGTGGAGAAGCGGTTGCTGGTGCCGGTGTTCATGGTGGTCGGGGTGCTGCTGTTGCCCGGGGTGTGGGGCCACATCGTCGACCTGGTCAGCCGGATCAACCCGCCCGCGGCGAGTCCCTAGAGGCTGGTTTCGCCTGGTAGTCCGAAGTAGTCGTGCCAGCGCAGGCCCTGGCCGAAGGTCGTGCCGGTGGACAGTGCGGTGTAGACGTCGGCGCCCGCGGTGTGGGTGAAGGTGACGATGTCGGCGGTGCCATCGCCGTTGTAGTCGCCGACGTAGGGGAACTCGGCGCTCGGGGCGAAGAAGTCGTGCCATTTCCGGGAAACGCCGAACCCGTGGCCGGTGGACAGCGCGACATGGACGTCGGCGGTGGCGTCGTTGGTGAACTCGACGAGGTCGGCTGTGCCGTCGCCGTTGACGTCGGCGAGGCGGGCGGTGGCCAGGCCGGTGGCGAAGGAGTCGTGCCATTTCCTGGCGGCGCCGAACCCGTCGCCGGTGGACAGCGCGACGTGCACGTCGGCGGCGGCGCCGTGGGTGAAGGTGACCAGGTCGGCCGAGCCGTCACCGTCCACATCGGCCACACCGGGCGATTCGCCAGCGATACCGAAGAAGTCGTGCCACTTGGCCGAGGCGGCGAACCCGCTACCGGTCGACAGGGCGACGTGGACGTCGGCGAGCTCGTTGCGGGTGAAGGTGATGATGTCATCGCGCCCGTCACCGTTGACATCGCCGACAGCGGGCACCTCGCCGTCGAGCGCGAAGAAGTCGTGCCACTTGGTGGCGGTGGCGAACGCGGAGCCGGTGGACAGGGCGACGTGCACGTCGGCGAGTTGCCCGTGGGTGAAGGTGACGATGTCGTCGCGGCCGTCGCCGTCGAAGTCCCCGGTGAGCGGGGTCTCCCCGGCCAACGCGAAGTAGTCGTGCCACTTCTGTGTGGTGCCGACGAACCCGGCCCCGTTCGACAACGCGACATAGACGTCGGCCAACACGCCGTGGGTGAAGGTGACCACATCGTCGTCGCCGTCCCCGTCAAAGTCCGCGGCAGACCCGGTGAAAACGTTTGCCTGCCGCGAGCTGACCCACAACGGCGCGAGCCACAGGCCACCCTGCCCCCACCCGGCACCGGTGATCCAGGTGGCGCCGCTCGGCTCGGTGACCACCTCGGCGGCATGCGCGTCGACCCGGCCGGCGAGGTTGGCGATGTCGAAGTGGAACGGGTCGCGGCTGCGGTAGACGCGGGTGTCCCGGTAGCCGGAGTCACAACAGACGAACAGGTACCACCAGCCGCCCCGCGCGATGACGAACGGCGATTCGGTCGGGCCGCCGAACGTGCCGGCGACGGGGTGTTGGAAGGCGACCCGCTTGGCGCTCCAGGTGATGAGGTCGGTGCTGGTGCGGTAGGCGACCTGGTGGTTGCCGCCGGTTGGGGTGCTGTTGGCGGTGTAGTACATGACCCACTGGGTGCCGACGCGGGTGACCATCGGGTCGCGGGCGTCGAAGCCGTCGGTGAACAGGGGGTTGGCCGGGCCGCGGGTCCAGGTGGTGAGGTCGGTCGAGGTGGCGAGGTGCATGCGGTAGGCGGCGTGGTCGGGGGTGCCGGCGGCGTAGAACAGGTAGTAGGTGCCGGCGTCGTGGATGACGTGCGGGGCCCAGATGTGGCTTTCGCCAAGGGCCGGGTCGGCGGTGAGCGCGAAAGGGCGTTTGGTCCACGGGCCGTTGGGGGTCGGGGCGGTGGCGTGGCCGAAGTTCTTCTCGTCCAACGGGTTGGCCGGTTCGGCGTGGGTGATGGCGTAGACGTGCCAGGTGCCGGTGACGACGTCGCGGATGAGGGTGTGGTCGTTGTAGTACCAGGCCTGCGACTCGCCGACCGACGGGTCGTAGACCCGGACGAACGCACCGGCCGAGACGGTGGGCAGGTCAACCGCCGAGGCTGAGGGGCGGTCGTCGGCCGAACCGGTGGGCGGTCCGCCGGCCAGAACGGCTGGATCGGCCAACGCGACAGCGCCGCTCGCGGGCTCGGCAGACGACGCGTCAGCCGAAGCGGTGGGCGCGGCGATCATGGCGACGACGACCAGCGAAGCGATCAGGATCATCTTCATCGCCGACACCCACTTCATCGTGGCCGAGTAATCGATTTCCCAACCTCCACCCTGGGCGAGGCGGCCAACATTGTCAACAGCCCTTGCCGGACCGCCCCGAGCCGGGACGCGCAACGACGGCCGTGGCGAACGGAGCTTGGGGGACTCCGCCGTCACACGGCCGCCGTGCGCGACCCCGTGTCCCTAGACGAAAGGCTGCCTGGGGAGCGGGATCTCAAACAGTGCTTCTTGCCCGGGCACCTGGAAAAGTGCCTCCTGTTGCGGATAAAGAAGCCAAGGGGCGTCATCTTCGGTGTGGTCGGTGACATGTGCCGCCGCCGCGCCATCGCCCACGGTGTTGGCAACCGCGTCGACCATGGGCACCGAGTGTGGCTGCACACCCTGCTCCGGCACCCCAACCCCGTCAGTCTCAACCCCGTTGAACTCAACACGGTCCAGCTCGACAAAGTCCGACTCGACACGGTCCGACTCGACGCGGTTGGACTGTTCGCCAACCGAGCCAGCCCCAGCCACCTCAGTCCCCGCAGGCACCTCAGCAACCGAGGCCAGTTCCGCCGCTTCGACTACCTCGGGGATCTCAGCCCCCGAGGTCAGCTCGGTCTCTTCGGTAGCCGGCGTCCGCTCGGTAGCTTCGGCCGTCTCGACCACGTCGGTGGTCTGCGCCACCTCCGCGACCGGCTCGACGTCCGGCGTCGCCGTGCCCGCGACGGATTCCGACACAGTCGGAGCCGTCACATCCGTGGACTCGACGATCGCCGACCGATCGATGGAACCGGCCACCGGCAATGCCTCGACCCAGGCGTCCGCCGCCGAGACGACCAGCTCTCGCCCAGCCACCTCGTCGACCGCGCCGACCTCCGTCGGCCGCACACCTGAGATCGCCACCGCGTTGGCCACAGTCGTCTCAGCCGCGGGCCCATCCGGGTCGGCCGTGTCCGTGGACTCGACTGGGGCTTCCGCCTCCGACATGAGTTCCGCCGACCCAGCTGACCCGATGATCGATCCGGATACCGGCACGTCCGGCGCCGGTGAGATCGCGTCTGCCGGTGGTTCGACCGACTGCGTGGCCGGTTCGGCGGGCATCGGTACTACCTGGGTAACCGATTCACTCGGTTCGGCCGAGTCAGTAACCGGTTCAACCGGTTGGGGGGTTGGGCGAGGCGCGGACCTCGTGACCGGTCGGGTTATCGGGTCCGGTTCGGGGGGTGCTGGCCTGGGGGACGGGAACGGGCGTGGACCGGACCCGGTGCCGGGAGGTCGGACGACGGGGAGCGGTGTCGGCCCGGCCTTGGGCGGGCCCCAGCCGACTCCGGCGCCGGACATCGGCAACGGACCACTGCCGGGCACCTGCCACGAAGCCTGGGGGAACGGCGCCGAACCCGACCCTGGCCGGGCTGCCGGCCTCGGCTCCGGGCGCGCGACCGACGGGGCGAACCGGCGGCCCGAGTACACCGTCGTCGGCAGGCCGGCGTGCATCCCGGTGATCAACTGGCCGCACAGGATCGCCAACAAGCCGATCAGCGGCCACTCCCACGATTGCGTCGAACTGTGCAACAGGCCGGCCCCGAGCGCCGTCACGCCGGCGATCGCGTACCCGAAGCCCTGCACCATCGACGACAGCGCCGCCGCGGTATCCCCATCGGGCGCCGCCCGCAACGAGATCAGCGTCAGGCCGAGTCCGACCGCCGGCATCCCCAGCCCGAGCGCGACCGCCCACACCCACGGCGTGATCTCCGGATACAGCAGCAACCCACCCATCGCCAACATGTTCGGCACACACAGCACCACCGCCAACGCGGACTGGCTCTGCGACGCCCGCGCCCACTTCGGCACCAGCAACGCGATCGGCACGCCAAGCGCCATCGCCACGCCGAACATCCAGCCGACCATCGCCGGGTCCACGTGCGAGTGATCGAGCAGAATGCTCGGCAACCACCCCATGATGGTGAACGTGAAACCCGACGTCAGTCCAAAGTGGATAGTCGTGGACCACGCCGTGCTCGGCGGCCGCAGGTTGAACGGGCTGGGCCGTGGCCCAGCCGCGACCGCGGGCTCGGTGAACCGCTTGGTCGCCACCCGCCACGCCACCAGCGCCGCCGCGGCGAGCAGCGCCCACGCGCTGACCCCCCACTGCCAGGTCGACCCGCTGGCAACCTGAGGGGTGATCAGCGCCCCCAGACCGCTCCCGCCCCCCATCGCCGCGACGTAGCAACCGGTCAGCAGCGCCCAGGCCTTCGTCGGCGCGGCATGGGTGATCACCGGCAACAACGTGCCGAGCACCGCGATCGACAGGCACGCGACCACGGTCCCCGCCAACAGCAGGTACGGCCCGGCGATCACCCGGGTGGCGAGCGTGGCGGCCAACATCACCAGCGCGAGGGTGAGCGTGCGGGAAGTCCCCCACGCCGCGCGCATCTTGTAGGCCAGCCCACCGCCGAGGGCGAAACACCAGACCGGCGCCGCCACCACGATCGACGCGAGCACCCCGGACATCCCGGAGTCGGCGCGAATGTCGGCGAGTACCGCCCCGACGCTGGTCACCGCGGGGCGCAGGTTCAACGCCAGCAACGGAATGGCTAACAGCACAGACAGCGAGAGCACCAGGCGGGCACCGCCGATCGGCACCCCGCCCCCGGGCGGCCGATGAGCCGCTCGATGCAGGCCCGCGCCCAACGGCCGGGCCGGAACAAGAACTCGGTAGGGCGGCGAGTTCCGCCCGACGACATGGTTCGGCCTCATGCCGGCCTCCAGCGGGACAGCCTCACGCGGCGCGGCAGATTGCGAACCATGGCCTGGTGCGCAAGACGGCGACCTGTTCCGCGTTGCTGGAGGGGGCGCGGGGTGGTTCGCCGCCGGGGTCCTGCGACGCTCGGCGAGGGGATGGCAATTGCGTTTGCGTATGCGGGTGAAGTTGCGCGGGCAGGGTAGACCAGACCAACGGTCTCAGGGGACTCGGGAAGGGCCTTTCTGTTTGGTCTCCAACACGTTACCTGGGCATGAGATTACTTCGTAACTTGATGTAGCGGAATGGCCGCACATCACAATTGGGTGATGGCTGCCGAACACTTCGCCCAACCCCCGGGAACGTGTCCGGCGGACACCGGGAAACGCCCTGGTCAAGCCAAGTCAGCCGGCCGCCGGACACGCTGCGCCAACCGAACGGCGGAGAAACATCACCCATTTGGCCGTCGCGGAAAACATTCGAAACTTTCGGACTACGCTCCGGAGCCAGTATTAAGGCGCGGAGCAGCACATTCCCACATGCCGGACACTTGCCGCGGATGTCGTTCCAGGTACCCGCCTTTCCTTGGTCTCGAAACGATCTCGACGGACTGTCCTTCCAGAACTCGACACACGCGAGTTCGGGATACGGCGCACCGGTGGCCGGGCACGCACGGGCGCTCGGGTAGCGTTCTCGCGCGGTGCGGTCCCGCCGGGGGACCGCTGGGTGAGGATGGCGCGGATGACGGAGCTGGACGGGAACGACACGCGATGGACCGACGAGGCCCGCGAGTCGTTGCGGACCGCGGCGGCGAACCTGGTCGAGGCGATCCACCGGCACAGCACGACGTTGCTGGAGCTGACGGCCACGACCGACCCCGAAGCGGTCGAGGAGGCGATCGCCGAGGCGGACGAGCTGCTCGAAGCCTCCGCGTCGGCCTACGCGGACGCGCAGTTCGAGCTCAGCGGGACGGTGCCGCCGCTCGGCCTCGACGAGGAGGACGAGTACGCCTACGAGGACGAGGACGAGGACGCCGAGCTGGAGCTGGTGGACGCGGAGCTGGCCGAGCCGGCGTCGGCCGACGACCCGGAGTCGGGTGAGCCCGACCTCAAGCTGACCGTCCTGCACCGCGCCGACTTCGTGGTCACCGACGAGCAGGCCGTGATCCAGGCCGGCAAGGACGCCTACCACGAGACCTGGGACCCGGCCGACGAGCCGGTGGACGTCGCCGACCTCGGCGAGGCGCTCCAGCAGCTGCGCCAGGCGGGCGGCATCGAGGTGCTCGCCGAGACCCCCGGGCTGTCCACCGCGGGCGCCACGACCTGGATCCTCGAGGCGACCGAGCTCCTCGACGAGCACGACCCCGACGAGTGGCACACCCCGTTCGCGACCGGACCGGACACCTCGCGGCTACTGCTGCTGCGCGTCGACGAACTGGCCGGCTGACGCGACGGTGGCGCACGCGGGCAGGTCCGCGTGCGCCACCCATCGGTTCGGCGGCGGCGATGCGATGCCGCCCAACGACCCGTCAGCCGCGGTTGATGGTGAACGTAGTGGTCGTGTTCCTGATGTCGACCGCGTTGTTGGCCAACGTCAGGTTGTTGAACGTGACCGAGCCGCGCGCCGGACCCTGGCCCTGCTCCGGCAGCTCGTTCACCCAGATACCGAACCCGGACTTGGCGTCGAACTCGTCACCGCTACGCCGCGCCCCGCTGATCGACACGTTGGTGAACACCGTGTCCGCCACCGGGAACTGCGGTTGCCCGCCGGCGTAGTTGGTCTGGAACATGATCCCGCTGTAGGTCGGGTCCACGATGTCCACATCGGACACCCGGATCCCCTGGAAGATCTTCGACGCGGAGAACACCCAGATCCCGGGGAAGGTCTGCCCCTTCCAGAAGTGCCCGCCGGCCCGCACGATCGAGATGTTCTCGAAGCGCGTCGGCGGTGAGGCACCGAACCCGTTCATCGGGATGCCGAAGTCCAGCGAGCTGATCGTGATGCCGGAGTACACCAGCGTGTCCGCGACGTAGATGTTGCGGAACACGTTGTCATAGCCGCCATACACCGCGATACCGGCCGCCCGCCAGGTCAGGATCGACGTCAGGTTCTCGTAGACGTTGCCGGTGACCTCCCCGCCGCCGCCGTCCTGGGCGTTGAACAGCGCGAAGCTGTCATCGCCGGACGCGCGGGACTCGTTGTTGGCCACCAGGTTCCCGGAACTGCCGTTGGTCATGTTCACCGCGTCGGCGAAGATGTTGCGGATCCGGTTGTCCCTGATGGTCATGTTGTCGGTGTTCATGCCCCAGAACAGGCACACGAAGTGCTCAACCCACACGTTCTCGATCGTCGACCCGGAGTGCGTGCCGAAGTCGAACACCTTGCCCGGCCCGTCCTGGCGGATCGTGTAGTTGCCGAAGAACGCGAAGCCGGCGAACCGCGACCCGTTCGCCGAGCCCTCCGCCCGGAACCCGACATCCGAGTTGTCCTGTGTGGACGGTGCGTGGAACCTGGTGAACCACGGCCCGGCGCCGACCACCCGCACCGGCTTGCCGTACACCTGGAACTTGCTGGTCGTCTGGTAGTCACCGGCCGGCAGGTACACGCCGATCAGGTTGCCGGTGGTGTCCATCCGCACCCGGTCAAGCGCGTCCTGCACGTTCTGGTGCGAGGTGCCGGCGGGCGTGGTGTACCGCGCCGGGTCCGGGTTCCCGGTCTGGGAAACCTGTTCCAGGTTCACGAAGTCGATCGCGTAGGTGGTGTCGTTCGCGGGATCCTTCTGCAGCCGGATCGTGCTGCCCGCCGGGATCGACGAGTTCAGCATGACGTTGGCCTCGTCGTAGATGTGCCGTGGCCCACCGGCACCTGGCGAGTTGCCCGGCCCGGCCTCGTCGCCGTAGAGCCAGGCGTACTTCGAGGTCAGGCTGATCGCCTTGTGGAACGTGCCGTCGACGTAGATGTTCAGCGTCGAGTCGATGCCGCCACCGCCCGCCGAGTCCGGAATGGAGAACCGGGTGACCAGCGTGTTGGTCGGTGCCCTGGTGGTCCACTCGACATAGGCGCCGTTGCCGGTCAACGTGACCGCGCGCCTGCCAGACGCCTCACCGGCGAGGTCGCCGATCGTCCTGTTGGGACCGACCACGCTCGCGCCGCCGCCGACCCGGCCGTCCTCCGCCTCGTACATGTCGTAGGGCATGTTCGCGCCCCGGCCGACGAACAGGTTGTGCGTGCTGGTGTTGTTGGCCTGCTTGGCGGGCAGTTCGTTGGTGTCGTTGGCCAGCACCACGCGCACGGTGTAGCGGCCGTTGGCCGCCGGCCAGGTGCCGAGCGCCACCGCGGCGGTCACCGCACCCGGGGCGATCGCGCCGTTGTGCGCGCCGGTCAGCGTGCGCACCACCGCACCGGTGGTCGCGTTGAGCAGGGTGAGCGTGATGCCGTGCGCGCCGCTCGCGGCCGCGACCGTGCCCTGGTTGCGGATCGCCACCGAGAACGACACCGTGGCCCCGTTCTGCGGGTTGGTCGGCGACCACCCCACCGGCGAGGCGACCAGATCGGAGGTCGGCACCGCGGTGACCACCAACGGCGAGCCCGAGGTGAACGCGTTGTTGGTCTCGTCCTGTTCCACCACCGCGTCGTCCTCGTCCACCACGGCGTTGGCCGAGTAGCTGCCGGCGTCGCGCGCGCCGATGGACGCGGTCACGGTGGCGGTCGCGCCGGCGGCGAGCGCGCCGACCTGCGCGCTGCCCGTCTCGGTCTCGCCGAGCCGGAAGCCGACCGAGGTGGCCGCCGACGGCAGGGCGCCGGCGTTGCGCACGGTCGCGGACAACGTGATCGGGTCGCTCTCCGACGGCGCGGCCGGCGACCAGGTGAGCCCGGTGATCGTGAGGTCCGGGTTGGGCGCCGGCGTGCCGATCACCTGCAACTCGGCGACCTGACCGGCGGGCGCACCGGTGTTGGCGGTGAACTGCAGGCGCAGGTCGGCCGCGGTCGCGGTGACCGGGATGGTCACCGTGTTGCCGTTGGCCGGCGTGAAGTCGTACTGCGCGGCGGAGACGACGTTGGTGAACGAGCCGCCGTCCTGGTCGCGGCCGAGCACCTGGAAGGTCTGCGTGCGCTGGCCCCAACTCGGGTCGGGGTTCAACTTCACCACGACCGAACTGACGCTCGCGTTGGACCCGAGGCTTACGGTCAGCGTGTTCGGGTACGCGCCGCCGTTGCCCTCCCAGTAGGTGCTGAGCGAGTCGTCGTTGGCGTTGGTCGCCACGAACGTGTGCACGTGCCCGGACGCGGTGATCGGCTTGCCGACCGCGAGGTTCGTGCCCTGCGTGGTGCCGGTGCGGGTCACCGTGTTGCTGTTGGGCGACTCGTTGCCGGCGGCGTCGGTGGCGCGCACGAAGTACGCGACGGTCGCGCTGGCCGGCTGACCATCGGTGAACGTGCGCGTGTCCTGGCCGACGCTGGTGCGCAGGGTGCCGTTGGCGTAGACGCGGTAGCCGGTGACGCCGACGTTGTCGGTGCTCGCGTTCCAGGTCAGCCGGATCTGGCCGGTCTGGGGCTGGGTGAAGGCGAGGTTGGTCGGCGCGGTCGGCGCCTGGGTGTCGCCGGTGGCCGGGCCGTAGACCGCGAACTCACTGAGCTGTCCGGCCGGCCAGCCGGTGTTCGCGGTGATGTGCAGCCGCAGGTACCGGGTGCTGGTCTGGCCGAAGTCGATGGTGACCGTGTTGCCAGAGCTCGGGGTGAACTGGTAGCCGGCCGAGGCGACGAGGTCGGTGAAGGTGGTGCCGTTGTCGCTGCGCCGCACGACCAGGGTCTGGGTCCTGGCCTCCCAGTTGGCCGGCAGCGCGAGCACGATTTTGTTGGTGGCGACCACGGCGCCGAGGTCGACCTGGACCCACTGGGGGAAGGCGTTGCCGGCGCTCTCCCAGTAGGTGGCCTGGTTGCCGTCGGACACGTTGCCCGCCGGGTACTCGCCGTGCGCGCTGCCGGCCGAGGCCGCCCGAGCGAGGTTGGTGGCGCTGACCTCGGCCGGGAAGACCTGCAGTTCGGACAGTTGCGCGGTGTCCCGGCCGCCGTTGTTGAGGAACGTCAGCCGGACGAAGCGGGCCTGCACACCGCCGAGCTCCAGGCGCACGACGTTGCCCTCGGCCGGGTCGAACGTCCTGGCGGCCGTGCCGGTCGCCGTGGTGTGCGTCGAACCGTCCACACTGGACTGAACGGTGATGACCTGACTTCTGGTGTCCCAGTCCGCCGGCACCTTCAGCACGAGCTCGCCGAGGCGGGCGGGGCGTTGCAGGTCGACCTGCAACCACTGGTGGGTGACGGTCGAGCTTTCCCAGTAGGTGTCCTGGTTGCCGTCGGTGACGTTGACCGGACGCCCGCCGGGCGCGGCGCTGCTGGCCGTGACCGGCCGGCCATGGGCCAGGTCTGCGGGGTCGGGCGCGGCGGCCACCGGGGGGCCGGTCGCGACGAGTAGGCCGGTCAGGAGCGTCGAGGCGGTCAGCCACGACACGAATCGCTTCGCTCTCATTGCGTAGCCCTCACTGTGCGGACCGGGTGGATGCCCCCAGGGAGCCGTCGCCGAAACAACGGCCGTGTGATTCAGATTTGCAGGGTGTTGCTCGCTTTTTTCAATGATTGGGTCAAGAGTTGCCCAGCGGCTATCCGAAGTCAACGGTTCGGCAAGCGGTTGCGTCCGTTTGGCCGAGCACTCGACTGTTGTCACCCACTCGGGTGACCGATACGTTCAAACGCATGCACGGCTGGGGCGTCGGGGCCAGCTCGCGGGAGGACAGGCACGACCAGGTGCAGCTATACACTCCGTGTATAGTTGACCCGCTGCCGCCAGCCCGGACCGGAGGAGTCAGGTGCGCATCGGCGGAAAGACAGGGATCTGCGGCGTGGTCGTCGGGATGGTGCTCAGCGCATCCCCGGTAGCCAGCGCCGTGCCATCGGCGACGGACCGAACACCAAGCCAGACAACGGATCCAGCGACCACGGTCACGCTCATCACCGGTGATCAGATTGTCGTGCACGGCAACGAGGCGAGATCGGTACGACCGGGAACCGGCCGGGAGGGCATGACGTTCTCCGCGGTCACCCACGCCGGCCACACGTACGTCATTCCCGCTGACGCGCGTCAACTTGTCCGAACAGGACAGTTGGACCGGCGGCTGTTCGACGCCAGCGCGTTGATCGAGTTCGGCTACGACGACGCGCACCGCGACGACGTGCCGCTGATCGTCAGCCACCCCGCCGGCCAGGCGGCCCCCCGCCTCGCCGGCGCCCGCGAGCTGACCAGCATCGACGCGGTCGCGGCCACCGCCGGAAAGGACGGCGCCACCTGGGAGGCGTTGACCGACGGCACCGCCACCCGCCGATCGGCGGCCGGGGTGTCGCGGATCTGGCTCGACGGCAAACGTCAGTCCACTTTGGACCAAAGTGTGCGCCAGATCGGCGCGCCGACCGCGTGGGACGCCGGGTACACCGGCGACGGCGCGACGGTCGCAGTGCTCGACACCGGCGTCGACCAGACCCACCCCGACCTCGCCGATCGCGAGGTCGCCGAACAGAACTTCAGTGACGCGCCGGACAACGTCGACAACTTCGGCCACGGCACCCATGTCGCCTCGATCGTCGCCGGCACCGGTGCGAAGTCCGACGGCAAGTACCGTGGCGTGGCCTGGGGTGCGCAGATCCTCGACGGCAAAGTGTTGGACGACAACGGTTCCGGCCAGGAGTCGTGGATCATCGCCGGCATGGAGTGGGCCGCCGAACAGGGTGCCGACGTGGTGAACCTGAGCCTTGGCGGCGGGGACTCCGCGGAAGAGGACCCGATGGAGGCGGCGGTGAACACCCTGTCGGCCGAACACGGCACGCTGTTCGTGATCGCCGCCGGCAACTCCGGTCCCGGTGGGGGCACGGTCGGCTCGCCGGGCAGCGCCGAAGCCGCGCTCACCGTCGGCGCGGTGGACCGCGAGGACGAGCTCGCGATCTTCTCCAGCAGGGGCCCGCGCGTTGGCGACGGTGGCATCAAGCCCGACCTCACCGCGCCCGGCGTGGAGATCGTGGCCGCGCTGCACTCCGCCGGCACCATCGGCGATCCGGTGGTCGACGGCTACACCGCGCTGTCCGGCACGTCGATGGCCACCCCGCACGTGGCGGGCGCGGCCGCGCTGCTCGCCCAGCAACACCCGGACTGGACCGGCGCACAGCTCAAGGCCGCACTGTCCGGCTCGGCGACCCCGCACCCCGACCTGACCGCGTTCGAGCAGGGCTCCGGCCGGGTCGACGTGCCGAAGGCGATCGCGGCGACCGTGGTCAGCGAGCCGTCCAACATCAGTCTCGGCACGGTGGCCTGGCCGCACGACGACGACGAGCCGGTGACCAAGGAGATCACCTACCGCAACCTCGGCGACGCCGAGGTGACCCTCGCGCTCACCGTCGACGCGACCGGACCCGACGGCGCGCCGGCGGAGCTGTTCACGTTGAGCGCCAACGAGGTCACCGTGCCGGCCGGCGGCGAGGCGAGTGTCTCGGTCACCGGCGACACCGCGCTTGGCGAGGCCGACGGCGTCTACTCCGGCGCGGTCGTGGCCACCGCGGGCGAGTCGGCGTCCAGGACGCCGGTGGCGATCACCCGTGAGGTGGAGAGCTACGACGTCACGCTGACCTACCTCGGCGAGGACGGCCAGCCGACGGCCGACTACGACGCGCTGCTGATCGGTCTGGACAACCCGACGTTCGCGTTCCCCTACGACGAGGACGGCTCGCTCGAGCTGCGGCTGCCCAAGGGCCAGTACCTGGCGCACAACCTGGTGGTCACCGGTGACGGCGACAGTTTCAGCATGGTGCCCCAGCCGGGTCTGGTGGTCGACCGGGATCTCGCCGTCGAGGTGGACGCGCGCCTGGCCGAACCGGTCAACGTGACCCCGCCGGTGGACGCGGAGCTGGTGCTCGGCGACATCGGCTACTCGGTGCAGGCCGAGAACAGCGGGTTCGGCAGCGCGGTCCTCACCGCCGACCTGAGCACGGTGTCGACCACGCAGCTCGGCTCACCGGCCGACGGCACGACGGTCACCGGGAAGATCAACAGTCAGTGGGTCGACGCGGACGGCTCGTTCTACGGCCTGTCCTGGTTCACCGAGGACGAGGTGTCGACCGGGTTCGACCGGCAGGTGCGCCTGGAGGACCTGGCGACCCTGCGGGGCGAGTTCGGGCCGGCGAACGCGGAGCTGACCGGGCTGCGGTCGGCGTTCCCGATGCCGCCCAACGAGAACGCGTTCGTGTTCGCGGTGCTGACCGAGGTCGCGCTGCCGGGCACCAGGACCGAGTACGTGACCACCGAGGACCAGGTGGCCTGGGCGACCGGGCTGTCGCTGTTCAAGGGCAACGACCAGCAGGCGCAGCTCGACTCGCCGAACATCGCCTACGAGGCCGGGGGCACGTATCCGTCCCGGTTCAACCACGCGGTGTTCGGCCCTGCGCTGCCGAACACCGGGATCCCGTGGGTGTACCGGATCGGCGACGACCTGAACGCGATGGTCCCGCTGTTCGGTGACTCGTCCGGGAACGCGGGCTTCTCGGTCACCGACTCGGCGAGCACCGAGTTGTACCGGGGCACGGAGCTGGTCGGCGAGTCGCCGGAGGCCGGCGGCGGCCTGTTCACCGGACTGCCGCCGGAGTCGGCGGACTACCGGCTGGTCACCACGGCCACCCGGCCGGCGGACTTCGACCTGACCACGTCGATCACTGCCGAGTGGACGTTCGATTCGTCCCATGTGGACGGTGAGGACCCGGTGGCCGTCGACCTGAACGTGGTCCGGTTCACACCGGAGCTGGACGCGGAGAACTCGGCGCCCGCCGGGGAGCCGTACCCGGTGCCGGTGGCGCTCCAGGACGAGTCCGGGGCCGAGGTCGAGCCGAAGTCCATCACCGTCGAGGCGTCCTTCGACGGCGGCAAGACCTGGGTGTCCGCACCCGTGCGGGATCTGGTGGCGACCGTGCCGCATCCCGCCGAGGCGGGGACGGTGTCGCTGCGCGCGGCGGCAACCGACCAGGACGGGAACACGGTGACCCTGACCCTGATCGACGCCTACAAGGTGGGTTAGGTCCCTCGGGTGGGGCGCCCACGGGCGCCCCACCCGATCAGGGCAGGTTGGCGATCAGCTCGGCGGGCGCCACGCGGGGGCCGGTGAAGAACGGGATCTCCTCGCGGACGTGCCGGCGGGCGCGGCTGGCCCGCAGGATGCGCATCAGGTCGACGATGCGGTCCAGCTCGTCGGCCTCGAACGCGAGGATCCACTCGTAGTCACCGAGGGAGAAGGCCGGGACGGTGTTCGCCCGCACGTCCGGGTGCTCGCGGGCCATGGCGCCGTGCTCGGCGAGCATCTCGCGGCGCTCGGCCTCGGGCAGCAGGTACCACTCGTAGGAGCGCACGAACGGGTAGACGCTGACGTACTTGCGCGGTTCCTCGCCGGCGACGAAGGCGGGGATGTGGCTCTTGTTGAACTCGGCCGGGCGGTGCAGCGCCGCCTGGCTCCAGACCGGGGTGGACGCCCGGCCGAGCGCGGTGCGGCGCAGGCCGCTGTAGGCCGCCTGGAGTTGTTCGATCTCCTCGGCGTGCCACCACACGAGGTAGTCGGCGTCGGCGCGCAGGCCGGCGATGTCGTACACGCCGCGCACGATGACTCCCTTGCCCGACAAGGCGTCCAGGTAGTCGGTCAACTCGGTGGCCGCGGCCTCGCGGTCGTCGAGGCGGCCGGGTTCGGCGCGGAACACCGACCACATGGTGTAGATGATCTTGTCGTTGAGCTCGGCGTAGTTCAGGCGGGCCATGGGGTCATGTTCCCACTAGCGGGTGTCGGGGTGTGCGAGAAGGTGCGCGGCGACACGCCGCGCGGCCGAGGTGGCGGTCGCGACGCAGGCCGGAATGCCGACGCCACGGAAGGACGCGCCGGCGACCGCGAGCCCCGGCAGCGACTCGACGGCCCGTTCGACGGTCTCGACCGCCGCGACGTGGCCCACGCCGTACTGTGGCAAACCTCCACCCCATCGGGTGACCCGCCAGTCGATCGGGGGAGTTTCCATGCCGGTGAGGTCGGCGAGATCGGCGAGCACGCCGGCGACCAGGTCCTGATCGTCGCGGCGGAGCAGTTCGGTCTCCCCCACCCGGCCGACCGACGCCCGCAGCCGAGGCGGGTCGCTCGGCCACTTGACGCTGGTGTGCGTGCAGGCCTTGGCCGTGAACGGCGTGCCGTCGCCGCGCCGCTCGCCGACGGCGAGCAGTACGCCGCTGGTGTCGGGCAGCCGGGTGCCGTCGGGGAAGGCCAGGGAGACCACCGCCATGGACCCGACCTCGATCCCGGCATACGCGGCGGCGGCGGCCGGCGAGACATCGGCCAGCAACCGGCGGGCCGCCGGCGGCGGCACCGCGAGCACGACGGCGTCGGCGTGCACGGCCTCGGCACGCCCCGGGCTGCCGATCTCCACCCGCCAGCCGCCAGGTGTCCTGGTCAGCTCCCGGACCGGAACGCCAAGCCGCACGTCGACCCGAGCCCGCTCCACCAGCCGGTCGACCAGCACCCCCATGCCACCCCGCAACGCCCCGAACACCGGCCGCCTGCCCACCCCTGAGCCGCCGACACCAGGCGCGCCAGCGCCAGCCGCGCTGCCAACGCCTGGTCGGTCGACGCCGCGCCCCACGTCATTCGCGTCACCCGCACCAGCCACATCACCCGAGCCACCCGCACCAGGACCCGACCTCGCCGCCGGCCGACTCACCGAAGCCGAGTCACCAGCGCCCGGCTGACCGCCAGTGCCCACCCCGCCCGCGGCCCCCAGCACACGGGCCGCCGCTCTCGTCAGCGAACCACCGGCCTCGTCCAGCGCGTCCACCAACGCCGGCATCGTCGCCCGTAGCCCCAGCAGATCCGCCCGCCCCGCGTACACCCCACCGAGCAGCGGCTCCACCAGATGATCGACCAGCTCCCGCCCGAACCGCTCCGCGAGCACCGCGCCCACCGACAGGTCCCCGCCCCCCGGCACCCGCAACGGCGGCAACGACTCCTCGGCCGCCACCCGCGCGGCCCCGGCGTCGGACAACACCGCGCCCACCGCACCCGCCTCCGCCGGCACGCCGAGGAAGGTCCGCTTCGGCAACGCGACCGTCCGTCCCCCGGCCCGCACCGTCGCCGACGCGCCACCAGGATGGATCAACCGCTCCGCCAGCCCCAGCTCCGCGACCAACTCCACCGCCGCCGGGTTGCGCAGCACGAACGCCTCCGCCCCGACATCGCTCGGCACGCCACCGACCTCGACGGTCCGCAGCTTCCCGCCGAGCCGGTCGCCCTGCTCGACCAGCGTGATCCGCGCCGCCTCGCCGAGCAGCTCGCGCAGCCGGTACGCGGCGACCAGGCCCGAGACGCCACCACCGACCACGACCACCCGGCTCACGGCGTCAGGCTGTGCACGAGTTCCACCACTCGGGTGAGCACGGTCGGGTCAGTGTCGGGCAGGACCCCGTGACCGAGGTTGACGATGTGCCCACCGGCTGCGCGCCCCTGCGCGACCACCCGCCGCACCTCCCGCTCCACCGCGTCGAAGTCGGCCATCAGCACCGCCGGGTCGAGGTTGCCCTGCACCACCGGCGCCGGCCGCCCCGGCACGGTCAGCCTGCGCACCGCCTCGTCCAGCGGCACCCGCCAGTCGACGCCGACCACGTCCGCGCCCGCCTCGCGCATCGCCGGCAACAGCTCCCCGGTGCCGACCCCGAAGTGGATCTTCGGCACGCCCGCGACCGCGCCGAGGACGCGGGTCGAGTGCGGCAGCACGTACTCGCGGTAGTCGCTCTCGGACAGCGCGCCCGCCCACGAGTCGAACAGCTGCACCGCCGCCACGCCGGCCGCGACCTGCGCCTCCAGGAACGTCGTGGTGATGTCGGCCAGCGCGCCGAGCAACGCGTGCCAGATGTCGGGCCGGGAGTACATGAGCGCCTTGGTCCGCTCGTGGTTGCGGCTCGGACCGCCCTCGATCAGGTAGGACGCCAGCGTGAACGGCGCACCGGCGAACCCGATCAGCGGCGTCTGGCCCAACTCGGCGCGCAACAGCCCGATCGCCTCGACCACCGGCGCGAGTTGCTCGGCGGCCAGCGTCGGCAACCCGGCGACCGCCTCGGCGTCGCGCACCGGCGTGGCCACGACCGGGCCGGTGCCGGGCACGATGTCGACGTCGATGCCGGCGGCGACCAGTGGCACCACGATGTCGCTGAACAGGATCGCGGCGTCCACGCCGTGCCGGCGGACCGGCTGCATGGTGATCTCGCAGACCAGTTCTGGCGTGAAACAGGCCTGCAACATCGGGATGTCCTTGCGGACCTCGCGGTATTCGGGCAGGGACCTGCCGGCCTGACGCATGAACCAGACCGGCGGGTGAGCTGGGGTGCCGCCGGCGGCGGCCACCAGCAGCGGGGCTGTGGTGGCGCGGGCGGCGGTGTCGGAGGCGGGAGTCATAACGCCATGAATCGTGCCACGGCCCACCGTCACTCCCGCCGACACTCCGGGCACCGACAGCCCGCCCAGGTTTGATCTTGCGCACTGTGGGTACCCAGGAACTCGTCGATATGTCCGGCGCGGCGTCCACGCTCACTGACTCGGGTGGTCTTACAGTTACGAGTCGTGACCAGTACGTCGGCAGCGCCCGAACTGTTCACTCAGGCCGTCGCCGCGCTGAAGTCGCTGCGACCCCGGTCGGAGTTGCAGCTCGGCGTCGTTCGCGCCCCGCAGCGCCTTGCTCCATTTGCGTACGCGATCACCGCCGAGGTCAACGGCCCGGCCGACGTGCTCGCCACCGGGCGGCTGATCCTGTTGCACGACCCGGAGGGCCCGGAGGCCTGGGACGGGGTCCTGCGCGTGGTCGCCTACGTACGCGCCGAGTTGGACGCCGAACTGGCCGACGACCCCCTGCTGCCGACCGTCGGCTGGTCATGGCTGACCGACGCGCTGGCCGCGACGGGCGCGACGTACACCGCGCTCGGCGGGACGGTCACCGACACCTCGTCGGCCCGCTTCGGCGACATCTCGGGCCCGGCGCGCACCGACGACCTCGAACTGCGGGCCTCGTGGACCCCCCAGGGCGAGGACATGGCCCCGCACGGGGAGGCCTTCTGCGAGCTGATGGCCAGCGTCGTCGGCCTGCCGCCGGTCGGGGTCACCATGTTTTCCCAGCGTCAGGGCACCTGAATGCCCTGAATGAGGCATTCAGGGCATTCAGCGTCCCGAATGCCTCATTCAGGGCATTGGCAACGGCCGGGACTCGAGCCGGCTGGTCAGCGCGCCGCGGTCTCCTCAGCCGCGGTCAGGGCCCGCAGCAGGTTCTCCCCGGCCAGTTTCGCGCAGTCCCGCTCGCTCCAGCCACGGTCGAGCAGGGCCGCGAACAGCGCCGGATACCGACTCACGTCCTCCAGGCCGACCGGCAGCCTGCTGACCCCGTCGTAGTCACCGCCGAGCCCGATGTGGTCGATGCCGGCCACCTCACGGGCGTGCTCGACGTGCGCGACCACCTCGTCGATGCCCACCGCCGGCATCGGCGGGCCCGACCAGGTCTCGAGGAACCGGGGGCGCTGGTCGGTGTCCTTGGGGTCCAGCCCCGCCGAGGTCATCGCGGCCCGCACGTCCCTTTCCCACGAGTTCAAGGAGTCCGACACGAACCATGGCACGAACGCCACCATGCACACCCCGCCGTTGCCGGCAAGACGGGCGAGCACGTCGTCCGGCACGTTGCGCGGGTGGTCGGTGACCGCACGGCACGAGGAGTGACTGAAGATCACCGGCGCCGTGCTCGCGTCCAACGCGTCCCGCATCGTCGTCGCCGCGACGTGGGACAGGTCGACGAGCATGCCGATCCGGTTCATCTCGGCGACCACCTCGCGCCCGAAGTCGTTCAGGCCACCCACCGCGGGTTCGTCGGTCGCCGAGTCGGCCCACGGCACGTTCTCGTTGTGCGTCAGCGTCAGGTACCGCACCCCGAGCCGGTACAGGGCACGCAGCACGCCCAGTGACGAGTTGATGCAGTGGCCACCCTCGGCACCGAGCATCGACGCGATCCGTCCGTCGGCGAACGCGGCCCGCGCCTGCGCGGCGGTGGACACGATCCGCAGGTGCTCCGGGTACCGCGCGGCCAGCGTGTGCACCAGCTCGGCCTGCTGCACGACCGCGGTCACCGCGGCGTCGCCGGCCAGCCGGCAGGGCACGTACACCGACCAGAACTGCACGCCGACCCCGCCGGCGCGCAGTCGCGGCAGGTCGGTGTGCAGTCCTGGCTGGTGCGCGGTCAGGTCCACCCCGAGCCCGTCCGCGCGGGCGCCGTCGACGCCGGGCAGTGACCGCAGCGCCCACGGGAGGTCGTTGTGCCCGTCGACCAGCGGGGTGGCATCGAGCAGGGCTCGTGCGCGTGACGTGCTGTTCTCCACAACCACGACTCCGTTTCATCGCGTGTCGACCCTGATGCGTTACGTCACAAACGAAGAGTCACCCGATCGTGTTACATCTGCACGCTTGAGTGATGTCTCGATTGGATAGATAACGAATTGATCATCCCGCTAACCCGCTTGGGGGGCTAGGCTGCGGACGTCGACACCACTTTCGGTCCAATGGCGGCGCGGCTGTTTGGCCGAAGGTCCCGGTGTAGGTCGGGGGGCACGACCGACTCCAGGGAGGTAGTGACGTGGCTGCCGTCGGCTTAGGTCAGGCCGTTCGAACCACGCCAGCCGGCGTCTTGCCGGCGAACATGGTCCCGCACCCGCGGGAAGAGCTGTTCTCGGTGCTGGTGGTCGATGACCATCCGTTGTTGAGGGAGGCGATAGCTGCCCGGTTGACCCAAATGGGTGCGGGCACCGTCCACGAGGCTGCCACGGTAGCCGAAGCGAGGGCGCGAGCGCTGGCCACTGGGCCGTGCGATCTCGCGATCCTCGATCTCGGCCTGCCGGACGGCAGTGGCATTGAACTGGTCACCGAGCTTCGCGGTCATGGTTGGCCGCGGATCGTGGTGCTGGCGTCGTCAGACGACCCGTACGCCGTGCGTTCGGCCTTCCAGGCAGGGGCCCAGGCCTATCTGCTGAAGTCGGCGTCGCCGGTGGTCGTGACCGACGGGGTCCGGCGTGTGCTCGAAGGCGGCGTCTACGCCGACCCGAGCGTCGCGCCGATCCTCGCCACGGGCACGCGGGTCCCTGGCACCGACAACACCCCTCGCGAGCTGTCGGCTCGTGAGGTCGAGGTGCTCCAGCTGGTCGCGGACGGTCAGTCCAACAAAGAGAGTCGGGGAGGGGCTCAACCTGTCAGCACTGACAGTCAAGTCCCACCTCTCCCGCATCGGCCGGAAGTTGGGCACCGGCGACCGGGCACAAATGGTCGCGCTGGCAATGCGAGCCGGCGTGATCCGCTGAATCGAGCATTCGGCGGATCGGGGCGCGGGGCAAAGTTGCGCTCCCCGATCCGCCGGTGTTCGGGCATCACTCAGGGCACACCTCGGTCTCATAACTCCACGTTAGGTGAACGTCTCCCTCCGACGTCCCGTATGGTCATCCGCCGTGGGCGAATCGGGGACGGAAACTGACGGGGAGGCCCGACCAGAGCCGGTACTGCTGGCACAGCCGGCGGAAGGTACACCGGACGTGGTCGAAACTTCCGACGCGTTACGAGAAGCTTCGAACGCATTGGCCGCCGGCCGAGGGCCGATCGCGGTGGACACCGAGCGGGCCTCCGGCTACCGGTACTCCCAGCGCGCCTACCTGGTCCAGATTCGCCGCGAGAACGCCGGCACCGTCCTGGTCGACCCAGTTGCGTTGAACGACCAGATCGACCCGCTCATCGACGCGCTGCGCGACACCGAATGGGTGCTGCACGCCGCCTCCCAGGACCTGCCGTGCCTGGCCGAGCTCGGCCTGGCCCCCGCGCGCCTGTTCGACACCGAGCTGGCCGGCAGGCTCGCCGGCTTCGACCGGGTCGCCCTCGGCACCCTGGTCGAGCTGCTGCTCGGCTACCGGCTGGAGAAGGGCCACGGCGCGGCCGACTGGTCGCGCCGCCCGCTGCCCCAGGACTGGCTGGACTACGCCGCCCTGGACGTCGAGCTGCTCGTCCCGCTGCGCGACGTGCTGGAGGCCGAACTGGCCGAACAGGGCAAGCTCGACTGGGCCCTGGAGGAGTTCGAGGCACTGCGCGTCGCCCCACCACCACCGCCCCGGGCCGAGCCGTGGCGGCGCACCTCCGGCATCCACCGGGTGCGGTCCCCGCGCGCGCTGGCCGGCGTGCGCGCGCTGTGGGAGGCCCGCGACACCCTCGCCCGGCAACGGGACATCGCACCCGGCCGGGTGCTGCCGGACAGCTCGATCGTGGAGGCCGCGGTCGCGGCGCCGGACAACGAGCCGGACCTGCTCAAACTGCCGGTCTTCAAGGGCCGTTCCCAGCGGCGGATCGCCGACACCTGGCTGCGCGCGCTGCCCGCCGAGGCCGCGCTGCCGCGCGCGGAGCTGCCCGACCCGTCCCCGCCCCACGACGG
>NZ_BAAGXS010000086.1:0-31507 GCF_054779715.1 Actinophytocola sediminis | reverse complement strand
GCCGCCGTGCTGCGGGCCAGGACCGTGCCGCCGGTGACCGCGGCACCCGTCGAGCAGCGGCCGGCGACCTCGGCGGTCGCGGCCAGGACCATGCCGGGCATCGCCGCGGTCCGGCCGCCCTCGGCCACACCACCGGCCACCCCCGGCCCGTCGCGCCGCATCGGCCATGGCGTCGTGCTCCCGCTGATCGTCGGCGAACTGGCGCTGGTGGCCGTCCTGCTGGTGCTGGACCGGTCATGGCCGGCCGTGGTCACCGTCGCCTGCTGTGGCGTCGTGCTCGGCGTGTTCGCCTCGGTCAGGGTGCGTGGGCGGCTGCTGTGCCAGTGGGTGCTGCTGGCCGCGCGGTTCCTGCTCCGCGACCGGGCGGCCGACCTGCCGGCCGACGAGCCGGGCGCGGGCCTGCTGGCGCTGGTCCGGCCGGACGCGCGGTGCGCGCACACCATGATCGGGGACGCGCAGGCCTTCCTGATCAGCGATGTCGGTGGCATCGGCGCGGTGCTGCGGCCGGAGTCCAGCGGGCGGGAAGCCAGCCTGCCGCTGCTGACCCCGCGCGACCTGCTCCCCGGCTCGGACGAACAGGCGCTGGCCTACGCCGTGCAGCTGGTGCACCACGCCGGGGTCGACCGGTCCCAGCCGCCCCGGCTGTGGCTGACCCTGCAGGCGTTGCGCACCGCGGAGATCTACGCCGACGACGACGTGCGCGCGGCGCTGGCCAACGTGGTGCGCCGGGTACGCCGCCGGCTGCGGCGGGCCGGGACCCCGTTCCGCACGCTGACCGAGCAGGAGACGATCGGCTCCTACGCCGCGCTCGCGCACGTCAACGCCGGCCGCAACCGGGTCCGGGAGGACTGGTGGCACTGGCAGAGCGGGCCGATCCGGCACGCGACCTTCCGGCTCGATGGCTGGTCGGCGCTGAGCCACCAGGCCGCCGCGCGGCTGGTCCGCTGGCTGCTGGCGGCCGCGCCGGACACCGCGGTCACCGTCAGCCACACCGCGCACCACCGCCCGACCGATCCCAGCGGCCCGCCGGTCGTGACCGCCGTTCTGCGCATCGCCAGCAGCCGCCAGGAGGCGCTGGCCGCCGCGGTGACCGACGTGGCCCAGCTCGCCAACGAGGTCGGCGTCACGCTCAACCGCCTGGACGGCCAGCACGTCGCCGGGATGACCGCGACCCTGCCCGTCGGCGTCGTCGACCTGCGGTGATCACGGCGCGATCAGGTAGCCGGTGCCGCGCACCGTGTGGATCAGCGGTGGCTCCCGCAGCTTGCGGCGCAGCCCGCGGACGGTCTGATCGAGCACATTGGACTCCGGGTCGGCGGCGTGCTCGTCCCAGGCGTGCCGGATCAGCTCGCGGCGGGTCACCGGCCGGCCGGGGGTGCTCATCAACCGCTGCAGTACCAACAACTCCTTGCGGGTCAGGCTGAGCAGCACGCCCGCCCTGGTGACCCGGTGCCGGTCCGCGTCCAGCTCGACGTCCGCGCAGCGCAGCACCGCCGGGCGACCCTGGGGCACCCGCCGGCACAGGCTGCGCACCCTGGCGACCAGCTCGGCCGCCGCGAAGGGCTTCACCAGATAGTCGTCGCCGCCGAGGCGCAGGCCGTCGAGCCGGTCGGCCTCGCTGTCGCGCGCGGTCAGGAACAGCACCGGCACCGGCCAACCCTGCGCCCGCTTGTGCCCGACATAGCGCAGCGAGTCGCCCGCGGGCAGCATCCGGTCGAAGACGACGCAGTCGTAGTGGTTGACCCACAACGCCTCATCGGCGCCGGGCAGGTCGGCGGCGGTGTCCACCGCGAACCCCGCCGCCCGCAGGACGACCACCACCCCGTCCCGCACATTGGCATCGTCCTCAACGACCAGAACCCGCATGGGGACAACGGTAAGCGGTCCGCGCTACCGCGCGATCGCCGCCAGCGCGTCGGCCGTGCCCATGGCGCGCAGCTCGTCCACCGACGGCATGCGGCCGACGCCGCGCAGGCGTTGGGACTGGGCCTTGCGCATGTTCTCGAACAGGCGGCGGGCGTCGCGCGCGTTGCCGAAGCCAGGGTCGTTCGCGATGCTGGCGAAGTGCTCGGCCAGCACCGGATCCGACGCCCGGTCCAGGTCGTAGCCGCCGCCGTCGGCCATCAGCGCGAGGATGTCCACCATCTCGTCGGGACCGTAGTTCTCGAACTCGATCGTCTTGCCGAACCGGGAGGCCAGGCCGGGGTTGACCGACATGAACTCGATGATCTCGTCGGTGTAGCCGGCGATAATCACCGCCACCTGGTCGCGGTGGTCCTCCATCAGCTTCACCAGCATGTCGATGGCCTCCTGGCCGAAGTCCCCACCGGCGGCCTGCCTGGACAGCGTGTACGCCTCGTCGATGAACAGCACCCCGCCCATCGCGCGCTCGAAGACCAGCGCGGTCTTCTCCGCCGTGTGCCCGATGTACTGGCCGACCAGGTCCCGACGGGACACCTCGAGGAACTCACCCTTGGGCAGCACGCCGAGCGCCTTGAGCAGCTTGCCGTAGAGCCGGGCGACCGTGGTCTTGCCGGTGCCGGGCGCGCCGGTGAACACCAGGTGGTGGCTGGCCCCGCCGACCGGCAGTCCCGCCCGCCGGCGCCAGTCGTTGACCTGTAGCTCGTCCACCAGCGCGCGCACCTCCGCCTTCGCGCTCGGCAGGCCGATCATGCCGTCCAGGTCGTTGAGCAGATCGTCCAGTCCGGACCCGCCGGGCGCGGCCGGGGCCTGTTCGACGACAGTGACCGTGGCACCGTCCGCGATGGACAGTCCCGGCTCGGCGGTGTTCGCCACCTGGTGGCCGGTCACCGAACCGCCACACCCCGGCCCGAACGCGATCCCCACCCCCCGCACGTCGTGCACCGAGCACCGCAGGATCTCCGGGGTCGAGTGGTGGGCCACCGCGATCCCCTCCGCCCCGGTGTTGGCCACCTCGCAGTCCTCGATGACCGGCCGCGCGTACTGGTAGACGTAGATGCCGCGCAACCCGCACGCGTCCACCACGCAGTCCCGGATCCTCGGCGCCGCACCGACGCCGACGATCACCCCGTCACCGGTCACCTCGGTGATCGTGGTGTCGGCCAACAGTCCCGGCGCACCCTCGATGACCATCCCCTGCTCGGCATCGCTGATGGTGCAGCCGGTCACGGTGAACTCCGCCGAGCCGCGCACGCTGATCGCCGGTCCCCGCCCCCCGGTGAGCACACAGCGGTCCACGGTCAGCTCCACGTCGGTCGCCTCGATCGCGCCCGCCGACGCGGCCAGCTCGATCCCCCGCAATGTGAGCGCCCCCCGGCTGGCCGCCACCACCGGGACCTCGCCCCCGCCGCCGTCGAGCACCACCTGCGCGCCGTCCACGGCCACCAGCGACACCCGGCGGCCGGTCAGCTCGATCGTCTCCCGGTAGACCCCGGCGGCGATGACGATCACCGCGTCGTGCCCGGCGTCGGCCAACGCGTGCGCGACCGTCGGGTACGCGCCCGGCCGCGACCCGACCTGCAGCGTGCGCCCGGCCATCAGCTGGCCACCAACAGCCAGCCGCGGTCGACGGCCTTGGCGCCGGCCTGGAAACGGCTGCGCGCGCCGAGCCGGTTCATGATGTCGGCGACCGTGCGCCGCACCGTGCGCACCGAGATGCCCAGCTTCGCCCCCGCCGACCCGTCGGTGTAACCCGCCCACAGCAGGGCGAGCAGGTCGCGCTCCCTGGCGGTCAGCCCGCCGTGCGCCGACTCGTCCTCGTCCAGCTCGACCGGGTTGAGCACCACCGCGGCCGCCCACATCCGCTCGAACAGTTCGACCGTCGCGCTGACCGCGCTCGGCAGGCGCAGCACCGCGACCCCGTCGCCTGCCGGGTCGACCGGCAGCAACGCGATCTCCCCGTCGATCACCACGAACTCCATCGGCACGGTGGCGTCCGTGCGCACCAGCGCGCCGGCCAGCGCCAGGCTGGTCACCTTGCCGGACAACCGCTCCGCGTCCGGGAACACCGCCCGGTAGCGCACGCCGCGGTCGACGTTCTCCCGGTGCAGCCTGCGGAACGCGCCGACCGGACCGGTGTTGGCGCCGGTGCTGACGATCAGCACCTCGCACCTGGCCGACGCGATCACCTGCTCGATGCTCGTCCGGCCGTCGGTGCCGCCGCGGTCGGCCGGGGCCGGCGCCGGTGCCTGGCCAGCCGGGCCGAGCACGTCCCGTTGTGCCGCGACGAGTTCTGGGCCCGGCTCGACGCCGAGCTCGGTGACCACGATCCGCCGGGCACGCTGGAAGGCGGCCAGCGCCTGCGCCGGGCGGCCGGCGGCGTGCAGTACGCGGACCAGGCTCGCCCAGGTCCGCTCGCAGAACGGGTCGTCGTCGAGCAGCTCGCGCAGTACCGCGACGGCCTCGGCGTAGCGCTCCCGCGCCCGCCAGCAGCCGGCGAGCAGCGTGCGCAGCTCGCGGCGCTGCTCGGCCAGCCGGTCGATCTCGGCCACCGCGGCCGGCCCGGCCAGCCCGTCGAACGGCGTGCCCCGCCAGTGCGCCAACGCCTCGGTCAGCCGGGCGGTCGCCTCGGCGTGCGCGCCGTTCTCGATCGCCAGCCTGGCCACCGCCGCCAGCTCGTCGACCCGGTCGGTGTCCAGCTCGTTCGGCTCGACCACCAGCCGGTAGCCGCCCGACCGGCTCTGCACCCGATCGCCGAGCAGTTGGCGCAGCCGCCACACGTAGCTACGCAGGTTGCGCAGCGCCGACGCGGGCGCGGCCTTCTGCTGCCAGATCGCGTCGATCAGGTCGTCGGTGTTGATCCAGCTGTTAGCGTGCAACAGCAGCACACCCAGCAGCGTGCTTGGCTTCCCGGCGCTCAGCTCGACCGGCGCGCCCGTCGCCGTGGTGACCTCAAGTGGTCCGAGTACGTGGAACCGCATGCCCCAACTCTGAACGGACAACGTGAGGTATTCATGACAAGCGTGCTGGTGGTGGAGGACGACGAGAATCTGCTGGTGGGCGTGGCCGCCACGCTGCAGGCGGCCGGGCTGGCGGTGGACACCGCGACGAGCATCGCGCACGCGCACGCCGCGCTGGGCGCCGGTGGGCACGACTGTGTGGTGTTCGACCGGATGTTGCCCGACGGGGACGCGATCGACTATGTCCATTCGCGTCGCCGGGAGGGCTGGGGCACGCCCGTGTTGTTCCTCACCGCCCGGGACGCGCCGGCCGACCGGGTGGCCGGGTTCGAGCACGGCGGCGACGACTATCTGGTCAAACCGTTCTCCTCGGCGGAGTTGACCGCGCGGGTGCTCAACCTGTGCCGCCGGGCGGGTGTGCGGCCATCGGTGCTGCGCTACACCGACCTGGAGATGGACTGCGCCCGCCGCGAGGTGCGCCGGGCCGACGTGCTGTTGTCGTTGACCGGCAAGGAGTTCGCGGTGCTCGAGCATCTGCTCACCAAGGTCGAGCAGGTGGTGTCCAGGAACGAGCTCGAGGAGCACTGCTGGGAGAGTGAGCCCGTCGCCAACGTGGTCGACGCGGTGGTGAAACGGTTGCGCCGCAAGCTGGCCGCGCCGGAGCTGATCCACACCGTGCACGGTCGCGGCTACCTGCTTGGCGCCCGGTGAGCGGCCAGGCGACCGGTGCGGCGACCGGGTCGGCCGCGGCCAGGTTGCGCAGACTGCGCTGGATGCTGACCGCCGTGGTCACCGCGGCGAACATGCTCGGGTTGGTCGGGTTCGCCTGGTACCTGATCAGTGACGACGCCGAGCAGGGCGTGGCGAGTGTGGACGCCGAGCTGCACCGGGTGACCACGGGGGTGAGCCGGTTGGTCGCCTTCGACGAGGCGGTCGACTTCGGACTGGTCAACCCCGACGAGCTCAACGACCGGTGCCCGCAGTTCGCGATCATGCCGGGGGGCGCGCCGGCGTTCCGGTCGCATCTGTCCCAGCGGGCGTGTGTGTCCATGGACACCTCGGTGCTCAGCGGGTTGGCGACCACCGCGGTGCGCGCCAGCACGACGATCACCGGCTACCAGCGCGACGCCGACGGTGAGCTGGTCCGGGTGCGGGCGGAGCCGCTGTACTCCTCGGACCGCACGGCGATCGGCGCGATCGTCGTGGTCGCCGACCTCGGTCCCCAGCAGAGTCAGCACACCGAGCTGGTGTGGTGGGTGGTCGGGTCGCTGGTGGTGTTGGTCGGCGTGCTCGGCGCGGCCGCGCATGTGTTGTCCGGGCGGGTGATCCGGCCGTCGGCGGACGCGTTGGGGCAGCAGGAGGTGCTGCTCGCCGAGACCGCGCACGACCTGCGCACGCCGGTGGCCGCGTTGCGCTCACTGGCCGAGGGCGCGCAGGCGAACCCGGCGCAGGCGCCCGCGCTGGTGCCCCGGGTGGTCGGGCTGGCCGCGCGGATGGGCGGCATCATCGACGGTCTGCTGGTGCGGGCGCGGCTCGCGGCCGGGGTCGAGCGGTTGGCCATCCAGCCGGTGTGGCTGGACCAGTTGGTGACCACCATGGTCGAGGAGACGCCGGTGGACGGCGCCCAGATCACCGTGGTCGCCGCGCCGACCATGGTGCACGCCGACCCGGGACTGCTGGCGCGGGCGATCAGCAACCTGTTGGACAACGCGATCAAGTACGGGCACCAGCCGGGCAGCACGGCGGTCGTGCACATCACGGTCGCCGGCGGCACGGTGACCGTGGCCGACCACGGGCCGGGAATCGACGCCGCGTTCGCCGAGGAGACGTTCAACCGGTTCACCAGCACCGGCGGCTCGTCCGGGCTCGGCCTGTCGATCGTGCGCTGGGTGGCCCAGGCGCACGGCGGCCGGCTGTCGGTCTACAACGCGGACGAAGGCGGGGCGATCTTCGAGCTCAACCTCCCGGTCAGCGGATCCTGACGGTCTGCCATGGCGGCAGGTCGACCCAGTCGCCGTCGAGTTGGTAGGCCAGGCTGTAGGTGTAGGTACCGGGTTCGGCGAACTCGCGCTCGAAGGTGATCTCCTGGGGCGTGGTGGCGAGCATGACGTCTGTCCGTTGTGGAAAGTCGTGGTCCCGCCCGGACTCGTCGCGCACCCGTACGGCCAGCGCGGGCAGCACCAGTGCCCGGTCAGCGCTGATCGTGGCGCGGGCGGTGACCGTGCCCGACGCGTCCTGGTCCATGGTCAGCTCACCGACGATGGTGACCGCGCCCGCCGGCTCGACGACCGGGACCAGGTCCGGCTCGCCGAGTTCGACCACCGCGATCACCGCCGCGATCAGCACGGCCGCGATCCCCACGATCCACAGTGGACGCAAACCGGGCCTCCCGTTCGTCTCGTCCCGCCAGGCGCTACGGCGCGCTCGGCCGCAGCGCCGCCATCAGCTCGGTCATCGCCGCGAACAGCTCCGCCGTCGGAATGTCCTGCTGGCGCAACAGCGTGTCCAGGTGCTGGTACTCGGCCAGGCCGGTGAGCTCGTCGTCACCGAAGATCGCCAGCATGGCCGCGGCCATGCCCGCGACCGCCCGGACCGTACCGAGACCGGCGACCAGCTGCGCGACCGGGATCTCCGGCGGCTCGTCGCCGCGCCGGTCCCACTGGTCGGAGAACGCGTGGAACCGGGCCATCTCGTTGCCCAGCACCGGATTGACAACCTCGGGCAGGTACCGGTCCGGGTTGATCACCGACGCGATCCGGACGAGCCCGTCGACCAGTCCGGTCGGCGCGGCCGGCGCGGGCAGGCCGGGTGCCGCCCGGTCGGTCAGCAGGCTTCCCGGGACATAGTCCTGAATTCCGCCGCGCACGGTCGCGGCGGCGTCGCGCACCGCGGCGACCACCGGCTGGTCGGCCATGGCCTGTTCGCCCCGGTCGTCGGTGATCAGCATCGACAGTCCGTCGGCGTAGCCGGTGACGTCGGCCAGCGCGCCGCTGGCGGCGTCGATCAGGAACACGTCCCCGCCGATGTTGACCGCGTTGAGCAGGTCGCCGGACTCGGCGACGCCGTGCTCGTCGGTGCGCCGCGCGTGCACGATCGCCCGGCTGCCCTCGCCGAGCCGCGTCAGCCTGGCGACGACGTCGTTGATCGCGGAGACCGGCCGGAACTGTCTACTTGGGACACCGGTGGCGGCGGCGATCCTGGCGCCCCAGCCCTCGTTTCCCGACCGCGCGACCAGGTCCGCCGGCACGTCGGCCGGCACGTCCGGGTTCCGGAAGTGTTGGTCCACGATCACCGCGGCTGCCTGCCCGTGCACGTCGGCCGGCAACGCGGGCAGGGCCGGCGGACTCTTGGCGTTGCCCGCGTGCACCCCGTCGAACAACTCGGCTATGGGCAACGGGGTCACGCCGCGAACGGCGTTGTAGGTCTGGATGGCGTCGATGAGCGAGTTGCGCGCGGCGACCTGTGCCCTCGGCTGCCCGGTGCGCAGCCGCGCGAGCTTCTCGGCCTGGGTGGCGACCTCGCGCAGGGCGACCACCCGGTCGACGAGGGTGGGCGCCAGGTCGGCGTGGGAGGCGTTCTCGTCGGCGGTGAGCTGGGCGGCCTCCGCGACGATGGCGCGGTAGGCGGTGTCCCTGGCGGCGAGGATCCGGTCGAGCGTGGCGTCATTGGTCGGCCGCGGTTGGTCCACAGTGGAGCGACCAAGTACGTGCGACCCGAACTCGGCGATCGCGGTGACGAAGTCGTCGCGGGCGGTCTGCGCCTTCGTCCTGGCCAGCTCGGCCTTGAGGTCGCCCTGTTTCTGTTCCTGCGCGGACATCACCCGACTGGCCAGCGCGCCGGTCGGCGCGCCGACCGCGCCCGCCGCGGTCAACACGGTGAGCGAGGGCATCCCGAGGACCAGCTCGAGTCCGGCGGCGACACCGACCGAGAGCAGCCCGGTGGCGACGCCAACCCCCAGCCATTTCCGGGAAGGCCGGGGGGAGGGCCGGTTCCTGTCCTGCGCGAGCGGGGTGTCGTCGTTAGGGGACAACGAGGACAGCGTGGGCACCGCCACGTTGAGTATCTTCGCGATCGCCGTGGCCAGCGCGGCGATGTCCCGGTCGCCCTCCCGCAGCGTGTCGTACCGGGTGCGCGCCGCGCTCGCCGCCTGTTCGGCGGTGAACTGCCGGCCGCCGGTCGCCAGGTTCATCCCGACGGCCGCCGCGGCGCTCGCCACCCGGAAACCGCCGTACTCCTCGGTCAGGGTCAGCATCGCGGCCAACGCGTTGGGATCCTGGTCCTTCGCGCTGCTTTCCGCGGACTGCGGGAGCGCGGTCCTGGCCAGATGTCCCGGGATGTCGTCGCTGTGGGCGAACTGTTTCCCGTCAACGCCCGGCGCCTGGCTGCCGGACCGGGCGGCCTGGCTCGCCAGCCGGTACTCCACCATCTGCACGAAGTTCCGTGCCTCGTGGGCGATCTCGTGCCCGTAGCCGGTGACCACGTTGTCGGCCTCGGTCAGCACGGCGTTCGTGCGCGCCGCCTTCCACGACGCCGTGTACCGCTTCCGGATGGCGTCCATGGCCGGGCCGACCACGGTCGGTGCCAGCGTGCCGACGAACAGGCCGGTGACGGTGAGCGCCGACAGGGCACCGAGCGGGGTCACCGCGCTGACCGCCAGCACCACGGCGACCGCGACGGTACTGGCGATCGTCCCGGCGCCTCGGTGCAGACCGTAGAGCCGCTCCAGTTGGAGATTCAGCGAGTCCGGGCCCATGGCGTGCTCGGCCGGCGTGGCCGCGCGGGCGAGGTAGCCATCGCCGGTGTACTTCAGCTGGGCGATGACCTGTAGGACGTCGAGCGCGATGCCGGTCTTGGCCTGTGCCTTGAGTTGGTGCTTGCGCCCGGCGAGTTGGGCGTCGGTCGCCGCGTTCTCCCGCACGGTGATCGACCGGTCGTACAGGCCCTGCACCACCGCACGGGTCAGCGCGGCGGCGGTCACCGCCACCAGGACCGGCACCGGCATCACCCCGAACGCGGCGGCGACCCCGAGTGCGATCGGCACGGGCAGGGCGGTGCCGACGCTCTTGGCGAGGTAGGCCATGGTGCCGAGCAGGCCGTCGGGGTCACGGGTGTGTTGCCGGACGACCTCCCGCATCCGCTCGTCGGGCAGCGCGGACAGCCGGCCGGCGGCGCCGTCCTGGCTCGGGTCGAGGCCGAGGTCGCGGACGAGGGCCTTGAGCAGTGACCGGGTACGCAGGCTGTGTGGGTTGCGCCGCAGGGTCTGCGCGTGGTCCAGCAGTTGGGCCGCGCGGCCGTGGTCGCGCCTGCTCAGCGTCGGGTCGCCGCTGCTGTCGGCCACCAGGCGGTCGGCCACCGTGGCGTCCACACCGGACAGTTGGGCGGCCGCCTCGCCGAGCGCCGCGGCGACCAGTGACGGCACGGCGGAGGGCGTTGCCCTGCCGGACACCGTGATGTGCACGGTGTTGTGACTGTCCACAGTGTAGGTCGCGGCGATGTGCTGGCCGAGGTCGGCGATCTGGACGGTCGCGGCGAACCGCAGCTGGTGCTCGTCGGTCAGGTGGTACACCTGGCTGTCGCCGGCGGGCGGGGTGACCGAGGCCAGGCCGGCGCGGCGGTCGGCTTCCCGCAGCGCGGACTGGGCGATCGCGTTGAGTTCCATGGTGCGCTGGGCGCCGACCGTGTAGTGCTCCGGCAGCAACTGCTGTCGCGGTGGCGAGGCTAGTTCGCCGGGACCGAGCGTCGAGGGCGTTGGCGTGGTCTCCTCGACCGTCGCCTGCTGCTCGGTCACCTCCGTGCTTTCGTCCGGAGCGGGGTTCGGCTCGGCCTCGGCTACCGGCGGCGGCGCGACTTCCGGCGCACCAACCGACTCGCTCGGCGGCGCGATCACCCCGGACCCGACGTCCACGCCAGCCGGCTCGCCGTTCGCGCTCGGCTGGGCGAGGCCGCCCGGCCCGTCATCCAGCGGAGCGATCACCCCCGAGCCGGGATCCACCCGCACGAGCCCGACGACATCAAGCGATCGCGACGGCGCGGGTCGTCTGCTCGGACCGGCCGCGGACTCCGGTGCCTGGCCGTTGGCCGGGGGCACGCCCAGCTCACCGAGCAGCGCGTCCCGCTCCTGGGAGTTCTCGCGGATGAGGTTCCTGATCTTCACGATCGTCTGGTTCGCGCGGTTGGTGCGCTGCCCGGCGAGCGTGACGGCGGTCTGGACCACCTCGGCGTACGGCGCGCGCTCGGCGATCTCGACCAGGTTCGTCAGGACGGTGGCATAGAGACTCCCCGCCAGCGCGACGATGTCCCGTTCGAGGTTCGCCGGCAACCCGAGCTTGAGCAGGCTGACCACGGCGTTCTTCGTCGACTGGGGTGTTGCCGGCGTGAACAGCTCGGTGACCGCGTCCCGGACCGGTTGGGACAACGCCTGCCACACCCGCGCGTCGATGCCGGCGGGGCAGGCCGCCGCCGGGTCGGCCTCCGTCGACTCCGTCGACTCGGTCGAGGCGGCCGGGTTCGCCTCGGCCGCCTGGCCGGTCTCGGCGCTCGTTCGGCGAGTCCTGCCTGGCGTGGCCGAGCCGGGATCGGTGCGTTGTCCCGTGACCCCCTGGCCGGTGATCGCGCCCGGCACGGCGGCGGTCGTGGTCTGACCGGTCTCGGTGGCTGTCGTCCCGGTGGTCGTGGTCCCGGTGGCCTGCTGGCCGCTGGGGTCGACGGCCGTCGACCCCTCCTGCTGCGTCGTGATTCCCGATTCGCCGGTCGTGCTCTCCTGCCCGGTCTGGTCGGTCGACGTGCCGGTGGCGCCGGACTCCGCTTCGGTACCGGGCGCGGTGGTGGTCTCGGTCGCCGCACCGTCCGCCGGCGCCTGCGCCGTTCGGGACCCGTCCTGGCCGGTCACCTCGCTGCCGGCGACGGGCGCGTTGGTCGTCGTCCCGGGCTTCGTCGCGGATCCCGACGACCCGGACCCCGAGTCCCCGGTCGACCCGGTCCCGGTCGACCCGGTCCCACCCGGCGCGCCGCCCCCCGCGGTCTGCCCCGTGCTCTGGTTCCCGGTCTGGTTTCCCGTCTGGTTCCCGGTCTCGGTCCCCGCCTGGTTGCTCGTTGCCCCCGATTCGGACACCCCCTGCGACGCCGAACCACTGCTGCCCGAGCCGGGATCGGTCGCGCCAGAGGTGCCCGGCGACTCCCCGGAGGCAGGTGTGTTGTCGGGCGGCGGCCCGTCCGGCCCGGTCGGCCCGTCCGGCCCGCTGAGGTTGGTGTCCAGACCGGTGACGTTCGGGTTCCCGTGCAGCCCCGCGGCCTGGCCGACCTGGCCGGCCAGCACGGTCCCGTTGGCCCGCACCGCGCCCATCCGCGCGGCGTCCGCGCCGTTCTCCGCGATCGACTCGCCGTACGCGCCGATCCCGCTGAAGTCCCCGGTCACGATGTCGTTCGCGGCGCGGCTGGCCACCGGGGAGGTGACCGAGTTCAGCCCGGCGCCGCTGGCCAGCGCGGACACGTGCTGGCTGACCACGCCCTTCGGCTTGATGACGCCGTTGATGACCTTCCCCGGCCCGTAGCCGAGCGCGCCGCCGATGCCGCCGGCGAGGGTGTCGGTGCCCAGCTGCCCGGCGTCGATCCCGCCGGGGTTGTACCCCACCTGCTGGGCCGCGAGCTGGGAGCCGGCCGAGATGACGGCCTCCTCACCGGCCTCGACCGCGATCTCCTTGCCGACGTTGAGCGCGACCTTGCCGGTGTTGAGCGCGACCGTGGTCACCGTGGAGCGGGCCTGCCCGGCGATCGCGGTCCGGCCGGCGGCCAGCAGCACGCGTTTCATCACGTTGCTGGCGACCTGGCGGACGAACATGCTGGCCACGCCGCCGGCCCCGGTCAACGCGAGCGCGAACGCCGCCGCGTTGATGATCATCTCGATCCGCATGGCCATCCGCTGCTTTTCGACGTCCTGGGCGTACTGCTCGCAGTACGCGGCCAGCTCCCGGCAGGAGCCGGTCAGCCCGCCGAGGTCGCCGTTGAAGTTCTTGACCAGCGAGTGGAACTCGTACCCGGCGCCGTCGGGCCAGTTGCCGAAGATCGTGTCCGTGGTCCGGTTGGTGTTGTCGACGGCGCCGTCGATGATGGTGGCTACCCGACCCCATGCCTGGCCGAGCGCGCGGGCGTCGGCCGGCTCGTCCGGCGGGAAACCGTTTTCCTGGCCGACCAGCTTGCAGACCTCGTCGAACAGTTGCTTGGCCGCGCCGGTGAGATCGATGCCCATCGCTCAGCGCCGGAACTCGCCGACGGCGTTCTGCTCGGCTTCCCGGTACTGCCCCACCGCGTTGTCGCCAGCCTCGGCGATCTTGCGGTAGTTCGCCGCGACGTCCCGGAGGCTCTTGTCCAGTCCGGGGTCGTTGCGCACTGAGGTGTTGGGGTCACCGGACACCGGGTTCGCGACGCACACCGTCTGGCCGCCGGTGCCCTCGCGCCACCAGCGGTACTGCGTCATGAACTCGTCGCTCATCTTGCCGCCCTTGCCCAGCTTGGCGGTGAGCGAGTTGATCTCGGCGAACGCGGAGTTCAGCAGCCCATCCAGGCCGTCGGCGTGCGCGTGCATTTCGCCCATCCCGTGGGCGGTGTCCTCGATGCGCATGTCGATGCGGCCATCACCGTTGGTGTCGATCTCGCCCATGGCTACCTCCGGTCGAGTGCGTGCAGGAACGGGTCGACCCGCAGGTCGGTCGACTCGGGCGTGGCGCCGGCGGGGAGGAACTTCGCCGCCTCGGCGAACACCAGCTCCTCGGCCTGGCGGGCCGCCTGGCGAATGGTCTCGGTGATGGTGGTGGCCAGCGCGGCGGAATCGGGTGACCGGTAGATCCGGGGGTCGAGCCACACTTCGATCAGCTCGCCATTGCCGCCGACCGTGGCGCTCACCAGTCCGTCGGCGGAGTCGGCGGTCTCCTGGGTTTCGGCGATCGTTCGCCGCAGCCTCTCGACCTCCTCGGCGAGCTTCTCGTAGTCGGCGATGATGCCGAACTGGCGCGCTGTCTGGTCCACGCGGCCAGTATTGGTGGTACAGGCGGGCAGTTGATCTCGTGGCCGCATGTGGCCATGACGCGTGCGAACCGATATGCCGGCGCAGGATCGTTGGCGATGAAGCGATACGCGGCGGTGTTGAGCATCCTGGCACCGGTCCTGGCACTGATCATGGCCGGCGCCGGTCCGGCGCACGCGGCGCCGCCAGACGGCGTCTGCCACGACCCGGATCCCGGCCGGCCGACGGTGCGCGAGCGGCCGTGGGCCCAGCAGGTGCTGGATCCGCGGCTGGTGTGGCCGCACAGCCGGGGGGCCGGTGTGACGGTCGCGGTGGTCGACTCCGGTGTGGACGCTGACCATCCGCAGCTGCGGCGGGGTGGCAAGGTGTTGGCGGGTAAGGACTTCTTCGAGTCGGCGAACCTGCCGGGGAACTTCGACTGCGTGTCCCACGGCACCGGGGTGGCCGGCATCATCGCGGCGGATCCGGTGGCGGGTATCGGTTTCCACGGCGTCGCGCCGGACGCGCGGATCCTGCCGGTGCGGATCAGCGCCCAGGACATCGCGGTCAACGGCGAGTCGTTGCGGATCGATCTGGACGTGCTGGCCAGGGGGATCCGGTACGCGGTCGACGCGGGGGCCAGGGTGATCAACCTGTCCATCGCGGGGTACGCGGACTTTCCCGCGATCAGGTCGGCGGTCGGGTACGCGGTGTCCAGGGACGTGTTGGTGGTGGCCGCGGTGGGCAACGGCCAGCAGGACGGGGCCGGGGAGCTCCCGTCGTTCCCGGCGGCCTACGACGGGGTGCTCGGGGTCGGCGCGATCGACATCGACGGGGCGCGGACGTCCAGTTCACAGGTGGGGCCGTATGTCGACCTGGTCGCGCCGGGCGACGGGGTGTTGACCACGACCAGGGTGGCCGGCCACGCCTACGCCACCGGGACCAGCTATGCCGCGCCGTTCGTCTCGGCCACGGCCGCGTTGGTGCGGGCGGCCCGGCCGGAGCTGTCCGCACCGGAGGTGGCCAGGCGGCTGATCGCCACGGCGAGTCCGGCGCGTGGGGGCACGGGCAGCCACACCTACGGCGCCGGTCTGGTCAACCCGTACCGGGCGGTGACCGACGGCATGGACCTGGCGGAGCCGGCGGCGTTGCCCGCGCACACCCCGGCGGTCCCGGACCGGGCGGCGCTGGCCGAGGCCGCCTGGCACGAGCGCGCCGGCACCGTGGCCACCTGGTCCACGGTGGTGATCCTCGGGGTGATCGTGCTCGCGGTGGTGGCCGCAGTGGTCGTCCCCCGCGGCCGGCGTCGTCGCTGGCGCCCCGCCATGGCCGCACCGCTACCGACCAGACCAACGGTCATCGAACCCCCCGAACAGATGTTCCTGGTCGACCAGTGACCGCCCCAACCGCGATGTCCTTCGTCGCACTCAACGCGCTGAAGGGACGTCTTCATCGCATGGGGTGACCGATGCGGACGGCGTTGCCGCTCGGGTCGATGACCGTGAACTCCCGCAGCCCCCATGGTTTGTCCGCGATCTCGTGGAGGCGGACGGTCGGTGCGCCCGTCGCGACGCGAGCGCGGAGTTGGGCCGTCAGTTCGGGCGTGAGACCCGAGGCCGGTGCCAGGTAGCGGCAGCCGTCGCGGTCGAGTTGCGCGTGGAGATCGTCGTAGATGGCCTGGGCGTCGGTGACCCGCAGGTAGACCGTGCCGGCGGTCCGTGCCGGATCGTGGTCCTCCCAATAGGACAGATGAAGCTCGAGATCACCGCTGGCGATGATGAGGTAGCCGTCGTAGCGGCTGCGCACCTCGAAGCCGAGGCGGGCGTAGAAGGTGGCCGCCTCGTCCAGGTCGAGCACGGTCAGGATCGGGATCGCCCGCTCCTGCTGGCTGACTCTCGCCGTCGCGCCCATGGGATCGAGTCTGCCATATTGCCGACATGTACCACCTGCAGGCGGTCATCGCCGCCGAACCCGTTCTTCGTGGTCTGGCAGGCACTTTCGCGGACGTGGGCCTGGTTCCCCTTGGCCAACGCCTGTCCCTGCTGCCGATGACCGACACGCTGTTCGACGCGGTCACCGTCGCCGGATCGCCCCGGCTCGACGGGTTCTGGAAAGCACCGGCGGGGTTGGGTCGCACACTGGCCACCTGCTCGGCGAACGGCCCGGTGGCCTATGTGGAGGCCGAGTACTTCGGCGGGACGGGTGAGCAGTCGGCCATGGTGTGGGACGCCGGGCAGGTCGCCATGGGGTATCTCCACCTGGCCGAGAAGGCCCCGGTTCCCGCCGTCGGCACCCCGATCTCCCAGGCGCTGCGCCGGCTCGGGGTCAGCACGGGCGACCAGCACGACGAGTTCGCCGCGGTCGGTCTTGGCCGGCACCGCCGCACCGAGGACTGGCTGCCGGCCACGAGCTGATCAGGACTCGAGGCTGGCGAGGAAGCTCTCGGCCGCGTCCTGGACCCGGTCCCGGTCACCGGTGGCGAGCAGGTCGAGCAGCAGCCCGCGGATCGTCGCGATCACCAGGGTGGCCGTACGCGCCGCAGTCGCCGGGTCGGTGTCCGGTCCCTGCGCGGCGCACAGGGAGCCCATCCAGTCGGCGACGACATGTTCGAGGAAGCTCGAGAACTGTTGCGGCGCCTGCACAGCGCGCCCGTAGACCGCGAAGAACAGCCGGAACTCCGCTTCCCGGCGCGGATCGGAGGTTCGCGTCCAGACCACCCGCGCCGCGGTCGCCAGGTCGGGCCGCTCGCCGAGCAGGTCGTCGGTGGCGATGACGATGCGCTCCCGCAAGCGCCCGAGGATGGTCTCGAACATCCGCTCCTTGGTGCCGAAGTGGTGCACCAGCGTGTTGGTCGACACCCCGATGGCGGCGGCGACGGGCCGCCAGGTCAGCTCGGCGAACCCGTGCTCGACCGCGTAGTCGACCACCGCGTCGAGTAGTTCTGCCCGCCGCTGATGGTCGACGGGCCGTCCCGCCATCGTGGCCTCCCCGGTTCGGTGGCATCAGCTCGCCATTGATGGTACGACTGTACAAAGAATAACACCTGGAGGTCTTCCCATGCACGTCTTCGTCACCGGGGCATCCGGCTGGATCGGCCGCGGGCTGGTCCCGGACCTGATCGCCGCCGGCCACACGGTCACCGGTCTCGCCCGCTCCGACGCCGCGGCCAGGACCCTGCGGTCACTGGGGGCCGAGGTCCACTCCGGATCCCTCGACGACCTCGACGTCCTGCGCGCCGCCGCCGAGGCGGCCGACGGCGTCATCCACCTCGCGTTCGACCACGGCATCGCCTTCACCGGCGACTTCGCCGGCGCCACGAACGCCGACCGCGCGGCGATCGAAGTGTTCGGCCAGGCACTGACCGGCACCGGCAAACCGTTCGTCATCGCCTCCGGCATCCTCGGCGTACTCGGCCTGCCACCCGGAGTCCTCGCCACCGAACGCGACGGTCTGGCCGCGCCCGCCGGGGACCGCCAGGGCCCGATCAGCGGCGGCGAGGGGCGGATAGCCAACGCCCACCACACGCTCGCCCTCGCCGACCACGGGGTCCGCGCGTCGGTCGTGCGGCTCCCGCCGGCCACGCATGGCAAGGGCGACAACGGGTTCATGACCACCGCGATCGGCTTCGCCCGTGACAAGGGCGCGGCGGCCTACGTCGGCGACGGCGCCAACCGCTGGCCGTCGGTCCACCGTGACGACGCCGCGCGTCTGTTCCGCCGCGCCCTGGAGTCCGCGCCGGCCGGGTCGGTACTGCACGCGGTCGGCGACGAGGGCGTGCCGATCCGCGAGGTCGCCGAGATCTTCGCCGCGCGCCTCGACGTGCCCGCCGTGTCCGTCACCGCCGAGCAGGCAGGCGAGTACGTTGGCTGGCTCGGCGGCTTCTGGGGACTCGACTGCCCCGCCTCGGCACAACTCACCCGCGACCTACTCGACTGGCAACCGACCCGCCCGGGACTGATCGCCGATCTCAAGGAGGGCCACTACTTCACCTGAGCACGGCCGTGCGTCCTGTTCAGCCACTCTGCGAGAGCGCTGTAGTCGGCGTCGATCAGTCCCAGACGAGGATCGACACGGTGCAGCATGCCCTCGATGGTGTGCGGACACCCAGGCTCGATCGGTGTCGGCGATCTCGTCGTCAACCCGGGCGAATGACCGCCCTGCCGCCCAGTCGACGAGGGCGCGGGTCTTCCAGTGCAGTCCGGCGCGCGCGTCCTGCTCATCGAGGTCTGACGGCTCCGGCCAGGCCACGACCGACAACCGCGGCAGACCGATCCGGGGCGCGACGACTCGTAACCGAAATCCGGAATGCATGGGCAGCCCAGTTCGCCATTAGCCAGACAGCGAATGACCACTGATGAAAGGTTCGGATCGTCGATCCGGTAGCGCTTGAGCGCGGCTGTGAAGTCGGCGCACTCGACACTCGGATTGTGCCCCCGGAACTCCGTCACCAGCACACTCCGATCTAAGCAAGATCGGATATTACATTATTTCTCCCGATCTCGGTTGGTTGAATAGATATTTCGGCGGCGTATTCGGACCGGGACTCGGGCGCCTTGGACGCCGGTGCCCTTCGGTGCCGGTACCAGTGGGAACTGGGCGGCGGGCTCGTTGGGGCCGGGGAGTGTGAGCAACGCGCGCAGTACCCATACCATGCCGACGCCGGGAAGGGTTTTTCCTTGGTGGTCGAGGGTTCCGCCGTACCACCAGTGCACGTGGGTCGGGGCGAACACGTCGGTGGTTGGGCTGGTGGGCGTGCGGTAGGCGTGCGATGCGCTGTCGTTGACGAGGACGAGGACGTCGGCGCAGGCGCGCCACTGGAACACGCCGGCGAGTACTTCCGGACCGTGCCTGTCTATGCGAAATTGGTGCCACAGGAAGCCGCGCTTCGCGGCCTTCTCGATGAGTGCGTCCAGCTCGCAGACACCGGCAGGCGCGCCAAGACTCACGATCATCGTCGCGGCCCAGTACCGAATGCGCCGTAGAATTTGGCATGACTGGAGCCGCCTCGTTGTCCCGCGAGAACGCGGGACACACGGCCAGTGCCCCAATTCAGCTCCCGGGTGATCCCACTGGCGTGAAACCAACCGCGCTCCATGACTCGGGGAAGTCTCTCGCCCAGCTCCCGACTACGGACAGCCGGTTCCCGATCCCGCACTGCTCTTCGGACCTTTCGTTAATTGTTGTGGGCTATCACGTTTCCGCGATGAGTTGCTCGTACGGAATGCCGTCGCCGTAGCGGGCCGTCACTCTGCAGATCACCTTGATGCGACCCGGCCGCATCGGGTCGATCCCGTTGACCACGTTTCGCATCGTGCCTTCCGGGAAGACGTCCTCACCTATGTTGCTGCATTCTTTGGCGAGACGGCCAACGGTCCAGTTGTGGTCTTCCAACCAGGTTCGGATGCGGTCACGGTTCAGTTTGGGCATTACGGCGGAACCCTTGGTTTCATGATGGGACAGTGAAGGTGGGGCGGGTGGGGCTCGAACCCACGGCTCCGGGATTATGAGTCCCGAGCTCTGACCAGCTGAGCTACCGCCCCGTACTCCCCCGTGCGCTAACGCTTACCGGCGCAGGTCGACCTCGGAGTGCTCATCGTCGGTCCACACAAGCCGCATCGGCATCACGTGCTCAAACCGAGCCAAAGCCCTCTCCGGAGAAGTGGTGTTCGCCAACGTCGCGAACCCGGAAGTGGGATCACGACGAAAAGTGACCACTTCCTGATCACCGCAAGGACGAGTGATCGACATACCGACAGCGTAAACACTGTCCTCGCCGTCATCGACAGTTTCCAAAGTGAAGGTTCGGATATTCAAGGCGTTACTCCAAAGATAGTCGTCACATGATTTATTAATTACAGATCTGTGGCTTTTTCCACCAGCCACTCAGACGAGTCAACGTTCTATGTCAGGCATGACGTGCCGCTTGACGTTCAGCCCGCCGCACCGCGCGTCGACGACAGGCATCACACCGCGCCCGGTGCCGGTCCAGCCGGTCTTCCCAAAACACCGACCAGTGCCCAAGCGGAGGGCCGATCAGGGCGCCGATGAACACACCAACGACGAGCGTCTCGACATACTCAGCGGTGGCCATCACAACCGCCACGCACAAGGCCCAGACCTACTCAGGTCCCAATGCCCTCGACACATCATTTCGGACGCTCCTCCACCTCGACCAATGACGCGACCCGAGGTTAAGAACCGTCCGCACGCACCCCATCACAAACCTGTGATGGTCACCCGGTAGGGGCAATTCCTGCACGGAGTGCCAGCCGCCGCAGATCCGCGCTGACCGCGTCACGACGCGCCGACGCCATCAGACCAGTGATCGCCTCGCGCGCGAGCGGGCTGGTGTGCACCTGCTGCGGCGCGATCTGCTCGGCCGTCAACAGTGCCCGCACCGCGTCATCACGGGTGCGCCGATCCTGCGCCAGCGCCCGGCCGAAGTCGGCCCAGTACGCGGCCTGCCTCGACATCGGGAGCGCACGCCACTCGACCTCGCGGGCCTGTTCGGCGGCACGGCCAGCCTTGCCCAGCTCGACACCGATCGCCAGGCGCCACGTCCCCACGTTGGCTCGGCCGAAGTTCATCGTCATGGACCCCCAACTGCTGTGCGCGAGGCCAAGCTCGTCGGCGACCACACTCGCCTCCGCCAGGTGGTCCTCGGCTGTGGCGCCATCACCCTGCGCCGCCGCCGCCAGAGCCGCCGTCAGGTGCCCCATGCCCCGACTCTCCAAGCGAGCGTCCGGCATGTCGGCGGCCACGACAGCGAGCCTGTACTGCCGAGACCTCGACGCCGAGGAAAGCCACTGCGCGCGACTCCAACCGGCGACACCGAGCCACGCCGGGTCCCCGAGAACCTCGGCGGAGGCCTGCATCCGATCAGCCGCGATCAGCCCGAGGTGGCGAGCACCGAGCCTTGTCGCCACGTTGCCGGCGGTGTGGTACGCGCAGATCTGACCAACGAGCGCGGCCGAGCGGTGGGCATCGGTGCCGGCGTAGATCAGGAGGTCGTGCAGCAGACCGGGCAACATCTCGCTCTGGCCGCCGTAATCTGAGCGTGGCCGCAGGTCTGTGACCAACCGGTCCAGATCCGCTTCGACCTGCTTCCATGGCCGCGCCGGATAGTCGTCAGGGATCTCGCCTGGCCACCACTCGGTCAACACCGCCTCAACCGCCGCGAGGGAGGCGGCACGCGACACAGGATCCTCGTCCGACAGCGTGTCCAACTCAGAGACCGGCACCCGGAGCGCAGCCGCAATCGACTCCAACACCGACCTCTTGGTCACCAGCCTGTGGCCACGCTCGATCATCGACAGGTAGGACTGGGCCATCCCCGCGAGACTGGCCGTGGCGGTAACGCTCATGCCACGCCAGACCCGGATCTCGCGAATACGTCGCCCGATGTGGGCGTGCTCAATGTCCATCGGTACCACCTTCGCGGAGAACCTCTTCGCTCCCCCGGCCCGTCGGCCGGGGGCGTCCTCCGCGAAGAGGTGCGCTACCGAGGGTACCTCCGCTAAGCACTCAACATGACCAGCACACCAATCGCGCCCAGTACGAAGCTGACGCCCACGATCACCAGGACCCCGAGGGCGAGCATCCGCAGCCGATGGGTCTCGACCACCAGGTTGTACAGCAGTTGCGCCTGGGACTGCTCGTACGACCCGGCGGTGTCGATCTGTCGCTCCCACTCCGCGACACGGGGCGGCTTGTTCTGGCTGGCCTTGTACGCCCCGTAAATCTGGACTGGGCTCGTGGTGGAGTTGGGGTGAGTCATGGTCAGGTGTCGCTCCGACCTCGCGGGTTGTAACGAGCTATCAGGCCTGCACTGGTCACCAGGTGGCCTGCTGTTCGTGGTCGATGAGGGCGGAACGTCTCGACCATCGGCGGCAGGATGCAACCGCCACCGGTCGCCTGGATAGACCAGTCGAGAGCCGGGGTGTACTGGACAAGTAAGTCCGAATTGATCAGTGGTCGTAGGCGCCTGCGCGCGGTACAGGGTGCCTATCTGGACGGTTCCGCACCCTCAAAGTGAGGGGTGCGACCTGTGCCCGAGTCGAGGGGGACAGTTTGTCCCCCATGCGTCAGCTGACCAGATGCAGTTCGCGGGCAAGAGCTTTCGCGTCAGGGCGAACCGTGGTGCCGCCGTTCTCGGCGAGGTCCAGCACAGCGGATCGAGTGAACAGGTTGAACCGGCTCGTGTCTGGCGAGGTCTCAAACGCGCGCCGCAGCAGAGTCACGCTGGCGAGCGGTTCCCTCTGCTGATGGAACGCGCGCGCAGTCTCGATCATGTGGAACGACCGGCGTGTCACGGACGGGATGGAGTCGAGATCGATCCGGTCCGCCCGGAACTCCGTCACCAGCACACTCCGATCTAAGTAAGATCGCATCTTACTTAGATCGAAACTTACTTTACTGCGCGACAACCGTCACTCACTCACCGTGACGAAGGTCGATCACGAGACGGCTGCCACCCGGCTCAGGTGAGCAGTCCGCGTAGTGCGGTCGGGGTGTGTCCCAGGTGTGCGCGCACAGTTCGGCACAGGTGGGCCTGGTCGGCGAAGCCGAGGTCGGCGGCGAGGACGGCGAGGCTGGGTTCACCCGCCGCCAGCCGGTCCAGCGCGCGGGCCACGCGGACCCGGTTGCGGTAGCGGGTCAGCGATACTCCCAGTTCGTGGGTGAAGGCGCGGCTGAGCCGGTAGGACGAGACAGCCAGCAGGGTGGCGAGCGGCAGCAGGCCGGCCGCGGCGGGATGACCGTCGTTGATCGCGGCGCGGGCCTGGGCTACCAGTGCCCGGTCACCGGGGCCTGCCCGGTCGCTGTCCGGGGTGGTGGTGGCCACGACCTGTCGGACGACCGTGGCCAGCAGGGCGACCAGGCGCTCGGCCGCCGCGTGGTCGGTGTCGGCGGCGCGACTGGCGGCCAGGAGCTGCCGGTGGGCCAGGTCGAGCCTGCCGTCCACGTACAGCGATGAGCGAGCCAGCCGCGGTGCGTCGCCGGCCAGGGTGCGCCAGAGCGCGGGTGTGAGGCTGATCGAGGTGCACCGGTCGCCGCCGGTGGGATGGGCGAAGTGCTCCTCCTCGCCGGGCATCCCGAGGTAGCCGACGGTGTGGTCGAGGTCCACGCGGACACCGCGGACCCGGCGACGGAACCCGCCACCGCGCACGAGCACGAGCCGCACGTCCGCGCGCGGCTGCTCGGTCGACCAACCACGGTGATCGTCCTGGCAGTCCACCGCCGTGACGGTGAACTCCGGCCGGGTGGCGAGATCGACGAAGGAGAGCACCCGCGGAGGCTATGCGGCGGGTCCGACAGTCCCGCAAGGATCTTCAAGACCTGGGGGCGGGCTCGGGGCAGGCTCGTGCGCACCGAATCTCTCACCGAGTTCCAGGAGGAGACATGGCGTCTGTCCACAGGGAAGTTGTGGTCGAGTCCAGTGCCGAGGATGCGTGGGAGGTGATCGGCGACTTCGCCGAGGGTCCCTCGCGCATGGCACCGGGGTTCGTGCTGGACACCCAGGCCGAGGCCGACTGCCGAGTCGTCACCTTCGCCGACGGCACAGTGGTCCGGGAACGACGGGTCAGCGTCGACCACGACACGCGCCGGATCGTCTACGCGGTCCTCGACGGTGACGTTCAACACGACAACGCCTCCATGCAGGTCCTCGCCGACGGCGAGCGGCGGTGCCGGCTGGTGTGGATCCGCGACGTGCTCCCCGACGAGCTGGCCACGCCGATGGCCGAGGCCATGACGCACGGCCTGGAGGTCATCCGGCGGACCCTTGGTGACACCCACGATCGGCGGCGATCGGCGGCCCGCCGCGGCTAGTTCTTCTTGGACAGCTGGACGCGCCAGTCGCCGGTGGTGCGTTCGGGGATCACCGTGATCGTGACGGTCTCCCCGGGAGGGAAGCGTGATGCGTCGTCCTCGCCGAGGATCGCGATGCCGGATGTCCCGCCGTAGTCCCAGGAGTCCTGGTCGTGGACGACCTTGCCGTTGATCAACACCTCGAGCCGGCCCGGCGTGTTGAGTAGGGCTTCCAGATGGGACGGTCCCGGCCACACCACGTCGATCGTCTGCCGTGCGTCGGGGTCGTTCCGGTCGGCGCGAATGGTGATGTCACCTCTCGACGGCGAGAGGTCGTCGAGGTCCACCAACGTTTCCGGGCGAGACGGGAACGGGTACTCGCCGACCGGCACCGGCTCACCGATACCGATCGCGAAGTCGCCGGCGACCGTTTCGTCTGGCGGGTGAATATCCGTGGCTTTCTCGGGAAATCCGCCGGTGACATCGGCGACGCCGACGACCAGCGTGATCGCGAGAGGTTTTCCGACGACACCACCGAACTCGGCCACATCGCCGATCCCCCGGGTCGAGTTACCGCTGCAGCTGCCGGCCAGCACGTCGTGTCCGTTTACCGTGAGCATCGTGACCAGGCGTTGTCTGGCCAGTTCAGCGGAACAGTGATTGAAAACCACGAAATCATCAGATTTCGGTATGAACTGGACGGTAACCGAAGTGGTGGGCAGCTCCGCCCAGGTCTGGGCGACCAGCCGGGCACCGGTCTGGTACTCCGGGAGACTTCGGGGCGGACCGGCTGGCTCGACGGGACGCGGAAGCGCCAGGTACACAGCGCCGACCAGCGCGAGGACCACGCAGATCACGCCACTGACCGCGAGCCTGCGCCGGGTGGCCAGGACGCGGGCACGGATACCGGCCATCCGCGTCTCGTGTCCGGTGTCGTCGAGTTCCGCGCGGTCGCGGAGCACCTCGGTGAGATCGGTCAGGTTCATCGCCGACTTCCTTCCTCGGTGCGGATCGTCTCGTCCAGCCGGAGCTTGGCCAGCGCCTTGCTCGCCTGGCTCTTCACCGTGCCCACCGCGCAGCCGAGCACCTCGGCGACCTGCGCCTCGGTCATGTCCTCGTAGAACCGCAGCACCAACACCGCCCGCTGCCTGGCCGGCAATCGGCCGAGCGCCCGCCACAACCAGTCCCGCTCGTCCACCGCGTGCTGTGCTGGCCCACCGACCGACTCGGCCAGCTCGGCGGTCGGCTCCTCGCCCCGCCAGCGGCGCCGCCACCAGGTCGCGTGTGTGTTGACCATGATCCGCCGCACGTACGGCTCCGGGTCGCCGCTGACCCGCCGCCACGACCGCCACGCCTTCGCCAGCACGGTCTGCAGCAGGTCCTCCGCGTGGCCGGCGTCCCTGGTCAGGTGGTACGCCATCCGCAACAGCCGAGGCGACGCCCCGGCCACAAACTCCTCGAACCCCTCGGGTGTTCGCACCACGCCCAGCCCTCCACCTCAGCCAACTACCACTGGATACCAGCCAGGGGCCGGAGATGGTTGCCTCGGGACGGGAAAGAGACAGAACGGGCGCTGGCATCAGCGTTGATGCCAGCGCCCACGTGCGGACACGAAGAACTACATGCGTCCGATGATCCCCTTGACCGTGGCCAGCGTGTTCATCCCGTGGTCGGCGACGTTGCCGTAGCTGACGCCCTCCGCGGTCATCTGGTCGGCGTAGTCACCGGCCTGCTTCTGCGCGTACTGGTACATCTGCGCCGACTCGTCGGCCGCCTGGTCGAACCAGTCGCCGTCGCGGGTCGCCATCATGCGGTTGAGCTGGTCGCCGGCGCTCTGCGTGTGCTGGGAAGCCGTCTGCTGCAGGTCAGCTTTGGCGGTTTCCATGGTGTCGAAGACAATCTTGAACTGATCGCCACCCATCATGGCGGTCCTCCTCAGGCCGTTCCGTTGATGACCGAGCCGACGCCGTAGCTGTGCTGGGTCATCGCACCGCTCGCGGTGTTCTGCCCGTCGTAGTACGCCGACGTGGCCATCGTGTTGTTCTCCACCAGCTGCTGCAGGCGCGGCAACACGTTCGAGTTCCAGTGCGCGTCGCGCTCCTGGCCCACCGCGAAGGCGGCGTTCTGCGTGGAACCGGCGAGACCGCTCGTCGCGTTCTCCGTGTTCCGCGTGCTGTGCGCCTTGTTGAAGTCGTGCTGCTCCTGCTGACTGTGATCGGTGAAGTTCGTCAGGCTCTGCAGCGCGTCAAGGCCAACATTGACCTGCTCCATCGCCACCTCCTTCAAGTTCGCCGGTACTTTCCACTGTGGAACGCTAACCAGGACGAACCCCGGTTCGGCTGGACGGCACCTTGCTGCCATCGGCGAAGTACGGGCCTTCGATCGCGCACGATCGACCCCGTGGCGACACTCGTGGTGAGACGACCGACCAGGCGACCGGCGCCGGACATGCCAAGCGGCGAGCTGATCCTGGCCGCGCCGCCGGAGATCCCGCCACCACCGGCACGACAGTGGGCACAGCTGCTCATGGTGCTGCCGATGGTGGCCATGATGGCGGCGATGATGCTGCTGTTCTCCGGCTCCATGTCCGGGTCGATCCGCTTCGTCATCTACGGGCTGATGGGCGTCGGCATGCTCGGCATGGTCCTCATGGGACTGTTGCAGGGCGGCGGACCGAGCAAGCGGGAGATGGGGCACGCGCGCCGCAAGTACCTGCGTGACCTGGCCCAACAGCGGCTACGCCTGCGCCGCGCGGTGCGCGCCCAGCGCACCGTCATGGCCTACCTGCACCCCGATCCCACCCAGCTGTGGTGGCTCGCGGCCAGCCACCGGCTGTGGGAGCGCCGCCGCGACGACCCGGACTTCGGCGTCGCCAGGATCGGCAGTGGCGCGCTGGCCCCGGCGACCACGCTGGTCGCGCCGGACACCAAACCGCTGGAGGACCTGGAACCGCTCTCCGCGCTCGCGCTGCGCCGGTTCCTGGTCACCTACGCCACCGTCGGCCGGCTGCCGATCGCCGTGGCGGTCACCGGGTTCAACCGGATATATCTGCGCGGCGACCGGGACGCCACGCTCGGGCTCGCCCGCGCGCTGCTCGGCCAGCTCGCCACCCTGCACGCGCCGGACGACCTGCGGATCGCGGTGTGTGTCGGCGCCAACCAGCGCGCCGCGTGGGAGTGGGTCAAATGGCTGCCACACGCCCTGCATCCCGACCGCGCCGACGCGCTGGGCCCGCTGCGTCTGGTGACCGCCACCATCCCGGCGCTGGAGTCGGTCATGGAGGAGGAACTCGCCAAGCGGCCCCGGTTCGACCCGGACACCGACGTCCGGGTCGCCGGGCCGCACCTGGTGGTCGTGGTCGACGGCGGCTCGGTCGCCGGCTCCGGGCTGCTGATGACCGGCGGCGGCGTCGAAGGGGTCACCGTGCTCGACCTGACCACCGCGCCACCCCGGACGCTGGACCGCACGTCGGTGGTGCTGGCCGTCGACGCGGCCGGTCAGCTGATCAGCGAGGCCACCGACGGGGAGACCGAGCTCGGACAGGCCGACGAGTTCGACGAACCCTCCGCCGAGGGCCTGGCCCGCCAGCTCGCGCCGCTGCGGCTGACCGCCGGCATGCGCGGCGACGCCCCGATGACCACCGAGCTCGGCCTGGCCGAGTTGCTGGAACTCGGCGACCCCTACTCCTTCGACCCCCACGACACCTGGGTTCCCCGGCCCAACCGCGACCGGCTGCGGGTGCGGATCGGCATCCGCCAGGACGGCACCCCCATCGAGCTCGACCTCAAGGAGTCCGCCCAGGACGGCATGGGCCCGCACGGCCTGCTGATCGGCGCCACCGGCTCCGGCAAGTCCGAGCTGCTGCGCACCCTCGTGCTGGCGCTGGCCGCGACCCACCCTCCGAGCTCGCTGAACTTCGCCCTGGTCGACTTCAAGGGCGGCGCCACGTTCACCCGGCTGGACCGGCTGCCGCACACCAGCGCGGTGATCACCAACCTGATGGACGAACTGCACCTGGTCGACCGGATGACCGACGCCATCAACGGCGAGCTGATCCGCCGCCAGGAACTGCTGCGCGCCGCCGGCAACTTCGCCTCCCTGCGCGACTACGAGAAGGCCCGCGCCGCGGGCGCGCCACTGCCCGAGGTGCCGACGCTACTGGTGATCTGCGACGAGTTCTCCGAACTGCTGAGCGCCAAGCCGGACTTCATCGACCTGTTCGTCCAAATAGGACGAGTCGGCCGGTCGCTCGGCGTGCACCTGTTGCTGGCCAGCCAACGTCTCGAGGAAGGCCGGCTGCGCGGCCTGGAAAGCCATCTGTCCTACCGGATCGGCCTGCGCACGTTCTCCGAGCTGGAAAGCCGTGCGGTGCTCGGCATCTCGGACGCGTTCTCCCTGCCCCGCGCCCCCGGCCACGGGTTCCTCAAGACCGACAACACCCAGCTGGACCGGTTCCGCGCCGCCTATGTGTCCGGTGTGTACGAACAGCACACCGGCGACAGCGCCGACGTGGCCGCGCTGGAACAGTTGGTACTGCACGAATACACCACCGCCTACGTCGCCGCCGAGCCGGCAGCCGGCACCGAGGAACCCGAGAGGGATACCGAGGAGACCGAGGACAAGGTCGGCGAGACGCTGCTGGACATCCTGGTCGACCGGCTGACCGGCAAGGGCACCCCGGCACACCAGGTGTGGCTGCCCCCGCTGGACACGGCGGTCACCCTGGACGCGCTGATCGGCGAGCCGCGCCAGGACGCCGAGCGCGGGCTGACCGCGGTCGGGGCCACCGAGGCGGGCACGCTGCGCCCGGTGCTCGGCGTGGTCGACCGGCCATACGAGCAGCGGCGCGACCCGCTGGTGCTCGACCTGGCGGGCGCGGCCGGGCACGTGCTGGTCCTCGGCGGCCCGCAGTCGGGCAAGAGCACCGCGATCCGCACGCTGATCACCAGCCTCGCGCTCACCCACACCCCGCGCGAGGCGCAGTTCTACTGCCTGGACTTCGGCGGCGGCACGCTCGCCGCGCTCGACGCCCTGCCGCACGTCAGCGGGGTGGCCGGGCGGCTGGCCACCGGCGCGGTCCGCCGCACGGTCGCCGAGGTGGCCACCGTGCTGGCCGAGCGGGAACGCCTGTTCGCCGAGCACGGCATCGACAGCATCGTCACCTACCGCAGGCTGCGCGCGGCCGGCCGGTTCGCCGACCAGCCGCACGGCGACGTGTTCCTGGTGGTCGACGGCTGGCAGACGCTGCGCAACGAGTTCGACGGCCTGGAGGAGCTGGTCGGCGACATCGCCGCCCGCGGCCTGTCCTACGGCGTGCACGTGGTCGCCGGCTGCACCCGCGCGTTCGACCTGCGGATGAACGTGCGTGACCTGTTCACCAGCAAGCTCGAGCTGCGCATCGGCGACCCGATCGACTCGCTGATCGACCGCAAGGCCGCGATGAGCGTGCCCGCCGGCACACCGGGCAGGGGGCTGGCCATGTCCGGCCACCAGGTGCTGGTGGCGCTGCCCAGGATCGACGGCTCGGCGCGGCCAGAGGACCTCACCGACGGGCTCGGCGCGCTGGTCGACGCGGTGGCGCGGGCGTGGCCGGGAGACCGCGCGCCGAGGGTGCGGCTGCTGCCGGCCATGGTCACCGTCGACGAGCTGCCGGCCACCGACGAGCTGACCGGGCCGCTGGCCGGGTTCGCGGTCGGCATCCACGAGAAGGACCTGTCCCCGGTGCGGCTGAACTTCGCCGACGACCCGCACTTCTTCCTGCTGGCCGACACCCAGAGCGGCAAGACCGCGTTCCTGCGGCAGCTGGCCGGGCGGATATGCCGGGCGTATACCCCCGAGCAGGCACGCATCGTGCTGGTCGACCACCGGCGCGGGCTGCTCGGCGACGTCAGCGAGGAACACCTGCTCGGCTACGGCATGAACGACGCGCACAGCCGGGGCCTGCTCGCCGAGGTGGCCGACGCGATGACCAAACGGTTGCCCGGCCAGGACATCACGCCCGAGCAGCTGCGGGCGCGCAACTGGTGGCAGGGACCGCGGATCTTCGTGCTGGTGGACGACTACGACATGATCGCCACCCACAACGAGCACCCGTTGATGGCGTTGAAGCCACTGGTCGCCCAGGGCGCGGACATCGGCCTGCACGTGGTGCTCGCCCGGCGCACCGGCGGCGCCGGCCGGGGCCTGTTCGAGCCGTTCCTCGGGCGGTTGCGGGAAGTCGGCACCGCCGGGCTGATGATGTCCGGCGACCGCGACGAGGGTCCGCTGCTTGGCGGCATGCGCGCCCAGGTGCTGCCGCCCGGCCGGGGCTGGCTGGTGGATCGCCGGGGCAGCAAGGAGTTCGTGCAACTGGCCTGGCAGCCGTCGGTGGCCGGTTGAGGCCAGTCCGGCATTTCGCCACCCGGACGTGTTTGGCTTTCCGCAGTCGGATTGGAGTGCACATGAGTGACAAAGTCGATGCGGACCACGAGCGGATGGTCGAGCTCTTTCGGGTCGACATACCGGTTTTCAGCGGCGACGTCACCCGGGTCGCACCGGAACGGGGCTGCGCCGAGGGCGTGCTCGACTGCGCGAGCCTGATCAGGACCGAACAGGCCGTCACCGACCGACTGCACCGGTTCCTCACCCACCTGGCGCAGGGGATCAGCGGATACCAGCAGATGGTCCGGGACGCCGCGCGGACCTACGCGGACGGCGCCGACCGCAGCCGCCAGGAGCTGACCACCCTGGTCAAGGAGCAGATCACCACGGCGGGCGCCTACGATCCCCGGTCGAACCTGCCCGAGTACGCCCCGGGATTCGACCGGCCGGCACCCGCACCGCAGGCACCCTGATGGGCAGCCGTTACGACCTGGAACTCCCGCACCGGCAGGTAAGGCGCCTGGAAGCGGAACGCGCGCACATCGCCAGGTTCAACGACGTCGCGCGGCAGTGGACCGCCGCCGCGCAGATCGTCAACGACACCAGGGACAAACTGCACCACTACACGGAGAATCTGCGCAACAACGCGTGGTTCGACCAGGCGGCCGACGATTTCAAGGCACGCGTCGACCGGAGCCTCACGACGCTCGACACCTGGCGGGACGCGTTCGACGAGAACCTGCACCGGTTGCAGACCCTGTTGCACACCCTCGGTTTCGACTTCGCGGACATCTATCGCAACGTGTGCCGGGAACGCGACGACTACGAGCGCGAGGTGTACGCGAACGGCCAGGCCGACCCGCGCCCGTACCAGGAGCGCGCTGGCGCGCAGACCGCGCGGCTGGACTCCTACTACTCGGCCATCAACTGGGTCCTGATCTGTCTCGGCTCCGGCTCGGCGTGGGACGGGCCGAGGGCGGCGTTGCCCGGACCAAGCGACGCCCCACCCGGGTCGCCTGTCGGTTCCCCGGCAGGCGGCCCGGCAGGCGGCCCCGCCGGCCCCGGCTCCCCCCAGACGCCCGGCACGCCGGAAGCCGCGACCGTGCCCGACCCGGGCGCGCCCGAACAGCCGGCCACGCCGGGAGAACCGCAGCAGGCGACCGACCCGCTCGGCACGGCGGCCAGCGCCCTGCAGGCGGCGCAGGGATTGCTCGGCGGCGGCGGCCCTCAGGTGCCCACCCCGATCGGTCTCGACCCGATCGGTCTCGACGGCTTTCACGCCAACGAGATCCCGTACGCCCAGTACGCGCCGCCCTACGGGAACCCGGCGCTGGCCGGCCTGGACGTCGGCGCCGGCGGCGGCCCCGGGGTCGGTGGTCCCGCGATCGGGGGCGGGGCCACCGCCGGCACGGCCGTCGCCAGCCCCGGCACCGGTGGCCCCAGCGGCGCCGGCACCGCCCCG
>NZ_BAAGXS010000085.1:0-15998 GCF_054779715.1 Actinophytocola sediminis | reverse complement strand
TCACCCACAAAGATCATCGGTGGATCCAGGTTGAACGTCGCCAATGCCTCATTCAGGGCATGAGTCGGTGGGGGCCGTAGGCGCGGAGGAAGGTGTCGGCGGCGGCGGAGGCCACGGCGCGCATGTCGGCGGCGGCGACCGTGCGCGTCCCCATCCGGGACCTGGCCTCCATCGGACCGGTCAGCAGCGCGAGGAACTGGTCCGCGGCGAGCATCGGGTCGTGCCGGCGCAGCTCGCCGGCCACCGCCAGGCGCGCCAACCGGTCGGCCACCGCGTCCCGCAGGCGGGTGGCCGTGCGCTCCTGGACGTCCCCGATCAGGTCGGGAAACCGTGCCGACTGGCCGTAGGTCAGCCAACGCAGCGCGCGGGCGCGCTCCCCGCAGCAGACGCGGACCAGTTGGTAGGCCACCGCGTCGAACGCGGCCCGCAGGTCGGCCGCCCCGGCGCGCAACCGTTCCAGGGCCGCGAGGTTCTCCGCGAGCACCGCGTCCGCCGAGGCCGCCATCGCCTGCCGGAACAGGTCCTCCTTGTCGCCGAAATGGCTGTACACCGTCGGTTTGGCGATGTTCGCCTCGTCCGCGATCTCCTGCACACCGGCCTGCGTGTAGCCCGCGCGGGCGAAGACGGCGAACCCGGCCGCCAGGATCGCCGCCCGCTTGCCGGCCCGCCCACGAGGCGTTGTCACGTCCGTCACGTCCGGATCATATCCTACCCATCGGTTCAGTAAACTGAACCAGCGAGTTCAAATCTGACACCTGACGGAGGACACCCGTGATCGTCAACATCGTGCGGTTCCGCTTCAAGGACACCACCACCGACACCGTGCGGGCCGAGGTGCTGGCGGCCATGCGCCGGACCGCGTCGGTCGAGTCGGTGGCCTTCGCCACCGTGGGGCAGGACATCGGCGACCCGGCGGAGGGCTACACCCACGCCTACCTGGCGGCGGTCGAGGACCTGGCCGCCCTCGACCGCTACTTCTACGACCCCGTGCACCTCAACGGCGACGCCGACATCCTGCCGCACTTCGCCCGGCTCACGACCCTGCAGCTGTCCGACGACCCCGACCCGGAGCTCGGCGCGAAGATCGGCGCCATGCACCTGAAGAAGGTCGCGGCCTACCCGGAATGGGGCCGCCTGCTCGACGCGATCCCCGACGTCAACGTCCCGACCGAACACTGAGCCGCCGTCACCGGCGCAGCACCTTGCGCGCCAACAGGTTGCCCGCGAACTGTGCCACCTGGACGATGACCACGATGGCGATCACCGCGATCCACGTGACGGCCGGGTTGAACTGGCGGTAGCCGTACACGATGGCGAAGTTGCCCAGCCCACCGCCGCCGATGACGCCCGCGATGGCGGACATGTCGACCAACGCGACGAACACGAAGGTGTAGCCGAGAATCAACGGCCCCAACGCCTCGGGAATCAGCACGGTCAGGATGATCCGCAACCGCCCGGCACCCATCGCCCTGGCCGCCTCGATCACGCCCGGATCGACACTGACCAGGTTCTGCTCGACGATGCGGCTGACCCCGAACGCGGCGGCGAGCGACAGCGCGAAGATGATCGCCTTGTTGCCGATGCCGATGCCCACCACGAGCCGCGCCAACGGTTGCACGGCGCCGATGAAGATGACGAACGGGATGGGCCGGAAGAAGTTCACCAGCACGTTCAGCACGATCGACACCGGCGCGTTGGCCAGCAGGCCGCCGCGGCGGGTGACATACAACGCGATCCCGAGGACCAGGCCGCCGACCCCGCCAAGTCCCAGCGTGATCGCGACGATGTAGACCGTCTCGAGCACCGACTCCCAGAACAGGTCCTGCAGCTCCAACAACCGGTCCATCACGCCACCTCGGTGATCGCCACCCGGTCGCGCAGGCGACCGAGGGCGAGGTCGACGGCGGCGTCCTGCCCACGCAGCGCCAGCGTGAGGTTGCCGAACGACCGTCCCTGGATGTCCTCCATGCCACCGTGCACGAGCTCGAACTCGATGCCGCCCGCGATCAGCTCGGCGAAGGCCTGTGACTGGGGCAGCGACTCGTCAGTGAACGACAGCGTGACGATCCGGCCGGTGTGGTTGGCCCGCAACGACTCGAGGGTCGCGCCGGCCGGCACGCCGTCGATCAGCGTGTCCACGAACCGTTTGGTGGTGGGGTGGCGGGGTTTGGCGAACACGTCGAAGGCCGACCCGTCCTCGACCACCCTGCCCTGTTCCATGACCACGACCCGGTCGGCGATGGCGCGCACCACCTCCAGCTCGTGGGTGATCACCACCGTGGTGATGCCCAGCTCCACGTTGACCTTCTTGAGCAGCCGCAGCACATCCCGCGTGGTCTCCGGGTCCAGCGCGCTGGTGGCCTCGTCGGCGAGCAGCACCTTCGGCGAGGTCGCCAGCGCCCTGGCGATGCCCACCCGCTGCTTCTGCCCGCCGGAGAGCTGCTCGGGGTAGCTGTGTGCCTTGTCCGCCAGCCCCACGAAGTGCAGCAGCTCCGAGATGCGCTCCTGGTGGCGCGCCTTGGGCACCTTCGCGATCCGCAGCGGGTAGGCGATGTTGCCCCATACCGTGCGCGAGGAGAACAGGTTGAACTGCTGGAAGATCATGCCGATGCCCAGCCGGACCTGTTGCAGGCGCCGTTCCGGCAGGTCGGTGATCGTCGTGCCGTCGACCGTGATCGTGCCGGCGGTCGTCTTCTCCAGCGCGTTGATCAGCCGGACCAGGGTGGACTTGCCAGCGCCGGAGTAGCCGATGATGCCCGCGATCTCCCCGGCCTCGACGCGCAGGGTGACGTCCTCCACCGCGCTCACCGGGGCGGCGCCCCGGCGAGCTGGCGGGAAGACCTTGGACACGTTGTCCAGTTCTATGACGGCCATCGGGTCACTTCTGCTCGGCGGTGATCTTCTCGACGTCGTCCAGTGATGACCGCAGGTCGTCCGGGGAGGTCTTGGCGAACACCGCCGTGCCGCCGGACACCTCCTGCACGCCGTCGAGCACCGGCTGGCTGTTCTGGTAGATCTCGACCAGCTTGGTGTAGGTGGCGTTGTCCTTGTCCTGCTCGCGCGCGGCGAAGACGTTCACGTACGGGAGCGCCTTGTCGTCGGCCGGGTCGTCCTTGGCGATGGCGTCGTCGAAGGAAAGCCCGGCGCGCTCGACGAAGTCGTTGTTGATGACCGCCGCGGCGAGGTCGTCCAGCGAGGTCGCGGTCAGTTCGGCGTCCAGCGCGGTGACCGTCACCTTGGACGCGGCCTCGTCGACGTCGGCGAGGTCGGAGAAGATGTTGCCGCCGGACTTGAGCTTGATCAGGCCGGCGGACTGCAGCACCAGCAGGCTGCGCGCCTGGTTGCTGGCATCGTTGGGCACCGCGACCGTCTCCCCGGCCGGGATGTCCGCTGTGGACTGGTACCTCTTCGAGTACAGGCCGAGCGGGTAGATCGCGGTCGCGCCGATCGGCACCAGGTTCTGGTTGTTGGCGACGTTGTAGTCGGCGAGGTAGACGATGTGCTGGAACTGGTTGAGCTGGATCTCCCCCTCGGCCAGCGCCGGGTTCGGCTGGGCGTAGTCGGTGAAGTCGACGATCTCGACCGTGATGCCCTCGTCGGCGGCGGCCCGCTGGTAGGTCTCCCAGTACGGGTCGCTCGCGCCGACCACGCCGATGCGGACCGTCTCCGCCTCGTCCCCGCCCCGAGTGACCGCGAACACGACTCCGGCGGCCAGCACGACCACCACCACACCGATGATCGCGAACAGCCCTACGCGCTTCTTCGGCGCCTCAATGAGTTCCTCGGACACAGCCGGCCCTTTCTCCTACTGATCGTCACGTCCCCGCGAGACCCGCGGTCGCGACGGCAAGAGTAGAAGTCCCTGCCTGGCCGGTCATCCCGTCCTGCGATACGGGATTACCCCACAGCACAACGAATTCATGATAATGGCTCCTTCGCCCACTGGCCACAGTGGACGAAGGAGCCATGCGTTGTCTCTCAGCCGGTGCCGCAGAGCGCGTGCTCGACCAGGTCGAGCGTGGGGTCCAACGGCGTGGTCGCCGGCTTCCCGCCGGGCATCATCGAGTCGGTGTTGATGGAGATCATCACGCTGCGGCTGCCGTCCTCGCTGGCGCCGTTGCGGGTCTTGAAGCCCTGGATGTCACCGCCGTGCGCCCAGTGCCCGCCACACGAGTTCGGGATGAACATCAGGCCGAGCCCGTACTTCGCGCCCGGCCACGCCGGCTGGACCATGGGCGCGGGCACCGTCTTCTTCATCTCGGCCAGCTCCGCCGGGCCAAGCAGCTTCCCGCTGAGCAGGGACCGGAGGAACGTGTTGCCGTCCGCGGTGGTGCTGATGATCTCGCCGGCGGCCTCCCCGAACGACGGGTTGAGCTCGGTCGCGTCCACGGGCGGGCCGAACTTGGCGTCCTCGGTGAGCACGTCCGGGAACCGCTCGTAGGCGATGGCGTGCGGCTCGGGAACGGTCCGGTCCGTGCCGGGCAGGGTGGTGTCCTTCAGGCCGAGTGGCTCGATCACGCGCGCCCGCACCTCGTCCCGCCAGTCGTTCCCGGTGGCCTTGCTGATCACCATCCCGGCCAGGATGTAGTTGGTGTTGGAGTACCGCCAGTCGGCACCCGGCGCGAAGTCCGGCGGGTGGGTCATCGCCAGCCCGACGAGCTCGTCGGGAGAGAACGTCGTGTACCGGTCGCGCTCGAAGCCGCTCTGCACCAGGATGTTCGTCAGGTCCTGCAGGTACTCGGGGATGCCGCTGGTGTGCTGCAACAGCTGCCGCAGGGTGATCTTGCCACCGTCGTTGCCGTTGCCGGACACCACGCCCGGCAGCCACTTCTCGACGGTGTCGTCCAGGGCCAGCGTGCCGTCGCCGACCAGCTGCAACAGCGTCGCCGCCACGAAAGTCTTGGTGTAGCTGCCGATGCGGAACTTCGCCGACCAGTCAACCGGCGTCCTGGCGTCGGTGTCGCCGAAGCCGCTGCGCACCCTGGCCTCGCCGGTGGCGGTGCTGAGCTCGGCGAGCACCCCGGGCGCGCCGGCCGCCAGCAGCGCGTCCGCGTCCCGCTGCATGACCGTGGTGTCCAACCGCTCACCGGTCTCCTGGCCGCCATCGTCGACCGCCTGGTCCGCGCCTTCGAGCCGCGACTCGACGGACTCCATGTTCCTCTCCACTTCGGCCTCCGAGCATCCGGAGGCCGCGATGCCGAGCACCGTCATGACGATCAAGGCCGCGTGTGTTCGCTTCACACCACGGAAACCTAGGCAGCCGGCGACCCTCCGTCGTCGCCCCAGAACGGGAACTCGCGCTACCCCCAGGGGGGTAGCGCCGGGTACCACCACGGCTACCGTGTGCGCGTGGTGGTGAATTCCAGGCCGTTCCTGGTCGACGTGCTGCTGGCGGTGGTGCTGACCGGGTTGACCGCGGCCACGACGGTCGGCAACCTCGCCAGCTGGAGCGAGTGGCCGGCACTCGTGCTGGCCACGCTCTCCTCGGCGCCGATCGCCATGCGCCAACGCGCGCCGGTGCTGACGATGACGGCCATCGTGGCCGCGCTGGGGGCCTACAGCCTGCTGGGGTACGGCGACTTCCCGAGCGGTGGGCTCAGCCTGGTCATCGCGATGTTCACGGTGGCCACCCTGCGGTCCCGGGCGGCGGCCGCCGCCATGTGGCTGGCCGCGACGGCCGTGGTGTCGGTCAACTACCTCCGGATCACCGACACCGTGGCGTGGTCGGAGTACACCCAGGCGGTGCTGGTCATCCCGGGTGCCTGGGCGCTGGGCGAGGGCACGAGACGCTGGGGCCAACGCGTCGAGCGGCTCGCCGAGGACGCGGCGCGGGCGGCGGCCGACGAGCGGGTGCGCATCGCCCGCGAACTGCACGACACCGTCGCGCACCACATGTCCGCCATCGCGCTGCAGGCGGGGCTGGCCCGCTACGTGCTCGACACGGACCCGGACACCGCCCGCGGCGCCATCGACACCGTCGGCGACACCAGCCGCGAGGCGCTCAAGGAGATGCGCCGCCTGCTCGACGTGCTGCGGGTCGACCACAGCGAGGACTCGGACCTTGACCAGAGCCCTCGGCCGGGGGTGGCGTTGTTGGGTGAGCTGGTGGACCGCACGCGCGGCGCGGGGCTGCCGGTCGAGCTGGTGGTCACGGGCAGTCCGCGCGCGCTGCCGCCGGGACCGGACCTGTGCGCCTACCGGGTCGCCCAGGAGTCGCTGACCAACGTGCTCAAGCACGCCGGCCCGGCCAGGGCGCGGATCGACCTCGACTACGGCGACCGTGAGCTCACCCTCACGGTGACCGACGACGGCACCGCGCCCGTGCCGCGCGCGGTGTCGCCGGCCTCGCACGGCATCCGCGGCATGCGGGAACGGGCCGAGCTCTACGGTGGAGTGCTCACCGCCGGTCCCGCGCAGAAGGGCGGCTTCAACGTGGTCGTACGCCTGCCGATGGACGATGCCCCGTGACCGCCGCATGACGATCCGCGTGCTCGTCGCCGAGGACCAGGCGCTGATCCGCGCCGGGCTGGTCGCGTTGCTGACCGCCGCGCCGGGCCTCGAGGTGGTCGGCGAGGCGGCGGACGGCGCCCAGGCCGTGGCGCTGGCCGCGAGCACCGGCCCGGACGTGATCCTGATGGACATCAGGATGCCCGAGTTGGACGGGATCGCGGCCACCCGCCAGATCCTGGCCGCCGCGGCCGAGGCGCCGCCCCGGGTGATCATCCTGACCACCTTCGACCTGCCGGAGTACGTCTACACCGCACTCGGCGACGGCGCGTCGGGCTTTCTGTTCAAGGACACCCCGCCGGACCGGATCATCGCCGCGGTGCACACGATCGCCGCGGGCGACATGCTGATCGCGCCCCGCATCACCCACCAGCTGATCGAGACCTACGCCCAGCACCACCGGGCGAGCGCCGTCCGGGAAACGCGGCTGGCCAACCTGACCGCGCGGGAGACCGAGGTACTGCGGTTGGTCGGCACGGGCCTGACCAACGCACAACTCGCCGAGCGGCTGGTGATCAGCGAGGCGACCATCAAGACCCACGTGAAGCGGATGATGGCCAAGCTCGGGCTCACCAGCCGGGCGCAGGCCGTCGTCGTGGCCTACGAGACCGGCCTGGTCGTACCGTCCTCGACGGGACGGCAGAGCTGACCACGACACCGGCTCTCGACAGTTCGTCCGGTGGTCAGGCGGTCACGAACAGCGCGCCGGCGGCGACCGCTTCGACGCCACAGTAGAACCAGACCGGGTAGAACGCGGTCGGGCGGTCCAGGACGCGGGAGAGCACGCGGCCAACGGCCATCCCGGCGAGCGCGAACGCGACGGTGACCTGCACCCCGCGCCGGAACTCGCCGTCCAGCAGCACGGCGAGCACGAGCACCGCGGCGATCGCGACCCCGAACCCGCCATAGACCGCGCGGATCTCCGAGCGGCTTTCCGGGGTGTCCGCGACGAGACGGAACGGGCGGATCAGCGCGGCGGGCGCGGCGAGGGCGTAGCCGCCCATCCCCAGGAAGAACAGGCCGACAGCGAGCAACACGACCGTGGTCACGTGTGCCAGCATGGCGGGGATGAGCGACCTGCCGCTTCCAGAAACGTGCTGTCCCGACCCGACGGCGACGGTGTGGGTCCGGCTGGGCCGGGCGGCGTATCTCGGTCCGTCGCTGCGGCTGCGCGAGCACTCCGGCTCGGTGCACTGCTTCGCCCTCGGCGTCGACGCCCCGTTCGCCATCCGGGTCCCCGGCGCGGACGAACGGCACGTACGCAGCGCGCTGATCCCGGCCCGCACCCGCCACCAGCTGGTCGCCGAGCACGGCCGGATGCTGTTCGCCTACGCGGACCCCGGCTCGTCCTGGGTGGCGCGGACCGGCGCCCGGATGACCGCCCGGCTCGGCCCGGCCATCCAGTCAGGACACGACGACGAGCTCGGCCTGGCGCGGCGACTCCGCACCACGTCCGCACCGGACCCGCTGGACCTGCTCGGCCTGCTGACCGAGACCGGCGACGAGCGCGACGACCGCGTCCGCACCGCGCTGGACCTGCTGCGCGCCCACCCCGGCACGCCGTGGACCGCGGCGCGCCTGGCCGCCGAGGTGAACCTGTCGGCCTCGCGCTTCCAGCACCTGTTCACCACGCACACCGGGACGAGTTTCCGCCGCTACCGGCTGTGGACGCGCATGCTCCACGTCGCGGGCGCGGTCAGCACGGGCCTGGACCTGACCACCGCGGCCGCCGACGCCGGTTTCGCCTCACCCGGCCATTTCAGCGACAGCTTCCGCGCCATGTTCGGCCTCAGCGCCAGCCACCTGCTCGCCACCACCACCCACGTCATCTCCCCATGACCCCACCCCCGCCGCAATGCCCTGAATGAGGCATTGGCGACGTTCAGCGTCCTGAATGGGGCATTCAGGGCAGTTACGCGAGCCGGGACGCGTTTCTCGTCACCGGCCCGCCCGTGCCGGGGCGCCGCGTCGTACCGTTCTGTTGGCGGGCGGGCCGGTCCGCCGGCAGAGCGACAGGAGTGGACGTGCGATACGTGGCGATCGGCGACAGCTTCACCGAGGGCGTCGGTGACGAACCCGTCGACGGTGCGTCCCGAGGCTGGGCCGACCTCGTGGCCTCCGGGCTCGCGAGCGCGACCGGGGAGACCGTGCACTACGCCAACCTCGCGGTCCGCGGCCGGCTGCTCGAGCCCATCGCGACCGCGCAGCTGGACGCGGCGCTCGCGTTGTCGCCGGCACCGTCGCTGCTCTCGTTCAACGGCGGCGGCAACGACATGATGCGCCCCGGCGTCGACCTGGCCCGGCTGGTCCGGCTCACCGAGCAGGTGATCCGGCGCTGCGCCGACGCCGGGGTGCGCCTCATCCTGCTCAGCGGCGCCGACCCGTCGGCCAGGCTGCCGTTGGGCCGCATGATCCATCGCCGCGGCACCGTGCTGACCACCGCGGTCACCCGGCTGGCCGCGCGCCATGACCTGGTGTTCGTCGACATGTTCAACGATCGGGAGATCCGCGGGCCCGGCTACTGGTCGGCCGACCGGCTGCACCTCAACAGCGACGGGCATCGCCGGGTGGCCTCCCGGGTGCTCGCCGCCCTCGACCACCCGGTGACCGCGCACACGGTCGCGCCGCCACCGGCGGGCGCGCGCAGTGTGCGCGCGGAGGCCCGGTACTACCGCGAGCACGTACTCCCCTGGCTCAACCGCCGGGTCCGCCGCCAGTCCTCCGGCGACGACCGCGCGGGCAAACACCCCACCTGGGTCCCCGTCGACGCGCTGGTCTGAGACGCGCGCGGACGGTCAGGTCCGCGTCGCCAGGATCTCGCGGGCCTCGGTCAGCGCGAATCCCAACAGGTTCAGTCCGCGCCAGTGCGTTGGCTGGTCGGCGCGCCGGTCGTCGGCGGCCATGCCGATGCCCCACACCCGGTCGACCGGGCTCGCCTCCACCAGCACCCGATCCCCGGTGCCGAGCAGGAAGTCCCGCAGGTCCGGATGCTGCCCGAACTTCGCGACACTGGCCGCCACCACGATCTCGTACCGGCACGCCGCCCAGCGGTGCTGGTCGAAACCCCGCACGCCGCGCCCCAACTCCTTGGCCTGGCGGGGATCCGACGTGAGCAGGATCCGCTCGGCGCTGGCCTGGTCGCCGAACAACCTCGCCTTGCGCCACATCATGTAGTGCTCGGCCGTGGCGAAGGTGGCCTCGTCGACGACGAACGGCGCCGGCCACCACTGGCTCAGGCAGCCGGGCCCGACGCGCCCGTCGCGTTCGGGCCGATGTCCCCAGAAGAACAGGAACCTGACCCGCTGGCCCTGGCCCATCCGCAGGACCAACTCGGCCGCGTTCGGCTCGCCAGCATCCATGCGCGCCAGTCTCGCAGAACCACACATGTTCGACGAGATGACACGCCAGCGGTTCGGAGGTCCTCAGTGGACTCGAGACCTGACCGGGGGTGGGAGAGCCGTGGGCGCGTAACGAAAGTTACGCGCCCACGGCTTCGCGGGGTTACGCCGGACCGATCCGGTAGACGGGTGTCGGCCCGCCGGGGGCACCGTAGGGGCCCATGTCGAACACGTAGAGCTCGTGGTCGCGCGTCTGCACGAACGTGCTCACCCAGCCGGCGTTCGCGCCGAGGCTGACCACGCCGGTGACCTGACCGTTCTCCAGTTCCAGGGCCTTGAGCTCACCGGAACAGTAGTTGGCGAACACGTAGGAGCCCCGCAGGTCGGGAATCTCGTTGCCCCGGTACACGAAACCACCGGTCACCGAGTCGCAGAACGCGCCGTCGGTGCCGTGTTCCCATTCGTACACCGGCGGGGCGTGGTCGGCGGGCTCGGTGCCCCGGTGCGGCCGGGTGCCCTCCATGTTGGGCCAGCCGTAGTTCTGGCCGCCAACGCCGGCCGGTGCGGAGTCGACCTCCTCCCAGAGCAGGTGGCCGACGTCGCCGAGCCACAGGTCACCGGTCTCCGCGTCGAAGGAGAACTGCCAGGGGTTGCGCAGTCCGTAGGCCCAGATCTCGCCCCTGGCCGCCGGGTCGCCAACGAACGGGTTGTCGGCCGGAATCCCGTACGGGTCGCTCGCGTTCAGGTCGATCCGCAGCACCTTGCCAAGCAGCGAGCCGAGATTCTGGCTGTTGTCGTACGGGTCGCCCTCCGGCGAGTAGTCGCCGTCGCCGAGGGAGATGTAGAACATGCCGTCCTGGCCGAAGGCGATGTGGCCGGAGTTGTGCGCCGGGCCCGGCTGTTCCTGGAAGAAGATCTGGCGCCGGGTGCCCACCGCCACCTCACCGTCGACCATGTCGAACTCGTCGATGGTGCTGTGTCCCTGGGCATTGGTGTACGACACGTAGAAGTGGGCGAAATCCGGGTCGAACGTCAGGCCGGCGAGTCCGCGCTCGCCCTCGGTCGTGGTCTGGACGGTGAGCACCGGCGCGCTGAGGCCCTGGTCGGTGAGCACCCGCACGGCCCCGGCGCGTTCGCCGATCCACAGTTCGCCGTTGGGTCCCTCGGTGCCGGCGGTCGGCGCCTGCGCCGAGGCCACCTGGGTCAGCGACACCTGGACCTGCCGAGGATCCGCCGACGAGACGGCCGATGGCAGGGTCGCGACCGCGAGGCCGACCGCGCCGACGGCGGCGAGCATCTTTGTACGAATCATGGTGGTCAAGGGCGGGGAGCCCTCGCACGCCCCGTCCCGTCCTCCTTTCGATTGGCGCACGAATTACCCAAGACATTTCCTGGTAGGACCCCGCCGTCGCTGGCGTCTGGTCATGCCGGCGACACGCCCACGACTGTGGATGATACGCCAGGTTCGACGAAAAGCTACTGCGGCACAACGATTTTGGGTGTCCTCAGCGGGTATTTTGGTGGGATGGCAACTGTTTCCTCGTTGGCGTGGTTTCCGGTCAAGGGTTGTGCCGGGGTCACGGTGGCGCGCGCCGAGATCACCATGACCGGGGTGACCGACGACCGGCTGTTCGCCATCGTCGGGCCGGACGGGCTGACCGTGTGGCAGGGAGCCGTGCCGAGGATGGCCGCGATCCGGGCCAGCTACACCGGAACCACGCTGGTCCTGGGCGCTCCCGGCACGGACGATCTCACCGTGGCGGTCCGCACGGACCCCGCCCACGCCGTCGCCGTCGATGTCGAGAAGTGGCCCGGCGCCGGCATCGACCAGGGGGCCGAGGCCGCGAACTGGCTCGGTGGCGTCCTCGGCCGGCCCGCGCGGCTGGTCCGGGAACCCGACCGGGCCGCGCGGGCGGGAAACCCCGACCGCACGGCGTTACTGCTCACCGCCGAGTCCTCTTTGGACTCACTGAACGCCCGCATCCGCCGCCGGGGCGCCCCGGCGGTGCCGATGACCCGGTTCCGGCCCAACGTCGTCATCACCGGCTGGCCCGACCCACACACCGAGGACCGCGTGCACCGCATGACGATCGGCACCACCGAGATCGGCTTCGGCGAACGGGCCATCCGCTGCGCGATGACCATGACCGACCAGGCCACCGGCCGCCGCCGGGGGCCAGAACCGCTGCGCACCCTCGCCGACTACCGCCGCGAGCCCGACGGCGTCAGCTTCGGCCTCAAGGGCACCGTCCTGTCCCCCGGCCACATCGCCGTCGGCGACCCGGTCACGATCACCGCCTGGCGTTAGTGCCCGAGCCCCTGCGCGAGCCCGCCGTCGACGGCCAGTTCGACGTTGGTGGTGAACGTCGCCTGCTCGGCCAGGAACAGCGCCGCCGAGGCGACCTCCTCGACGGTGCCGATGCGGCCCAACGGGGTCGACTCCTCGCCCTGGCGCTCGAACTCCCGGCGCTGCTCCTCGGTCAGGTCGGCCATGCCCATGGTCGGCGTCCTGATGAATCCCGGCGCCACGCTGTTCACCCGGATCCTCCTCGGCAGCAGTTCCACCGCGAGCACGTGCGCGAACGCGCGCACCGCCTCCTTGGCCGCCGAGTACGCGCTCAGCCCGGGGAACACGACGTCATTGGCGACCGTGGTGAACACGATGGCACCACCGTCGGCCAGCAACGGGGCCAGCCGCTGCACGGTGAAGAACGCGCCCTTGGTGTTGACCGCGAACAGCCGGTCCCACGCCTGCTCGGTCACGTCGGCCAGTTCGGCGAACTGCGCGATCCCGTGGTTGACGAACAGGTAGTCGACGCTGCCCAGCCGCTCCCCCACGATCTCGCCCAGTGCGGCGATGTCGGCCATGCTGCTCGCGTCCGCCCGCACGACGTGCGCGGCCTCGCCCGTGAGCGCCGTGCGCGCCTGCTCGATGTTCCGCTCGTCCCGCCCGGTCAGCACCACCTCGGCGCCGCGGGTGAGCAGTTCCCGCACGATCGCCAGCCCCATGCCGTGGGTACCGCCGGTGACAACAGCCTTCTTCATCGGTCTCACTCCGTTTCGTCGATGACCACGGCGACTGTGTCCGGCCGCGCTGTCGGTCCGCTGGCGGTCGGCTGGCGGTTACTGTGGATCGCATGCGTTTCGGGGTGCTGGGGCCGCTCGCGGTGTGGGCACCGAACGACGATCCCGTGACAGTGCCCGAGGCGCGGGTGCGCACCCTGCTGGCCCGGCTGCTCGTCGCCCCTGGCCGGGTGGTGTCCGCCGACCGGCTGATCGACGACCTGTGGGGCGCGGCGCTGCCGGCCAACCCCGCGGACGCGCTGCAGACCGTCGTGTCCCGGCTGCGCCGCGCCATCGGCGCCGGCCTGGTCGTGCGCCGCCCGCCGGGCTACCTGCTGGACGTGCCGCCCGACGCCGTGGACAGCGGCCGGTTCGCCGGCCTCGCCGACCGAGCGCGCCGCGTCGCCGACCCGGCCGAGCAGGCGGCGCTGCTGGCCGAGGCGCTTGGCCTGTGGCGCGGGGACGCGTTCGCCGGCTTCCCCTTCGCCGGCGCCGAGGCCACCGCGCTGGCCGAGCGGCGCCTCGTGGCCTGGGAGGACCATGCCCAGGCGCGGCTGCGGCTGGGCGAACACGCGGCGCTGGCCGGTGAGCTGCGCGCGCTCGTCGACCAGTACCCGCTGCGCGAACGCCTCCGGGCCGCCCACATCCGTGCGCTGCACGGCGCCGGCCGGACCACCGACGCGCTCGAGGACTACCGCCGGATGCGCCGGCAGCTCCACGACGAGCTCGGCCTCGAACCTGGCGCGGAACTGGTCGCGCTGCACCAGCGGCTGCTGCGCGCGGCACCACCCCCGACCAGGCCGCTGCCCACGCCGCCGACCGCGCTCGTCGGCCGGGACAGCGCCGTCGCCGACGTGCGCGCGCTGCTCGGCGAACACCGCCTGGTGACGCTGACCGGCCCGGGTGGCGTCGGCAAGACCAGGCTCGCGCTGGCGGTGGCGCGCACCGGGGACGAGGTGTGTCTGGTCGAGCTGGCCGGCCTGCCGCGCGAGACCACCCCGGACGGTCTGGCGGACGTGGTCGCCGCCGCGCTCGGCGTGCGCGACGGCGCCCGGCCGCGGTCGTCGGTCGAGCGGCTCGCCGACCTGCTGCGTGACCGGCGGCTGCTGCTCGTGCTCGACAACTGCGAGCACGTCGTCGACCCGGTCGCCATGCTGGTGGCGCCGCTGCTGGCCGCGGGCGCGCGGGTGCTGGCGACCAGCCGGGAGCCGCTGGACATCGCGGGCGAGTACCGCTGGGAGGTGCCGCCGCTGGACCTCCCGCCGCCGGGCGCACCGCCGGCCGAGGTGCTGGGCTCCGGAGCCGTGCGACTGTTCACCGCGCGGGCAGCGGCGGCCGGGTTCACCGCCCCAGCCGACGACACCGAGACCAACACCGAGACCAACACCGAGCTCATCGCCACGATCTGCCGTCGGGTCGACGGGCTCCCCCTGGCCATCGAGCTGGCGGCGGCGCGGGTCCGCGTGCTGGGCGTGGCCGGCCTGGCCGACCGGCTCACCGACCGGTTCGCCGTGCTCACCGGCGGCCCTCGGGACGCGCCGCCGCGCCAGCGCACCCTGCGCGCGGTGCTCGACTGGAGCTGGGAGCTGCTGACCTCGGCCGAGCGGACGGTCCTGCGCCGGCTCGCGATCTTCGCCGACGGCTGCGCCATCGCCGCCGCCGAGGCCCTGTGCGCCGGCGACGGCGTGCGGCCGGCGCAGGTGCTCGACCTGCTGACCCGGCTGGTCGACCGCTCGCTGGTCGTCGTCACGCACACCGCCGACGGCCCGCGCTACCGGTTGCTGGAGTCGGTGTCCGCGTATGCCACCGAACAACTGACCGGCGTGGAGCGCGACCGGCTCCGGCACGGGAGCGCCGCGTACGTCACCACCGTCGCCGAGCAGGCCGCCAGGCACCTGTGCGGCCAGGACCAGCGGCGCTGGCTGCGCCGCCTGGACGCCGAGACCGGCAACCTGCGCCAGGCGCTGGCCGACCCCCGGTTCGCCGCCCGCCTGACGCGCGCGCTGGTGTGGTACTGGTTCCTGCGCGGCCGGCTCGTCGAGGCCCGCCGCACGACGGCGACCGCGGCCGACCCAATCATCGCGGCATGGCACGCCGGGTTCCGGCTGCTCACCGGCGAGTCCACCGACAGCCACGCCGCGCCGGGCCTGCGCGACGCGGTCACCGACCCCGGCGAGCGCGCACTGGCCGGCTGGTTCCTCGGCCACGCCACGACCAGGTTCGGCGACCTGGCGGTCGGCGAGACCCTCAACGACGCCGCGCTGGCCGAGTTCACCGACCTCGACGACCGGTGGGGGGTCGCGGCCGCGCTCAGTGTGCGCGCCGCGCAACGCCACGTCCGGGGTGATCTGGCCGGCTCGGCCGCCGACGCCGAACGCGGCCACGCGATGTTCGGCGAGACCGGGGACCGCTGGGGCCAGGTCCAGGCCGGCGCGGTGCTCGGCAAGCTCGCCGAGATCGCCGGCGACTACCCGGCCGCGGCGGCCTGGCACCACGAGGGCGTCGCGCTGGCCGAGGAACTCGCGCTGTGGCCGGACGTGTCCATGCGCTGGTCGGAGCTGGGCCGGATCGCGCTGCTGGCCGGCGACCACGCCCGCGCCGACGAACTGCACCAGCGGGGCCGGGCGTTGGCCGTCGAGCACGGCGACCAGGCCGGCCAGGAGTTCGCCGAGGTCGGCCTCGCGCTGACCGCGCGCCGCCAGGGCCGGTTCGCGGAGGCCGAGGCGCTGCTGGCGCCGTGGCTGGCGTGGAACCGGCGGTTCGAGGCGGACAACGGCACCGCGCTCATCCTCGCCGAACTCGGCTTCGCCGCCGAGCAGCGCGCGGACGCGGAGGCGGCGCTCGACCTGCACACCCAGGGCCTGGCCGCCGCCAACCGAACCGGCGACCCGCGCGCGGTGGCGCTCGCCATCGAAGGACTCGCCGGCGCCCACACCCATCAGCCAGAGCGCGCGCGGGACCTGCTGGCCGCGGCCACCCGGCTGCGGGCGGCCACCGGCGCGCCGCTGCCACCCGCCGAGCGCGGGGACGTCGCCCGCGTCCTGGCGGCGCTGCGCCGCGCGACTACGTCAACAGCCGCAGGTCGGGCAG
>NZ_BAAGXS010000084.1:0-55081 GCF_054779715.1 Actinophytocola sediminis | reverse complement strand
CCCGCTCGGCCAGCCACCGGCTCGGCGCGCTGTCGGCCGCCACCCTCTACACCGCGACCGTCGGGCGTGCCCAACTCGCCGCCCGCGCCGATCCGTCGGCCGCGACCGTGCGGCACGCGACCATGACCGGGATCCACGGCATGGTCCCGCTCCAGGCCGCGCTCGCCGCCCGCCGGGGCTCCCTGCTCGGCGCGCTCGCGGTGGTCGCCGCGCTGCCGCTGGCCCGCAGGCTGTCCAGGAAGGTGAGTCCGACATGACCACGTTCCACCTCGGCTACGGCACCAACGGCTTCGCCAACCACCGCCTCGACGACGCGCTGCGGCTGATCGCCGACCTCGGCTACACGGCCGTCGCGCTCACCATCGACCACCACCACCTCGACCCCTACGGCGAGCACGTGCGGGCCGAGACCGACCGGGTCGCCGGGCTGCTCGGTCGCCTCGGGCTGCGCTGCGTGGTCGAGACCGGTGCCCGCTTCCTGTTGGACCCCACCAGGAAACACCATCCGACCCTGGTCTGCGACGAGCCGGAACGCCGGATCGACTTCCTGTGCCGCGCGGTGCGTATCGCCGCCGAGCTGGACGCGGACTGCGTGTCCTTCTGGTCGGGCATCCGTCCCTCCACAGTGGACCCCGAGGTGGCCTGGCAGCGGATGCGCACCGGCGTGGCCAGCGTGCTGGCGGAGGCGACCGCGCGCGGGGTCCGGCTCGGCCTCGAGCCGGAGCCCGGCATGTTCGTCGAGCGCCTCGCCGACGCGCTGCGCCTGCACACCGACCTCGACGCCCCCGAACCGCTCGGCATCACCCTGGACGTCGGCCACTGCGTCGCGGTCGAGCCGATGAACGCGGCCGCGTGCATCCGCGAGGCCGCCGGCCTGCTGGTCAACGTGCAGCTCGACGACATGCGTCCCGGGGTGCACGAGCACCTGGAGTTCGGCGAGGGCGAGCTGAACCTGCCGGCGACCCTGGCCGCGCTGACCGAGGTCGGCTACAGCGGGATCGCGGCGGTCGAACTGCCCCGGCACAGCCACGCGGCCCCGACCGTGGCGGCCAGGGCGATCGGCGCGCTGCGGGCGGCACTGGTGCCCGACCCGGCGCAACGAGCAGAGGAACGCGAGGTGGAGTGGGTGACACAGGTGGACCATCCCTGGTTGGTCGATGCCGAACGCCGGGTCCGCGCCGACCCGGGCACGATCGCGACGTTGTTCCCCGCCGTCGGGCGCAAGGTCGGCCGCGCCGCCCTGCGCCCCGAGTCCGACCAGCAGGGCCTGGTGCACGGCACCGTCGACGACCTCGCCCGCACCCGGCTGCTCACCGTGCTGGCCGAGGTGCTCGACGGCGACACGCTGGCCGAGGAGGTCTCCCGGCTGTACCGCTACGGCGACGACGCCGAACGGCGAGGCGTGCTGCGCGGCCTGCCAGCACTGCCGGCCACGATCGCCCAAACCGGACTGGAGATCGTCAAGGACGCGTTGCGCGCCAACGACATCCGGCTGGTGGCCGGCGCGATGGGTGAGTTCGCGGCCAGGAACCTGGACGCGCACACCTGGCGCCACGGCGTGCTCAAGTGCCTGTTCGTCGGGGTGCCGCTGGCCGCGGTCGCCGATCTCGACCGGCGCGCCGACAGCGAGCTGCTGCGCATGGTCGCCGACTACGCGCAGGAACGACGCGCCGCCGGCCGGGACGTCCCGGCCGACGCCGAACGACTGCTGGAGGTTCGCTCGTGAGGATCTTCGACCCGCACATCCACATGACCTCGCGGACCACCGACGACTACGAGGCGATGTTCTCCGTCGGCGTGCGCGCGTTGGTCGAGCCCGCGTTCTGGCTCGGCCAACCGCGCACCAGCGTCGCGTCGTTCACCGACTACTTCGACAGCCTCATCGGCTGGGAGCGGTTCCGGGCGGCGCAGTTCGGCATCCGCCACCACTGCACGATCGCGCTGAACCCCAAGGAGGCCAACGATCCCCGGTGCCGCGAGGTGCTCGACGTGCTGCCCCGCTACCTCGCCAAGGACGGCGTGGTCGCGGTCGGCGAGGTCGGCTACGACTCGATGACCCCGGAGGAGGACGCGGTCCTGGCCAAGCAGTTGGCGCTCGCCATCGAGCACGAGCTGCCCGCGCTGGTGCACACCCCGCACCGGGACAAGCTCGCCGGCACCCGGCGGACCCTGGACGTGGTCGACGAGTCCGGCCTGCCGCCCGGCCGGGTGCTGATCGACCACCTCAACGAGCCGACGGTCGCCGTGGTCGCCGACTCCGGTTGCTGGATGGGCTTCTCCATCTACCCGGACACCAAGATGGACGAGCAGCGCATGGTGGCGATCCTGCGCGAGTACGGCACCGACCGGATGATCGTGAACTCGGCCGCCGACTGGGGCCGCTCGGACCCGTTGAAGACCTACAAGACCGGCCTGGCCATGCTCGAGGCCGGCTTCGACGAGTCCGATGTGGACAAAGTGCTGTGGCAGAACCCGGTGGAGTTCTACGGGCAGGGCGACCGGCTGGTGCTCGACGAGCTACCGGGGTTCACCGCGTCCGGCGAGACCTTCGCCGGTAACTCGGTGCTGCGCGGCGGTGGCGCGTGACGCCACTGTCCTACTGCACCAACGTGCACCCGGCCGAGGACCTGCCGGGTGTGTTGGCGCAGTTGGACCGGTACGCCGAACCGGTGCGCAGGCTGGTCGGCGTCGACGTGCTCGGGCTCGGGCTGTGGTTGCCGGCCGGGCTCGCCTCGGTGCTGGCCGACGACCCTGCGGCGCGCGCCCGGCTGCGCACCGAGCTGGACGCGCGCGGGCTCGAGGTGTACACGCTGAACGCCTTCCCCTACGGCGGTTTCCACGACGAGGTGGTCAAGCACTCGGTGTACCGTCCGCAGTGGACTGACCGGCGCCGGCTCGAGTACACGTTGGACTGCGCGACCGTGCTGGCCGACCTGCTGCCGGACTCGGCCACCTACGGCAGCATCTCCACCCTGCCGCTGTCCTGGCGCACCCCGTGGGACGAGGCCGACGACGCCGCGGCCACCGCGGCGCTCACCGAGCTGACCGCGGTGCTGGCCGGGATCGCCGACCGCGACGGGCGGCCGATCCGGCTCGCCGTCGAGCCAGAGCCAGGGTGTGTGCTGGACACCGTGGCCGACGCGGTGCGCTGGCTCGCGCCCCGGGTCGACCCGCGCTATGTCGGACTGTGCCTGGACACCTGCCACCTCGCGGTGTCCTTCGCCGACCCGGCCGAGACGGTCGCCGCGATCCACCGGGCGGGCCTGTCGGTGGTCAAGGTGCAGGCCTCGGCCGCGCTGCAGGTGGAGGACCCGGCGAGCGAACCGGCCCAGCTGGCGCTCGCGGACTTCACCGAACCGCGCTACCTGCACCAGGTGCGCGAGCGCACCGGCGACGGCGTGGTGCTCGGCGCGGACGATCTGCCCCAGGCGCTGGCCGAACTGCCGGCCAAGCGCACCTGGCGGGTGCACTTCCATGTGCCGCTGCACGCCCGCCCGGCCGCCCCGCTGTCGGCGACCACCGACGTGCTGCGGGCCGCCGTCGCCGCCCTTGAGTCCACTGTGGATGATCTGCCGCACATCGAGGTGGAGACCTACACCTGGAGTGTGCTGCCCGAGACCGCGGGCAACGGCGGGGACACCGCCCTGATCCGCGGCATCGCCGCCGAGCTGCGCTGGGCCGCCGCCCAGCTGCTCGGCCAGGAGGGAGGGGTCCGGTGACCAAGTCGATCACTCAGCTGGTGTTGCTCGACGTCGTCGGGTTGACGCCGAAACTGTTGCGGCACATGCCGAACCTGTCCGCGCTGGCCCACAGAGGCTGGCAGGCCGAGCTGGGCACCGTGCTGCCGGCGGTGACCTGCAGCGCGCAGTCGACGTTCCTGACCGGCACGATGCCGGCCAAACACGGGATCGTCGGCAACGGCTGGTACTTCCGCGACGTCGGCGAGGTCCACCTGTGGCGCCAGCACAACCGGCTGGTGTCCGGCGACAAGGTCTGGGAGACCGCGCGCGCCCGGCACCCGGAGTTCACCACGGCGAACGTGTGCTGGTGGTACGCCATGGGCGCGAGCACCGACATCACGGTGACCCCGCGGCCGATCTACCACGCCGACGGCCGCAAGTCGCCAGACGCCTACGTGCGCCCGCCCGCCCTGCACGACGAGCTGGTCGGCGCGCTCGGCGAGTTCCCGCTGTTCCAGTACTGGGGCCCGACCGCGTCCCTGCGGTCCAGCGAGTGGATCATCGGCGCGTCCCGCAAGGTGCTCGCCGAGCACCACCCGGACCTGCTCATGGTCTACGTCCCGCACCTGGACTACGACCTGCAGCGCTTCGGCCCGGACGCGCCGCAGGCCGCCAGCGCCGCGCGCGCGGTGGACGCCGCGCTCGGCCCGCTGCTTGCCGACGCGCAGAACGCGGGCGCCACCGTGGTCGCGTTGTCCGAGTACGGCATCACGCCGGTGCGCCGCCCGGTCGATATCAACCGGCTGCTGCGCACCGAGGGGCTGCTCGAGGTCTACACCCAGGCCGGCATGGAGTACCTGGACCCGTGGACCTCGCGGGCCTTCGCCGTGGCCGACCACCAGGTCGCGCACGTGTACGTCGACGACGAGCAGGACCTGCCGAGGGTGCGCGACCTGCTCGGCGGACTGCCAGGGGTGGACGAGGTACTCGGGCGCGACGAGCAGTCCCGGTACGGCATCGACCATCCCCGGGCCGGGGAGTTCGTGGTCACCGCCGAGCCGGACGCCTGGTTCACCTACTACTACTGGCTCGACGACGACCGCGCGCCGGACTTCGCGCGTGGGGTGGAGATCCACCGCAAGCCGGGCTACGACCCGGCCGAGCTGTTCTTCGACCCGGCCGACAAGTTGGCCAAGGCCAAGGCCGGGATGAACCTGGTGCGCAAGAAGGCCGGGCTGCGCTACGCGATGAGCGTGGTGCCGCTCGACCCGACCTGTGTGCGGGGTTCCCACGGCAGGCTGCCCGATCGGCCGGAGGACGGGCCGGTGCTGCTCTGCTCGGTGCCCGATGCCGAACCGGGCGGGGCGCTTGGCGCCACCGAAGTGCACGACCTGCTGTTGCGACTGCAAGGAATCGGCGTACCGGAAGGAGTTCGACGATGAGTCGACCAGTCACCTTGTTCACCGGCCAGTGGGCCGACCTCCCGTTCGAGGAGGTGTGCAAACTCGCCGCGCAGTGGGGCTATGACGGGCTGGAGATCGCCTGCTCCGGCGACCACTTCGAGGTGGACCGGGCGCTGGCCGAGGACGACTACGTGGCGAACAAGCTCGCGCAGTTGGAGTCCCACGGTCTGAAGGTCTGGGCGATCTCCAACCACCTTGTCGGACAGGCGATCTGCGACGACCCGATCGACGAGCGGCACCGCAACATCCTGCCGGCGCGGATCTGGGGTGACGGCGAGGCAGAGGGCGTGCGCCAGCGGGCCGCGGCCGAGCTGGCCGACACCGCGCGGGCCGCCGCCAAGCTCGGTGTGTCCACGGTGATCGGGTTCACCGGGTCGAAGATCTGGAAGTACGTCGCGATGTTCCCGCCGGTGTCCCAGGAGGTGATCGATGACGGGTACGCCGACTTCGCCCGCAGGTGGAACCCGATCCTGGACGTGTTCGACGAGGTGGGTGTGCGGTTCGCGCACGAGGTGCACCCGTCGGAGATCGCCTACGACTACTGGACGACCAAGCGGACGCTGGCCGCGGTGGACAACCGGCCGGCGTTCGGGCTGAACTGGGACCCGTCGCACTTCGTGTGGCAGGACCTCGACCCGGTCGGGTTCATTCTCGACTTCGCCGACCGGATCTACCACGTGGACTGCAAGGACACCAAGAAGCGGTTCGACGGGCGCAACGGCCGGCTCGGCAGCCACCTCGCGTGGGCCGATCCCCGGCGGGGCTGGGACTTCGTGTCCACCGGCCACGGCGACGTGCCGTGGGAGGAGTCGTTCCGCGCGCTCAACGCCATCGGCTACACCGGGCCGATCTCGGTGGAGTGGGAGGACGCCGGCATGGACCGGCTGCGTGGCGCAGAGGAGGCCGTGACCTTCATCCGGAACCTCATCTTCGACAAGCCGACGGCCGCCTTCGACGCCGCGTTCTCCACAAAGGACTGATTGCACGGAAGGGATTCGGCATGGCTCTCTCCAGAAGGACGATGTTGCGCGGGGCGGCGGCCGGTGCGGTCGCGGCCGGCGCGGCGGCGGCGTTACCCGCCACCGCGAGTGCCGATGGCACTGGCCGCTGGTGGTCCAAGCGGGTGCCCCGGGACAAGATCAGCATCCAGCTCTACACCCTGCGGTCGGTCCTCGAGACCGACCTGGAGGGCACCCTCTCGGCGCTGGCCGACATCGGCTACCGGAAGGTGGAGCTGGCCGGGACCTACGGCCGCACCGCCACCGAGTTCCGCAGGATCCTGGACCGCTTCCACCTGCGGGCCAGCTCGACGCATGTCGGCATCGACGGCGACCTCGACCAGGCCATCGCCGACGCGAAGATCCTCGGCAACCGCAAGAGCAACGTGGCGTACGCGAACTACCCGACACTGGCCGAGTGGCGGGAGTTCGCCGGCAGGCTCGACGCGGCCGGCAAGCTCTACCGGCGGGCCGGGATCGAGTTCGGCTACCACAACCACGCGCACGAGTTCGCCGCGATCGATGGCGTGCGGCCGTGGGACGTGCTGGTGAACGGGACCTCGCGGCGCAACGTGAGCCTGGAGATGGACCTGTACTGGGTGGTGGTCGGCGGGGCCGATCCGGTGCGCGAGTTCTACAAGGTCGCTGGGCGGGTCAAGCAGTACCACGTGAAGGACCGGGCGCCCGATGGCGGCTTCGCCGACCTCGGCGAGGGGAACATCGACTTCCCCCGGATCTTCCGGAAGAACTGGCCGCTGGAGGTCGACGAATACATCGTCGAGAACGACGAGCCGGTGGACGCCCTGCGCTGTGCCGAGACCGGGTATGACTACCTCGTCGACGTCAGGTTCTAGTTGACTAGTAGGTAGGCATCGTCCTAGTAGTCAGTTGTCGGAGGTGGTGACCATGCCGCTGGTGGCCGGGATCGACTCGTCGACCCAGTCCTGCAAGGTCGTGGTGCGGGACGCGGAGTCCGGTGCGCTCGTGCGCAGTGGGACCGCCCGGCATCCGGAGGGGACTGAGGTCGATCCGGCGGCGTGGTGGGACGCGTTGCGGCTGGCGGCCGAGCGGGCCGGTGGCGTCGAGGACGTCGCCGCCGTCTCGGTCGCCGGCCAGCAGCACGGCATGGTGTGCCTGTCGGCGGCCGGTGAGGTGGTCCGGCCCGCGCTGCTGTGGAACGACACCCGCTCCGCACCGGCGGCGGCGGCGCTCATCGAGGAGCTTGGCGGCCCGGCCGCCTGGGCCGACGCGGTCGGGGTCGTCCCGGTGGCGTCGGTGACCGTGACCAAGCTGCGCTGGCTGGCCGAACACGAGCCGGCGTCGGTGGCCGAGACCGCGGCGGTCTGCCTGCCGCACGACTATCTGATGTGGAAACTGCGCGGCAGCGGGGACATCGCCGACCTGACCACCGACCGCGGCGACGCGTCCGGCACCGGCTACTACGCGCCGGCGACCGGCAAGTACCGGTCGGACCTGCTGGAGCTGGCCATGGGCCGGGTCCCGGAACTGCCGGCCGTGCTCGGCCCATCGGACACCGCCGGCCGGTTGCCCACCGGTGCGCTGGTCGGCGCCGGCACCGGGGACAACATGGCCGCCGCGCTCGGCGTGGCGGCCGAACCGGGCGACGTGGTGGTGTCGATCGGCACGTCGGGCACGGTGTTCGCGGTGGCCGACAAGCCGAGCGCCGACGCGTCCGGTCTGGTGGCCGGCTTCGCGGACGCGACCGGCCGGTTCCTGCCGCTGGTGTGCACCCTCAACGCCGCCAGGGTCCTGGACATGGTCGCCAGGATGATCGGCGTCGACTACGACACGTTCGCCGAGCTGGCGCTGACCGGCCCGCCCGGCGCCGACGGCCTCGTGCTCGTGCCGTACCTGGAGGGCGAACGCACCCCGAACCTGCCAACGGCGACCGGCGCCCTGCACGGCCTGCGCCTGGTCAACGCGACTCCGCAGCATCAGGCAAGGGCCGCGGTGGAGGGCGTGCTGTGTGGACTGGCCGACGCGATGGACGCGCTGGTGGCGCAGGGTTGCCGAGCGGACCGGATCCTGCTGATCGGTGGCGGGGCGCGGTCGGTGGCCGTGCGGCAGCTGGCGCCACTGGTCCTCGGCCGGCCGGTCGTCGTGCCGGAGCCGGGCGAGTACGTCGCCGACGGCGCGGCCAGGCAGGCGGCGTGGGCGTTGACCGGTACCGACAGCCCACCGCGGTGGCGACTCGGTTCGGTCGAGCAGGTGACCGGCGAGCCGACCCCGGGCCTGCGCGAGCGGTATGCCGAGGCGCGCGCGAAGGTCCTCGACCGGCCAGGTGACAGCTGACCGGCTGGCGCCAGAACCGGTCGTCGCGGTCGCGTCCGGTGGACCTGCTAGAACTGGGGTGCTACCACGGGCTGACCCGGCCTGGCCGACCCAAGGAGACTTTTCGTGGAGTTCGTGCGGCTGTTGCTGGTGTTCCTCCATCTGCTCGGTATGGCTGTGCTGGTCGGTTCGTTCCTGGTGCAGCGCCGGGCGACCACGGATGGGCCGCCGAACGCCGGGTGGTTGCACGGCGCCGGGTTGCAGCTGGTGACTGGCCTGGCGCTGCAGTTGCTGGCGCCCGCAACGGATGCCGAATACAACAACATGAAGCTCGGCATCAAACTGCTGGTGCTGTTGGTGATCGGCGGGTTGGCGCTGACGTTCACGTTGAGGAAGACGACACCGTCGTGGCTGAACCCGACGCTGGGCGGCCTGGTCGTGCTGAACGTCGGGTTGGCGGTGTTCTGGACCTGACCGGGTGTTGGCCCGCCGCCACGGCGGCGGGCCAACACCGTCACGCCCTGTCGCCGGCCTTCCCAGCTCCACTCCGGACGATGGTGAGCACCTCCGCCAACTGCGCCCCGAGCGAGTCCACCTTGTCCCCGATGCGATCCAGCCGGATGCCGTGCTGATGCTGCTGCTCCGCGAGCACGTCGACTTTCTGCTCGAGTCCGGTGAACTTCTCGCTGAGTTCGGCGACGGTGTGATCGAGTCCAGCGACCTTCTTGTCGAGTCCGTCGACCTTCTGCTCGAGGCTGCTGACTCGCTCGTCGAGTCCGGAGACCCGTTCGTCGAGTCCGGAGACCCGCTGGTCCAGTCCGGTGAACTTGTGCTCAAGCCCGGTGAATCTGTGGTCGAGCTTGGCGACCTTCTGTTCGAGTCCGGTGAACCTCTGCCCAAGGCCGACGAACTTGAGGTCCAGTTCGGTGAACCGTTGGTCGTGGTCGAGCAGTTTCTGGTCGAGCCCAGTGAACTTCTGGTCGAGTCCGGTGAGCCTCTGGTCGAGTCCGGTGAGCCTCTGGTCGAGTCCGGTGAACTTCTGGTCGAGCCCAGAGAATTTCTGGTCGAGTCCGGTGAACTTCTGGTCCAGTCCAGCGAACTTCCGGTCCAGTTCGGTGAATCGGCGGTCGTGGTTGAGCAGTTTCTTGTCGAGGCCGTGGACGGTGTGTCCGATGCCCTGGACTGTTTGTTCGATGCCCTGAACTCGTTGGTCCAGGGCGTGGACTGTCCGGGTCAGACCCTGGACACTCTCGTTGATCTCGGTGGTGATTTCGTAGATGGCGATGATGTCGTTCGTGTTCCTGGTGACCGTGCGTTGGAGGTCGGGCTGGGCCATGACGGGATCCTAACTTCGGGGGCGGCGGGTCGATGCCCGCTCGGGGACGGGTGGGTAGGGTCGGCTACTTGCGAGTAGGAAAGGGGTTTCTGGCATGTCGGTGGGCCGTGAGTTCGATGTGGTGTTGTTCGGGGCTACCGGGTTCACCGGCGGGTTGACCGCCGAGTACCTGGCGGCGGAATCGCCGGTCGGTTGTCGGTGGGCGGTGGCCGGTCGGGACCGGGCGAAGCTCGAAACCCTGCGCGACCGCTTGGCGACGATCAACCCGGACTGCGCGAAGCTGGAACTGCTGCACGCCGACATCACCGATGTCGACTCGCTGCGCGACATCGCCGCGCGGAGTCGGGTCGTGGCCAGCACGGTCGGGCCCTACCTCGCCTACGGCGAACCGTTGGTCGCCGCCTGCGCGGACGAGGGCACCGACTACCTCGACCTCAGCGGCGAGCCCGAGTTCGTCGACCGGATGTACCTCGGCTACCACGACCGGGCGGTCGCCACCGGCGCCCGGCTCGTGCACTGCTGTGGGTTCGACTCCATTCCCGCCGACCTCGGCACCTACTTCACCGTGGCGCAGTTGCCGGCGGACGTGCCCATCCAGGTCCAGGCCTACGTCTCGGTCTCGGCCACGGCCTCCAGCGGCACCATGCACTCGGCGATCACCGCCGCCTCCCGGTTGCGCAAGGCGGCCTCGATCGCCGCGCGGCGTCGGCAGGTCGAGGAGCGGCCGGCCGACCGGAGCGTGCACGGCGCCAAGGCGGTCCCCCGCTACGAGAGGACCGTCGGCGCGTGGGCGCTGCCGGCACCGTTCGTCGACCCGTTGGTCGTGCTGCGCTCGGCGCGGGCGTTGCCCCACTACGGGCCGGACTTCTCCTACGGCCACAACATCGCGATCCGGCGGTTGCCGTTCGCCGCCGCGGTGACCGGTGGGGTCGGCGCGCTCGTGCTGCTCGCGCAGCTCCCGCCGGTGCGCAAGCTGATGTTGAGCCGGTTCAGCCCGGGGGCCGGGCCGGACGCCGACCTGCGGGCCCGGTCGTGGTTCCGCGTGCGGTTCGTCGCCGAGGGTGGTGGGCGGCGGGTGCTTGCCGAGGTCAGCGGCGGTGACCCCGGCTACGGGGAGACCGCCAAGATGCTCGGCGAGTCGGCGCTGTGCCTGGCCTTCGACGACCTGCCGGCCACCGCCGGCCAGGTGACCACCGCCGTCGCCATGGGCGAGGCGTTGATCAACCGGCTGACGCGGGCGGGCATCGCCTTCCGGGTGGTGGACGAGCGGGCGTCGGTGTGAGTGCTGGCTGGTGGGATCGCATGCCTCGATAGTGCCGGGGGAACGGCGGGGGTGCGGGGTGTGCCGGCGAACCTGTGGACAACTGGGTGGGTTGTGGACAAGTCGCCGGTGAGGGGCCTTCGAGGCCGTGGATTGTCGGGGTCGTGTGATACAAGCCGGCGCGATCTGTCAGACCGCACGCAGATGTTCACTCTCCGTGCATACCGGACTCAAGACCGAAAACGATTGGGTCACGCGCGTCTACGTGGCGGTAGCGCTCGACCTGCTGCGGAGTACGGTCTCGCGAATAAGTTTGCGTCCGGTGCTCGCCGGGCGTAAGGAGCCCGGGAGGAGAAAGCCTTGCGCTTCAAGCGGGGAGTCGCGGTCACCGCGATCGCTCTGACCAGCGTGCTGTCCGTGGTTGGGTGTGCGAAGGATTCCGCATCCTCGGACGATCCGCCAGGCAACCAGAACGGTGCCGCGGCGGGTTGTCAGACCGTGGACAAGCCGGCGGCAGCCGAGGGAACGACCAGTACGTCCGAGACCGCGGCCGACGTCGACGGCAGCACGCTCAAGGTCGGTCTCGCCTTCGACATCGGCGGCCGTGGTGACGCGTCGTTCAACGACTCGGCCGCGGCCGGGCTCGACGACGCCGTCGCCGACCTGGGTGTGAAGAAGGAGAACACCAAGGAGCTCACGGCCACCGACCAGGAGAGCGAGGACGCCAAGCAGACCCGGCTGCGCCAGCTGGCCCAGGAAGGGCACAACCCGATCATCGCGGTCGGCTTCGCGTACTCCGAGGCGGCGGTCGCGGTCGCCAAGCAGCAGCCGAACGTGAACTTCGCGGTGGTCGACGGCTTCGCCGAGGGCGCGCCCAAGAACGTCACCTTCCTCGGGTTCGCCGAGCACGAGGGCTCGTTCCTGGTCGGCGTCATCGCCGCGCTGAAGAGCGAGAGCTGCACGATCGGCTTCGTCGGCGGCGTCAACGTCCCGCTGATCCAGAAGTTCCAGGCCGGCTTCGAGCAGGGCGTCAAGGCCGTCGCGCCGGATGCCAACGTGGTCTCCCGGTACATCACCGAGGCCGGTGACCTGACCGGCTTCACCGACGCGCCCAAGGGCCAGGTGACCGCGAAGGGCCTGATCGACGAGGGTGCCGACGTCATCTACCACGCCGCGGGCGCGTCCGGTAAGGGTGTGTTCGCCGCGGCGTCGGAGGCCAACGTGATGGCCATCGGCGTCGACTCCGACCAGTACAACCAGGAGACCGTCGCGGAGTACAAGGACGTGATCATCTCGTCCATGCTCAAGCGGGTCGACGTCGCGGTGTTCGACTACATCGCCGCGGTCGCGGCGAAGGACCTCGGGAGCCTCCCGCCGGTGTTCAACCTGGCGGAGGACGGGGTCGGCTACTCCACCACCGGCGGCAAGATCGACGCCGAGACCCAGGAGTGGGTCGACGCGTACAAGCAGCAGATCATCGACGGCAAGGTAACGGTCGCGGACACCCCGGCCGGCAGCTGACGATCGGCGGCGAACCCGTGGGTGCACGGCTTACCAGCTGTGCACCCACGGGTTTGACGTGAGAGAAGGGCGTCATCCGATGACCGATACCGCTGTCGAGCTGACCGGCATCACCAAGCGGTTCCCTGGCGTGGTCGCCAACTCCGACGTGCACCTGACCGTGCGCGTGGCCGAGGTGCACGCCCTCTGCGGGGAGAACGGCGCCGGCAAGTCGACCCTGATGAAGATCCTCTACGGGATGCAGAGCCCGGACGAGGGCACCATCGCGGTGCACGGCGCGCCGGTCAGCTTCCGGTCCCCGGCAGACGCCATCAAGGCCGGCATCGGCATGGTGCACCAGCACTTCATGCTCGCCGACAACCTGACCGTCCTGGAGAACGTCGTCCTCGGCGCCGAGGGCCTGCACGGCATCGGCCGCAAAGCACGGGCCAGGGTCCGCGAGCTCGCCGGCGCGACCGGTCTGGACGTCGACCCGGACACGCTGGTCGAGCGCCTCGGCGTGGCCGACCGGCAGCGGGTCGAGATCCTCAAGGTGCTCTACCGCGGCGCCCGCATCGTCATCCTCGACGAGCCGACCGCGGTGCTCGTCCCGCAGGAGGTCGACGAGCTGTTCGACACCCTGCGCTCGATGCGCGCCGACGGCTACACGTTCCTGTTCATCTCCCACAAGCTCGACGAGGTCCGGGCCATCGCGGACATGGTCACCGTGATCCGCCGCGGCACCACGGTCGGCACGGTCGACCCGAGCACCGTCACCAGCCGCCAGCTGGCCGAGATGATGGTCGGCAGCGAACTGCCCAGTCCGCAGACCCGTACCTCGACGGTCACCGACCTCGAGGTCCTGCAGGTCGAGGGCCTCACCCTGCGCACCCCGGACGGTCGGGCGCTGCTCGACTCGCTGGACCTCGTGGTCCACTCCGGTGAGGTGCTCGGCGTCGCCGGGGTCGAGGGCAACGGGCAGACCGAGCTGGTCGAGACGATCATGGGCATGCGCAAGTTGTCCGCCGGCCGGGTGTTGCTCGCCGGCCGGGACCTGACCAGAGCCGGCACGCTGACCCGGCGCAAGGCCGGCATCGGCTACATCCCCGAGGACCGCACCCGGCACGGGCTGCTGCTCACCCAACCGTTGTGGGCCAACCGGATCCTCGGCTACCAGACCAGGCCGCCGACCGCGCGCGGCGCGATGCTCGACATCGCCGGCGCGCGCCGGGACACCCAGCGCATCGTCGAGGAGTTCGACGTGCGCACCCCCGGCATCGACGTCGCCGCCGCGTCGCTGTCCGGCGGCAACCAGCAGAAACTGGTGATCGGCCGGGAGCTTTCCGGCGATCCGGCGCTGCTGATCGCCTCCCACCCGACCCGTGGCGTCGACGTCGGCGCGCAGGCGGCCATCTGGGACCAGATCCGTGCCGCGCGGGCTCGTGGGCTGGCCGTGCTGCTGGTCTCCGCCGACCTCGACGAGCTGATCGGCCTGTCCGACTCGATCAAGGTCATGTTGCGCGGCCGCTTCGTCGCCGACGCCGACCCGGCCACGGTGACGCCGGAGGACCTCGGCTCGGCCATGACCGGCGCCGGCGAGGTCGACGCGGCCGGGCAACTGGTCGTCGACCACACCGGCGCGCCGGAGGAACGGGAGCGACCGGACAGCAGCGGGGCCGAGGCTGTGGAACGGCCGGACGGCACCGGAGCCGGCATCGCTGAGCGGCCGGACGACACGGAAGGGGAGAAGCGGTGAACGGCGGCGATGCTCCGCTCAACGGAGGCAGGACGCGCGCCAAGCTGCGCTCGTCGCTGCTGGCGCCCGCGCTGGCGATCGCGTTCTCCGCGTTGCTGTGCGCGATCGCCCTGCTGGCGTCGGGTGCCAACCCCGTCAGCGCGCTCGGGGTGATGATCGGTCAGGTCGGCGAGGGCCAGGTCGCGGTCGACATCGTCAACAGCACCGCCATCTACATGCTGGCCGCGTTGGCCGCGGCCATCGGCTTCCAGATGAACCTGCTGAACATCGGGGTCGAGGGCCAGTACCGGATCGGCGCGGTGGTCGCGGCGATCGTTGGCAGCACGCTCGTGCTGCCGCCGGTGCTGCACTGGCTGGTGATCCTCGTGGTGGCTGCGGTCGCCGGCGCGCTCTGGGCCCTCTTACCAGCCGTGCTCAAGGTGACTCGCGGGGTGCACGAGGTGCTCTCCACGATCATGATGAACGCGATCGCCTTCGGGCTGGCCGCCTACCTGATCCGCCGCGACAACTTCGGCATCCTTGTTGGCAACAACGTCTCCACCGAGCGGATCCCGGAGTCGGGCCAGGTGCCCGGCCTCGACCTCGGCGACCGGGGCACGATCTTCGGCCTGGTGCTGCTGGCCGTCGGCGCCGCGGCGGTCTACGGCATCGTGATGCAGCGGACCAGGGTCGGGTTCGAGCTGCGGGCCTCCGGTGAGTCGCCGACCGCGGCCGCCGCCGGTGGGGTCAACGCCAAGAAGATGATCGTGGTCGCGCTGCTGTCCTCCGGCGCGGTCGCCGGCCTGGTCGGCATGCCGGAGATCCTCGGCCGCGACCACGCCTACACGTTGAACTTCGCCGACGGCTACGGGTTCGCCGGGCTCGGGATCGCGCTGCTCGGCCGCAACCATCCGGTGGGCATCGCGTTCGGCGCGCTGCTCTGGGCGTTCCTGGAGAAGGCCCAAGTCGCGCTGGACAACGTCGGCGTGCCGAGGGAGATCGCGACGATCATGCAGGGCTCCATCGTGATCTCGGTGGTGGTCGCCTACGAGATCGTCAAGCGCATGGACCTGGCCGCCGAACAGCGCCGGGTCGGTCGCGCGCTGGGCACCGCGGAACCCGTCGACGCGGACTCGGGGAGTGCGAAATGAGCATGGTCGAGGTCCAGCCGGGCGGCGCGTCCGGCATGACCATGCCGACGGCGCCGAGGCGGCGGATCCTGCCCGGCTGGGCGATCTTCGTGATCGGCGTCGTCGGCGTGATCGGGGTGCTCGCCACCACCTCCTACCTCACCGGCGAGCCGCGCCTGACCTCGTCGTCGACCATGCAGAACACGGTGACCCTCGGGATGCCGATCCTGCTGGCCGGCCTCGGCGGCATCTGGGCCGAGCGGTCCGGCATGATCAACATCGGGCTCGAGGGCATGATGATCCTCGGCACCTGGGGCGCGGCCTGGGGTGGTCTGCAGGGCGGGCCGTGGGTCGCGGTGATCGCCGGCGCGGTCTTCGGCGCGCTCGGCGGCGTGCTGCACGCGATCGCCACCGTGAGCTTCGGCGTCAACCACATCGTCTCCGGGGTGGCGATCAACCTGCTCGGCCTCGGCGTGGCGAAGTACCTGTCCACGCTGCTGTTCGCGCCGCTGTCGAACAACCCGCGCGACTCGCCGCCGATCGAGCGGTTCGAGACGTTCTCCGCGCAGCCGCTCGCCGACTGGCTCGGCGAGCTGGAGGCCGAGCAGCGGGTGGTGATCTCCGACGTCGCCGGGCTGGTGCGGGGGCTGGTGACCAAGGTGTCGCCGATGCTGCTGATCACGATCGCGCTGGTGGTCGCCACCTACGTCGTGCTGTGGCACACCCGGTTCGGGCTGCGGCTGCGCTCCTGCGGGGAGAACCCGGTCGCGGCCGAGTCGCTCGGCGTGAACGTGTACTACCACAAGTACGTGGCCGTGATCGCCTCCGGCGGGTTCGCCGGTCTCGGCGGGGCCGCGCTCGTGCTCGGCTCGAGCCCGGCCATCTACTCCGAGGGCCAGACCGCGAACCGCGGGTTCATCGGCCTGGCCGCGATGATCTTCGGCAACTGGCGGCCCGGCGGCACCCTGGCCGGCGCCGGCCTGTTCGGCTACGCCGACGGGCTGCGGCTCTCGTCGGGACCGGCGACCGTGCACGCGCTGCTCTACGCGGCGGTGATCGCGGCCGGGCTGATGGTGGTGTGGCAGCTGTTCCGGCGCAAGTGGCTGAGCGCGGCGTTGGCGGCGGCCGGTGCGGTGGCGGTGTACGTGCTGTACTACGCCAGCGACGAGCTGCCGACCGAGTTCCTGGCCTACACCCCGCACATCATCACGCTGGTCGTACTGGCGCTCGCGGCCCAGCGACTACGCCCACCCGCCGCGGACGGACTGCCATACCGGCGAGGCGAAGGTGACTAGCGTCGACCAGATGAACTGGGATGAGCTGCGCGCGGCGGCGACGACGGCGGCGGCCTCGGCCTACTGCCCGTACTCCGGGCTGCGGGTCGGTGCGGCCGCGGTGGTGGACGACGGCCGGCAGGTCGTTGGCTGCAACGTGGAGAACGCCTCCTACGGCCTCGGTCTGTGCGCCGAGTGCACGATGGTCGGCCAGCTGCGGCTCACCGGCGGCGGCCGGCTGGTCGCGGTGGCCTGCCGAGGGGGCGACGGCGAGCTGTTGATGCCGTGCGGGCGGTGCCGGCAGGTCATCTACGAGTTCGGCGGCCCGGACTGCCTGCTGGACACCCCGGTCGGGCCGATGCCGATGAGCGAGGTCCTGCCCCACGCCTTCGGTCCGGACGACCTGCCGTGAACTCGATGTCGGCGGTCGACGTCATCCGGGCCAAGCGGGACGGCGCCCGACTCGCCGACGAGCAGATCGACTGGGTCGTCGGCGCGTACACCAGGGGCGAGGTGGCCGACGAGCAGATGTCGGCGCTGGCGATGGCGATCTTCCTGAACGGGATGACCGCCGCCGAGACCGCCCGCTGGACCAGGGCGATGATCGACTCCGGGGACCGGCTGTCCTGGCCGGCCGGGCGGCCGACCGTGGACAAGCACTCGACCGGCGGCGTCGGGGACAAGATCACCCTGCCGCTGGCGCCGCTGGTGGCCGCGTGCGGGGCGGCGGTGCCGCAGCTGTCCGGGCGCGGACTCGGGCACACCGGCGGCACGCTGGACAAGCTGGAGTCGATCCCGGGCTGGCGGGCGCAGCTGTCGACGGCCGAGATCGGGGCGCAGCTGTCCTCGGTCGGCGCGGTGGTGTGCGCGCCGACGGCCGGGCTGGCGCCGGCGGACCGCAAGCTCTACGCGCTGCGGGACGTGACCGGGACGGTCGAGTGTGTGCCGCTGATCGCGTCGTCGATCATGTCCAAGAAGATCGCGGAGGGCGCGGGCGCGCTGGTGCTCGACGTCAAGGCCGGGTCGGGCGCGTTCATGCCGGACGTGGCCGCCGCGCGGGAGTTGGCCTCGGCGTTGGTGGAGATCGGGGTCGATCACGGGCTACGGGTCTCGGCGCTGATCACGGACATGTCGGTGCCGCTCGGGCGCGCGGTCGGCAACGCGGTGGAGGTGGCCGAGGCGGTGGCCGTGCTGCGTGGTGGCGGTCCGGCCGACGTGGTGGAGCTGACGCTGGCGCTGGCGCGGGAGATGCTGGCGCTGGCCGGGATCGCCGTCGACCCGGCGGAGGTGCTGGCGTCGGGCCGGGCGTACGAGACGTGGTGCGCGATGATCACCGCCCAGGGCGGCGACCCGGACGCTCCGCTGCCCCAGCCGGCGCACACCCACCTGGTGACCGCCCAGCGCGACGGGGTGCTGGCGACGCTGGACGCGCGGGCGGTCGGCGTGGCCGCGTGGCGCCTCGGTGCCGGCCGCGCCCGCAAGGAGGACCCGGTACAGGCCGCCGCGGGCATCATCTGTCACGCCAAACCAGGCGACCGGGTCACCACCGGCGACCCGATCCTGGAACTACGCACCGACACCGAGCACGCCATCCCCGCAGCCCTGACGGCCCTCGAACACGCCTACACCGTCACCGACACCCCACCCCCGACCACCCCACTGGTCCTGGAAACCCTCCGCCCCTAGCCACCCGCGAGTCCACCGTTGCCGGCTGGTGGGTTCGTCGTTCCGGGCTCGGCTGTCTGGCGCGGGGGGTTTGCGGGTTCAACGGTCGGGGGCGACGTTCGGCTGGCGTGCGAACGCCCCCGGTGTCTGGCGGCCGGGGGCGTTCGCGGGTGTCAGGTCAGGAGGTGGCTTCGGCGTCGTCGGCCTCGTCGGTGCGGATGACCTTCTGGGGCTTTCCGTTGCGGCGGCGGGCGGTCTGCCGCGGCAGGGTGGCCGGCGGTCGCGGCGGCTGGGCGCCGCCGCCCATCATCAGTTCGGCGAAGGTGGCCATCGCCTCGTCGAGGTGGCCGCCGATGCGGCGCTCGGACTCCTCGTTGCTCTTGCGCACCATCGTCGCCAGCTGGTCGTTGTCCGGCTGGTTGGTCAGGGTGCCTTCGACCTTGAGCAGACCGTCCGTGACCACGCCACCCAGTTCGCCGATCTTCTGGGTGAATCCGTCCTCGACGGTGTCGAGTCGGGTGGTGAGCGAGTCCAGACGGCCGGTCACCTGCTCCAGCCTGGCCGCCAGCGACTCCAGGCGCTCGGTGCCGTCGACCGTCGACTTGGTGTCGTCGATCGCGTCCTGCACCGACTTGCGGGCCTCGGCGACCGCGCCGCGCACGCCGGTGGCCTTCTCGTCGATGTTGTTGTGCAACGCGTTGGCCGTGTCGCCGAGCCTGCCCTGCACCTTGTCGACCGCCTCGGACACCGACTGGCGCAGTGCCTCCTTCGTCGCGTCGACCTGGCCGCGCAGCGCGCCGTCGACCTCGTCGACGCGGCCGCGCAGGTTCTGCTCGGCCAGGTCCAGCCGTTCGCGCACCGGTCCGTGCACCGCCGCCGGCAGCGCGTCGAGCTTGAGGTCCTGCTTGTCGAGGTGCTTGTCCAGGTGCCCGTCGAGCTCGTCGATCCGGCGGTGGATGTTGGCCAGCTTGTCCTCGAGGCCGTCCATCCGCCCCGCGACGCCCTCGAACCGGCCGGTCACGCCGTCGAGCCGGCCGTCGAGCTGGGCGAACGGGGTGGCCAGCTTGTCCACGATGGCCTCGACGGCGCGGGTGAGCGCGGCGATGGCGCCGTCCTGGGCCTCGAGCCGGGCGATCGCGTCCTCGACCCGGGTGCTCAGGGTGTTCAGCTCGGTCCGGTCGGGCATTTCGGACAGGCGCTTGCGCACCGAGCCGATGGACTCCAGGGGGGACAGCCGTGCGTGGATCTCGTCCAGGGTGTCGAAGATCTGCTGCTGTTCGCTCTCACGGATCTCGGCTGCACGCACCAGCATATTGCGCATCCGGTCGAATGACACCGTCGAATTGTTCTCGTTCACAGAGGTGACCTTCGTCGTGGGGAGGGGCAGGGCCGGCCACTGCGAGCCTAGCCACTCCGGGAACGCATCCATACACCACCCGTTAGTTAGTTGCAGGTCTAATGATCGTCATGTTGGGCCAATCAGTGGAGAATCGTGACGCAAATGCCATGACCTGGGCTGACCTTGCGTGGCGCGGTGGCTACTCGATCGGGTGACATCCCCCGTTGAGTACCGTTGCGCCATGTTGACGTCGAACCCCGTTCCGGTGACCCCGGAGGTTGTCCGTTCCGCGCCCAAGGTTCTGCTGCATGATCACCTGGATGGTGGACTCCGTCCGGCAACGGTGATCGAACTCGCCGATGCCGTTGGCTATGCCGATCTCCCCACCGACGACACCGAGGCGCTCGGCCGGTGGTTCCGCGATTCCGCCGACTCCGGCTCGCTGGTGCGCTATCTGGAAACCTTCGCGCACACCTGTGGCGTGATGCAGACCGAGGACGCACTGGTGCGGGTGGCGGCCGAGTGCGCGGAAGACCTCGCCGACGACGGCGTGGTCTACGCGGAGGTCCGGTACGCGCCGGAGTTGTTCAGCGAGAAGGGGTTGCACCTCGACGCGATCGTCGCCGCAGTGCAGGAGGGCTTCCGGCTCGGCGAGCAGCGCGCGCTGGAGCGGGGCAAGCGGATCCGGATCGGCACGTTGCTGTGCGCGATGCGCCAGAACGCCAGGTCGCTGGAGATCGCCGAGCTCGCGGTGCGCCACCGGGACAGCGGCGTGGTCGGGTTCGACATCGCGGGGCCGGAGGCCGGCTTCCCGCCCACCAGGAACCTGGACGCCTTCGAGTACCTGCGCCAGCAGAACATGCACTTCACCATCCACGCCGGTGAGGCGTTCGGGCTGCCGTCGATCTGGGAGGCGATCCAGTACTGCGGCGCCGAGCGGCTCGGCCACGGCGTGCGGATCGTCGACGACATCAAGGTCGACGAGGACGGCACCATCCACTTGGGACGGTTGGCGAGCTACGTGCGGGACCGGCGGATCCCGCTGGAGATGTGCCCGTCGTCGAACGTGCAGACCGGTGCGGCGCCGTCGATCGCCGAGCACCCGATCGGCCTGCTGACCAAGCTGCGCTTCCGGGTCACGGTGAACACCGACAACCGGCTGATGTCCAACTGCCTGCCGTCGACCGAGATGGCCGCGCTCGTGGACGCGTTCGGCTATGGCCTGGCGGACCTGCAGTGGTTCACCATCAACGCGATGAAGTCCGCGTTCATCGGTTTCGACGAACGCCTGGCCATCATCAACGAGATCATCAAGCCGGGCTACGCCGCGTTGCTCGACTGAGGTGCTACGGCCGCAGCTCCAGGCGGTCCTCGAAGGACTCGACCAGGCTCTGCCAGGCCCGCTGCTCGGTGTCGAACGGCGGGCTGGGGGCCAGCCTGGTCGGGTCCGGCCGCAGGATGAACGACACCAGCCAGCCGAGGCTCTCCGACTGGGCGAGCGCCTCGGTCACGGTCTTGTCGTCGGCCCAGTCCGCGGCGTCGGTGAGCAGCTCCACCGCGAGGTCGAGCTGCACCGGGTCGACGGTGTCCGGGCCCTCGCCGAGATCCTCGGCCAGACCGTTGAGCACGTAGGTGTTGTCGGTCTCCACGTCCAGCTCGAGGCTGCCGTCGGTGGCCTTGGCGGCGACTTCCTCCCAGGTCGACACCTCGGCCAGGTCGTTGTCCTCCGGGGCGGTGGCGAGGTATTTGGCCAGTGCGCGCGGGGACTTGGCCACCGTGATCTTGCCATCGGAGCCGAGGAAGATCGGCTCGTCGTCGAGGTAGCAGCGCAGCGTGTAGTACTCCGCCTCGACCGTGACGATCTTGATCGGGTCGATGCCGACCTCGCCCCAGAAGCCGACCGGCGCCGGCTCCTCGTCCTCGGCCACCACCACCGCGGTGTCCTTTTCGGACTCCTCGTCGTCGGTCTCGGTGTCGACGTCCTCGGCGTCCTCCGCGTCCAGGGCGTCCTCGGCCTCTTCGGACTCCGCCTGGTACGCGGCCAGCTCGTCGGTGGTCTGGTCCAGGATCGCCTTGTCGACCTCGGGCACGAGCACGACGTCGTCGATGGCGTCGAGCACCTCGTCCCACCGCTGGGCGATGGTCTCCGCGAGGTCGGTCCACAGCTTCTCGCCCTCGCGCCCGGTGAAGGGGAAGGTCCCCTGCTCGAGCACGGAGAACCCGGCGGCCGAGTTCAGCACCTCGTGCACCTCGTCGAGCTCACACACGTCGGCCAGCGAGCGCACGATGGCGACGATGTCGGCCAGCTCGCCGATGGTCCAGGTGTCCGGCTCCTCGGCGGCGAGCTCGGGCACCCCGACGAGGTCGTAGGTGTGCGCCTCGTCCGGCAGCAGCTCGGGCACCGACAGCTCGGGGACCACGTCCCACGCGGGATGGTCGGACAGGTCGTGCTCGGTGACCGTGCGGACGAACGCCGCGAGGTGCGCGGCGTCGGGGAAGGCGTAGAGGTCGTCCTCGTGGCCGAGGAAGGCCTCCCACTCCTCCCCGTCCTCCCGCCAGCGCGGCGCCCACAGCGTCACAAGGTCGCCCTGCGGCAGGCCGAGCTCGATGGAGACGATGTCCTGAGACATTGCTGGACCTCCTGGTCACGCGATCCATGGGCACACGGAACGTCGGCACTCTACGGGGTGCCGGCTTCGAGGTGGATCACCGGTCGGAGCGTAGCGAGGATGGGTCGAAGGAGGCGAGTTCGTTATCCGGTTCGACACCCTCGCCACCTGCCCGTTCGTCGACCTTACCGGTCGTGGCCTGGCGTTGTCGCTCGTCCCGGCGTGCCTGGAACTCCTCGGCGGTGATACCGCCGTCGCGTTGGCTCCTGGCGGGGGCGGCCCGGCCGGAGAGCTGTTCGAGCGCGTAGGTGAGGTTGTCGCCGAGCAGCAGCGCGACCTTGTTGTAACCCGACTGGGTGGCGTCGTCCATCGCGACGGCGGCGACTCGCACGATCAGTTGGCTGAGCCCGTCGGCGCCGTAGCGGGCGGCCTCCGGGGCGAGCCACAGCCGCAGGAGCTTGCCCCGGCCGTCGACGGTGACCTCGACCGTCTCGTTGCGGTCGTGGGCGGTGCCGGTCACCGTGCCCAGGATCTTGTCCACTTGGGACAGTGCGTCCTGGCGGGCGCGGCCGTCGTCGATCATCTGCTTGGTGCTGCGGTTGAGCGGCTCGCGGTCGATCACGGGCGGCCGTCCCGGTACTTGAGCGGGTCGTCGAAGCCGGCGTCCTGGTCGGCGTCGGCGTCGTCGACCGGGACGTAGCCGAGCGACTCGAGGTCCTGCTCGCCGACCACCGGGGCCAGCGCCTTGTGCATGTTGCCGCCGGCGAGCCTGGTCGCCCGCTCGGCGACCGCGACGATGCGCCGCGCGAGGGTCTCCATGTCGACCTGCAGGGCCGCCGGGGTCAGTCGCAGATCGGTCGGCAGCCCGCCGGGGGCGACCTCGATGCTGATCGTGCCGTCGGGCGAGGTCGCCCGGCCGCTGATCCGACCCGACCTGGCGACCTCGGCCGCCGCCTGGTCGCTCGCCGCGCGCACGCGGCGGTCCACCACCGCGAGCTCGTGGTCGATGTCTATCTCCGCCACGTCCCCTCCCCGTGCTCCCGCCCAAGTGTGCCCGAAGTGCCCGGCATTCGGGGTCAGCCGGTCGGGCGGTAGAAGCCGACGAAGGGCATGCCGGCGTTGGTCGTGCGCAGCGGGCCGACCTGCACCGGGTCGCCCGCCTCGACGATCTGGCCGTTGCCGATGTACATGGCGACGTGGCCCTCCCAGCAGATCAGGTCGCCGGGCAGCAGTTGGTCGGCCGACGGGACCTCGGCGCCGATGTCCTGCTCGCGGGAGGTGCGCGGGATGTCCAGGCCGCCCTCGCCGTAGGCGTACTGGGTGAGCCCGCTGCAGTCCAGGCCGACGCCGGGCGAGGTGCCGCCCCACACGTAGGGCACGCCGAGTTGGCCGAGCGCGGCGCGGACCGCCCGCGCGGCGGTCTCGTTGGGCGCCATCACCGTGCTGCCGTCTGGCAGGTTCACCGCGACTCCGCTGCCGGGTTGGGGCGGGATCGCGACCGGCAGCCGCTTCTTGGTGACCACGCCACCGCCGCCGCCCCCACCTCCGCCGCCACCACCGGAGTCGCCGCCGCCACCGCCCCCGCCGCCGGAGGTGTAGGCGGCCGGCGGGGCCGCCGGCTGCGCGCTCGCGGGGGCGGTGGTGGCGCCCTCGCTGTTGTCCAGCCGGGTGACCACGCCGGTCAGCTGACCCATCACGGCCTCGAGGTTGGTGCTCGACTCGCCGGAGATCTGGGCGGCGAGCCGGATCAGCTCGGAGATCTTGGCCTGCGCGCCGGCGTGGTCGCCCGCCTGGCGCAGCGCCGCGGCGGCCGAGAGCAACGCGGCGGCACGGTCCATGAAGTTGTCGATCAGCCGCTGGTTGGTCGACTGGCCGACCTTGAGGATGCCGGCCGCCTCACGCACCGCCGACTGGACCTCGGCACTGTAGGTGCTGATGTCGCGCGCGGCGGTGGTCATGGTGGCGGCGTCGGTGGCCTGCCGCTGCGACGCGCCGCCCGCCCAGCCCTCCTGCAGCGTCCTGGTCCGGGCGCCGGCGTCGGTGTCGTAGTTGTTGAGGGCGGTCTGCACGCCGCCGTGCACCTGGTCGAGGCCGTCGATGGCGCCGTCGTCGGTGGCGAGTTGGCGTTGCGCGTCGGCGGCGGGGGAGACCAGGGTCTCCACCATGGGGCCGGTGAACGTCATGCTTGCTCACCGCCGGCCTGGCGGATGCCGCGGACGTGCTCGTCCTCGAGGTTGACGTAGTTGGTCCAGGTGTTGTCGACCGCGTCGGCCATCGCGTCGGTGTTGGTCGACAGCCCGTTGATCCGGTCGACCTGGCGCTGGGTGGCGTTGCGCACCGCGTCCGCGAGGCCGACCTCGTTGCCGACCCGGGAGAACACGTTGCCGTCCAGTCCGGTGTTGGTCGCCAGACCGTCGGTGCGTAACCCGTCGGCCAGCGGGCGGAACCCCCTGGTGAACGACTGGAACGCGGCTTCCTCGGCGTCGTAGCCCGGTGGGGGCGGCGGCGGTGGAATCCGATCCTCGTGCGTCATCTGTCCCCTCCTGCAGGCTCAGACGCGGGCCAGCCCCCCGCGGCTCCCACTCGATCGTCCAGGCTATGACATCGGTCGTGGCCTGGCGGCCGAATCGGCCGGAATCCCTACCAGTGGCCGAACCATTGTTTGCATTCGGATCGGATGTCGGTGATCACCTGCCTTTCGGATGCCAGACGGTCTTGGTTTCCAGGAACGCGCGCAGCCGGGAGATGTCGGGGGCCTCGGTCCAGTCCGGCTCGGCCGGCCGGGCGCGCAGCACCCGCTTGACGGTGCCGGCCGCGGCGCGTTCGAGGTCGGCGGTCATCGACTCCGGGGCGCCGGTCAGGTCCAGGGCGTTCACGTCGGCGTGCGCGGCGAGCCACGGCGCGAGTTCGCCGGTGCGGCCGGTGAGGATGTTGACCACGCCGCCCGGCACGTCCGAGGTCGCCAGCACCTCGGACAGGGTGATCGCCGGCAGCGGCCGTTCCTGGCTGGCCACCACGACCACGGTGTTGCCGGTGGCGATCACCGGCGCCAGCACGCTCACCAGGCCGAGCAGCGAGGAGGTCTGCGGCGCGAGCACGCCGACCACCCCGGTCGGTTCGGGCACCGAGAACGAGAAGTACGGCCCCGCGACCGGGTTCGCCGCGCCGAGCACCGTGGCGATCTTGTCCGCCCAGCCCGCGTACCAGACCCAGCGATCGATCGCGGCGTCCACTGTGGACTGTGCGCGTTTGGCGGGGACGCCCTCGCTGGCCGAGGTCTCGGCGGTGAACTGCTCACGCCTGCCCTCCAACAACTCGGCCACCCGGTACAGCACCTGGCCCCGGTTGTAGGCGGTGGCGCCGGACCAGCCGCCGACGGCCTTGCGCGCGGCCACGACCGCCTCCCGCACGTCCTTGCGCGAGGCCTGCGCCGCGTTGGCCAGGAACCCGCCCTTCGCGTCGTGCACCGGGTAGGACCGCCCGGACTCCGACCGGGGGAACGCGCCGCCGAGATAGAGCTTGTAGGTCTTGGCGACGGTCAGGCGTTCAGACATCGAGGTATGCCTCCAGTCCCGCGCGGCCACCCTCCCGGCCGAAGCCGGACTCCTGGTAGCCGCCGAACGGCGCGGTCGGGTCGAACCGGTTGAAGGTGTTGGCCCACACCACACCGGCGCGCAGTTGGTCGGCCATCCACAGGATGCGGGAGCCCTTGTCGGTCCAGATGCCGGCGGACAGCCCGTAGGGGGTGTTGTTGGCCTTGGCGACGGCCTCGTCCGGGGTGCGGAAGGTGAGCACCGACAGCACCGGGCCGAAGATCTCCTCGCGGGCGATCCGCATGGCCTGGCTGACGCCGGCGAACACCGTCGGCGCGAAGAAGAAACCCTTGTCCGGCAAGGGACACGGGCTCACCCACTTCTCCGCGCCCTCCGCCTCGCCCGCCGAGACCAGCTCGGTGATCCTGGTGAGCTGCTCGCGGGAGTTGATCGCGCCGACATCGGTGTTCTTGTCCAGCGGGTCGCCGACGCGCAGGGTGGCGACCCTGGTGCGCAGTTTGTCGAGCAGCTCCTCGGCGACGGACTCCTGCACCAACAACCGTGAGCCGGCGCAGCAGACGTGGCCCTGGTTGAAGAAGATGCCGTTGACGATGCCCTCGACGGCCTGGTCGAGCGGGGCGTCGTCGAAGACGATGTTGGCCGCCTTGCCGCCAAGCTCGAGGGTCAGCTTCCTGCCGGTGCCGGCCAGCGAGCGCTGGATGAGCTTGCCGACGTCGGTGGAGCCGGTGAACGCGACCTTGTCGATGCCGGCGTGGTTGACCAGCGCGGCGCCGACATCGCCCGCGCCGGGCAGGATGTTGACCACGCCGGGCGGCAGGCCGGCCTGCGCGATGATGTCGGCCAGCACCAGCGCGGTCAGCGGGGTGGTCTCGGCCGGCTTGAGCACCACGGTGTTGCCGCAGGCCAGCGCGGGCGCGATCTTCCAGGCGGCCATCAGCAGCGGGAAGTTCCACGGGATCACCTGACCGGCGACGCCCAGTGGCTTCGGGTCGGGGCCGAGGCCGGCGTAGCCGAGCTTGTCCGCCCAGCCGGCGTGGTAGAAGAAGTGTGCCGACGCGGTCGGGATGTCGACGTCGCGGGACTCCCTGATCGGCTTGCCGTTGTCGAGGCTTTCCAGCACGGCCAGCTCGCGGGACCGTTCGGCCATCATCCGCGCGATTCGGTAGATGTACTTGGCCCGCTCAGCGCCCGGCATCTTGCCCCAGACCCGGTCGTGGGCCCGGCGCGCCGCCTTCACCGCTTTGTCCACATCGGACGGTGCGGCGGTGGACACCTCGGCGAGCACCTCCTCGGTGGCCGGGTTGATCGTCTTGAGCGGCTCACCGCCGCCCTCGACGAACTCGCCGTCGAGGAACATCCGGTAGCTGGGTTTGAGGTTGGCGATGTCCCGCGACTCCGGTGCCGGGGCGTACTCCCATGTGTTCACGTCAGTCCACCGTTACGTAGTCCGGGCCGCTGTAGTGGCCGTCGAGTTGGGTACGGCGCTGCATCAGCAGGTCGTTGAGCAGGCTGGAGGCGCCGAAGCGGAACTTGTCCGCGGTGAGCCACTCGGGCCCGGCGACCTCGTGCACGGCCACCAGGTAGCGGATGGCGTCCTTGGTCGTGCGGATGCCGCCCGCCGGCTTGACCCCGATGCGGGTGCCGGTCGCGGTGTGCCAGTCGCGGACGGCCTGCAACATGACGTGCGTGACCGGCAGCGTGGCCGCGGGAGAGACCTTGCCCGTCGAGGTCTTGATGAAGTCGGCCCCGGCCAGCATCGCGAGCCAGGACGCCCGGCGCACGTTGTCGTAGGTGGCCAGCTCGCCGGTCTCCAGGATGACCTTGAGGTGGGCGTCGCCGCTGGCCTGCTTGATGGTGACGATCTCGTCGAAGACGCGACCGTAGCGGCCGGACAGGAACGCGCCCCGGTCGATGACCATGTCCACCTCGGTGGCCCCGGCGGCCACCGCCAGCTCGGTGTCCGCGATCTTGACCGGCAGGCTGGAGCGCCCGCTCGGGAAGGCGGTGGCGACGCTCGCGATGTTGATGGCGGTGCCGTGTAACGCGGCCACCGCGACCGGCACCATGTCCGGGTACACACAGACTGCGGCGACCGGCGGGACCTCGGGGCGCTCCGGGTCTGGCCGGCGGGCCTTGGCGCACAGCGAGCGGATCTTGCCGTCGGTGTCGGCGCCTTCCAGGGTGGTCAGGTCGACCATGCCGATGGCGGTGTCGATCGCCCACAGCTTCGCGGCCTTCTTGATGCTGCGGGTGGCGAGTCCGGCCGCGCGCTGCTCGACGCCGACCTGGTCGACGCCGGGCAGGCCGTGCAGGAAACGACGCAGGGAGGTCTCGTCGCGAGTCGCGTCGGTGAGGCTGGGGGGTAGCCCCGTACTCGCCGTTGAAGGGGAGGACATGGGCCCGAGTCTAGGCGGCCAGACCGGTTCGGACGGTCGTCATCGGCTCGCGAAGGGGGAGTTGTCCACAACCCACCCGGTTGTCCACATGTCGATCTTCACGGGTTGCGCCGGCCGGCTGTTCGTGCTTGCCGGCTACTCCTCGATCAGCTTGTTCCGGTCCCGCTTGCGCTTGCGGCGCTTGACTTCCACCGCGCCCCAGAACGCCAGCCCGGTGATCCGGATGTGCGGCACGCCGGGCCGGGGCTGCATCTGGTCGGAGACCTTGTTCTCGAACGCGCCCATGAAGCCCGATCCGTTGACCTGGACGGTGACGTCCTCGGGCACGTAGATCTCGATGCCACCCATCATCGCGAACGCCTGGATGGTCGTCTCCGCGTCCTCGAACCGGGCGTCGGTCAGGTCGATCTCCACGCCACCCATGAACGCCACCGCGTTGAACGTCGGCGGCAGGGTCCACACGCCCTTGCGCTCGGCCCCGGACATGACCGCGATCGCCGTGGACGACGTGCCCCGGCCGCCGACGCGGTTGGCCGGCACGGGCAGGGCCTGGGACGCGGGGGCCTGCATCGCGGTCGGCTGCTGGCCGGCCGGCAGGTCGCGCGTGATCGGCTCCAGGTCGCCGTAGGTCTTGGCCTCGTAGACCTTGTCGAGCCGTTCCTCCAACTCGCTGACGGTGAGCCGGCCCTCCGCCATCGCGTTGTGCAGGAACTGCGCGACCCGTTCCCGTTCGTCGTTGGACACCCGCATGTCCCGCGGGTCTGGCACGGCAGGCAGGTCACTCACATGTGCGAGGTTAGCGCGCCGGGGTCACCCGACGTGCGGGTGGCGCGTTGACTGGTGAAATCATATCAGATATTGTCGATGTGACTCCAATCACAAGGAGCGGTCGTGTCCGACCTGAAGTCGCAGACCATCTACCGCGCCCTGCGCGAGCGCATCCTGCGCGACGAACTCGCCTCGGGCACCCGGTTGGTCCTGCGCGAACTCGCCAACACCTACGAGACCAGCGACATCCCCGTCCGCGAGGCGCTGCGCATGCTCGAGCGCGACGGGCTGGTCGAGATGGTTCCCTACCGCGGCGCGCGGGTGACCACGCTGACCCAGCGGGAGATCGACGAGACCTACTTCATCCGCGGCCACCTGGAGAGCATCGCCACCGGCCTGGCCGCCGAGCGGATCACCGACGACGAACTGGCCGCCCTCGACGAGCTGATGACGCTGCTGCGCGCGGCCGTCGAGGCTCAGGACGGCCCCCGGTTCTCCGACCTCAACCACCAGTTCCACGAGACGATCGTGGCCGCCTGCGGCAACCGCATGCTGTGCGAGCTGACCATGGACATCTGGCAGCGGCACTCCGGTTTCCAGCGGGTGTTCCGCATGGTCCCCGGCCGCTTGGCCCAGTCCCAGTCCGAGCACGAGGGCATCATGGCCGCGCTGCACGCCCGGGACGCCAAACGCGCCGCGACGCTCGCCCTCTGGCACAAGCGCTCGGTCGGCGAAACCGTCAGCACGCTCGTCGACAAGCCAGCACCCGAAGCCGACGAGGGCACCGCATGAAGTCCGCACATCCCTAGCCGCACCAGCGCTCGACGAGGGAGCCCCGATGCAGCAGACAACGGAGTCCGTTCGCTTCGACCACGTCTACAAGGCATTCGTCGCCAGGGGGCGCGGCAGCCACCCCGTACTGGCACTGCAGGACGTGACCTTCGACGCCGAGCCGGGCGAGTTCGTCAGCCTGGTCGGCCCGTCCGGCTGCGGCAAGTCCACCTGCCTGAACCTGCTCGCCGGCCTGGACGCGCCGTCGGAGGGCACGGTCGCCCACCACGGCGAGCAGGTGCACGGGGTGAACACCGCCGTCGGCTACATCACCCAGGACGACAACCTGCTGCCGTGGCGGTCGCTGCGCGGCAACGTCGAGCTGAGCATGGAACTGCGCGGGGTTCCCCGCCGCGAGCGCCGCGTCCGCGCGCAGGAGTTCATCGAGCTGGTCGGGCTGGCCGGGTTCGAGGACCACTACCCGCACGAGCTGTCCGGCGGCATGCGCAAACGCGCCGGGATCATCCGCACCCTGGTCTACGACTCCGGCGTGGTGCTGATGGACGAGCCGTTCGGCCCGCTGGACGCGCAGACCAGGGTGATCCTGCAGGCCGAGCTGCTGCGGCTGTGGGAGCGGTCGCGGCCGACGGTGTTGTTCGTGACCCACGACCTGGTCGAGGCGATCGCGCTGTCGGACCGGATCCTGGTGTTCACCGGCACGCCGGGCACGATCAAGCGCGACTACCGGGTCGACCTGCCCCGTCCCCGCGACCCGTTCCGTATTCACGAGACGCCCGGGTTCAGCGAGCTGCACGACGCGCTGTGGGCCGATATCCGGGTGGAGATCGAGCAGGCCAGGGGTGTGCGATGACCCTGCTCGCGTCCTCGGCCAACGGCACCGACCGCGGCCGGGAGGTGCTCGCCGAGGTCGGCGCGGCCTATCAGCGGCGCCAGCGGCGGGAACGGCTGGTGCGCTGGTCGGGAATCGCCGGGCTGGGCGCGGTGATCCTGCTGGCCTGGCAGTTCGGCATCGAGTACCTGGTCAACCCGCGCTATGTCAGCGACCCGCTCTCGGTCGCCGCGCGGATGGGCGAGCTGGCCGCCGACGGCGAGATCTTCACCCACGTCGGGGTCACCCTCGGCGAGGCCGGCCTGGGGTTCGTGATCGGCGCGGCCGCCGGCCTGGTGAGCGCGTTCGGGCTGGCCCAGACCCGCCGGGGCTATGAGGTGTTCGAGCCGTTCCTGGTCGGCTTCTACTCGATCCCGAAGATCGCGCTCGCGCCGTTGTTCATCATGTGGTTCGGCCTCGGGCAGACGCCGAAGGTGATCATGGCGGCGCTGTTGGTCTACTTCATCGTCTTCGTCAACACCGCCACCGGGATCCGCGAGGTGAGCCCCGGGTTGTTGCGGGTGTGCCGGGTGTTCGGCGCCCGCCGGCGCGACCTGCTCGGCAAGGTCGTGCTGCCGGCCGCGGCGCCGGCCATCGTGGCGAGCATCCGGATCACGTTCACCAGGGCCATCGAGGGCGCGGTGCTGTCGGAGTTCGTCGCGTCCACCCAGGGCCTCGGCTACCTGGTCGCGCGCGCCTCCCGCGCGTTCGACATCGAGACGGTGTTCGCCGGCATCGTGATCATCGCGGTCGTGGTGATGGCCGCGAACGCGCTGCTGCGGCTGGTCGAGAGCCGGATCCTGCCCGGTCACTACTCGAGGACGGTGCACGGATGACCGCCGCTGTCACTCCCCGTGGCGTCGAGGTGCTCGCCGCCACCGGTCGGGCTCACCGGTCCGCGCGTCGCGCTCACCGGCTGTTCCTACTCGTCGCGCGGTTGGGCATCGTCGCCGTGCTGCTCGTCGGTTGGGAGCTGGCGTCGGGGGAGCTGGTGCGGCCGTTCTTCGTCAGCTCGCCCTCGGCCATCGCCGAGCAGGTCGCGGACTGGGTGGCCAGTGGCGAGCTCTGGTACCACGGCCGGTTCACCGTCACCGCGGCGTTGCTGGGGTACGTGATCGGCGCGGTGGCCGCGGTCCTGGTCGCCTGGCCGTTGGGCCTGCTGCGGCTGGCCTACCGGATCGTCGAGCCGTACTTCCTGGTGGCCTACTCGGTGCCGGCGGTGGCCATGGGGCCGGTGTTCATCCTGTGGTTCGGCATCGGCATGACGCCGAAGGTGTTGCTGGCCGCGTACTTCGTGTTCTTCATCGTGTTCGTCAACACGGTGGCCGGGTTCGGGCAGGTGCCCCGCGGCCTGCTCGACGTGACCAGGGTGATGGGCGCGTCCTGGCGCGACCAGCTGCGCACGGTGATGTTGCCCAGCGCCCTGCCGTTCATCCTCGCCGCACTGCGGATCACGTTGCCCGCGGCCATGATCGGCGCGGTCACCGGCGAGTTCATCTCGGCCAACCGCGGCCTCGGGTTCCTCACCCGCGACGCCGCGGCCGGTTTCTCCAGCGCGGGCGTGCTCGCCGGCGTGCTCTGCCTCAGCGCGATCGTGCTGCTGATGAACCTGATGTTGCGCCCGTTGCGCCACGCGTTGCGTTGGCAGCGGCAGGAGATCGACGTACCGACGAAGGAGGCACCATGAGAGGACGACGGAAGTCCGCGATCCTGGGCGTGCTGGCGTTGGCGTTACCGATCGCGGCCTGCGGTGGCGACGCTGGCGGCGCGGACGGGAACACACGGGTGACGGTGACCTCGTTGCCGAGCGCGTTCCTGGCGTCGATGTATGTCGCGGAGAAGCAGGGCCTGTTCGCCGACGAGGGGCTCGACGTGGAGATCGTTGAGCTGCAGAGCGGGGTCGACGGGGTGTCGGCGGTGGTGTCGGGCTCCGCGCAGTTCGCCGACATGGGCTTCGACGACCTCGCCACGCTCGCCGAGGAGGGCGAGGACAGCCTGGTGATGACGCACAACCTGGTCGGCAGAGTCACGTTCACCCTGGTGATGAACCCGGACGTGGCCGGCGAACGCGGTGTGAGCCGGGAGTCGCCGATCGAGGAGCGTTACGCCTCGTTGGAGGGACTGAAGCTGGGCGTGACCTCACCGGGCGCGGCCAGCGACAAGTACCTGCGGTACTACCTGCGCGAGGCCGGGCTGGACCCGGAACGGGACGTGGAGATCATCGCGATCGGTGACGGCGCGTCGCTGCTGGCCGCCTTGGAGACCGGGCAGATCGACGCCTACCAGCTCTCGCCGCCGACGCCCTACGTCGCCGAGGCGGAGGGCTTCGGCACCGTGCTCATCGACGGTCCGGCCGGCGACGTGCCGCTGTTCAAGGACTACGTGTACACCGGGTTCGCGGTCAACCGGGCGTGGGCGGCGGAGAACCCGGACGCGGCCAAGGGTTTCAGCCGGGCGCTCAACGCCGGCATGGACCAGGTCGCCGAGGATCCGGCGGCCGCGGCGCGGGAGATCGTCGAGCGGATGTCGGATGACAATGTGGAGATCATCGAGCAGACGCTGGACGCGCTGCTGCCCGCACTGTCGCGGGACGGGTGTTTCGACGCGGCGGCGGTGCGCACGACGCTCGAGGTCATGCACGAGATCGAGCTGACCGCGGCGGCGGGCGATCCGGCCGAGGACGCGCTGTGGACCAATGCCTACAACGGCTGCTGAGGAAGGACGTCCATGAAGATCGTTCGCTACCAGACCACCGGGTCCGCCGAGTGGGGAGTTCTCGACGACGGGGTGGTGCTGGCCGCGGAGGGGACGCCCTTCGTCGACCTGCGCTCGACCGGGCGGGCGGTGGAGGGCGCGCGGTTGCTGGCGCCGGTCACGCCGCGCACGGTGTTGTGCGTCGGGCGGAACTACCGGTCCCATGCCGAGGAGTTCGGCAACAAGGTGCCCGACGAGCCGTTGCTGTTCCTGAAACCGCCATCGGCCGTGGTCGGGCCGGAGACGCCGGTGGTGTACCCGGTGTTGTCCGGGCGGGTGGACCCGGAGGCTGAGCTGGTGCTGGTGATCGGCCGGCGGGCGCGGCGGGTGCCGGCGGCCGACGCGTGGTCGGTGATCGGTGGGTACACGTGTGGCAATGACGTGACCGCGCGGGACATCCAGAAGTCGGACGGGCAGTGGACCAGGGGGAAGGGGTTCGACACGTTCTGCCCGCTCGGGCCGTGGGTGGAGACCGACTACGACCCGACGGACGTGGCGGTGACGTGCACCGTGGACGGGGAGGAGCGGCAGAATGGGCGGACCAAGGACCTGATCTTCCCGATCCCCTATCTGATCGAGTACATCACGCGGTTCACGACGTTGGAACCAGGGGACGTGGTGCTCAGCGGGACGCCGGAGGGGGTGCGGCCGGTGGAGCCGGGGAACACGGTCACGGTGTCGGTGGAGGGGTTGGGGTCACTGAGCAATCCGATCGTGGCCGAGGAGGGCTGAGCGGGTCTGCCGGGTGGCGGTTGGGTGGGTTGAGGCTCTCGAGGTGGCCAGGCGCCGCGCAAGCTACCGTGTCGCCCCATGGATGTGCGCACGGTCGATCACCCGCTGGCCAGGACCCGCCTGACCGTCATGCGGGACGCCCGCACCGACAACGCCACCTTCCGGGCCGCGCTGCACGAGCTCACCGTCATGCTCATCTACGAGGCGCTGCGCGACGCCCCGGTGCGTGCCGAACGCATCCACACCCCGGTCGCCCGCACCGACGGCTACTGGCTCGCCGACCCGCCGCTGCTGGTCCCCGTTCTGCGGGCCGGTCTCGGCATGGCCGACCAGGCGCATCGGCTCATCCCCGAGGCGCAGATGGGCTTCGTCGGCCTCGCGCGCAACGAGGACACCCTCGAGCCGACCCCGTATATGGAGTCGCTGCCCGCGTCGTTGGCGGGCCGGCCGGTCTTCGTGCTCGACCCGATGCTCGCGACCGGTGGCTCGATGGAGTACACCATCCGCCTGCTCACCGACCGGGGCGCGACCGACGTGACCGCCGTGTGCGCGCTCGCCGCTCCGGAGGGCATCCGTCACCTGTCCGAGTCGGGGTTGCCGGTGCGGCTGGTCACGGCCAGTATCGACGAGCGACTCAACGACTCCGGCTACATCGTTCCCGGCTTGGGAGACGCTGGAGACCGGCAGTACGGCGCTGTTTGAGGCTCGTCCACCGTGGTATCACGGTGGTACCGTGAAAGGTATGGCGATGACCCTGAGACTCTCGGACGAGGAGAATCAGCGCCTCGCTGAACTCGCGTCCGTCGAAGGCCGCTCCAAGCAGGAGATCATGCGACTGGCTCTCGCCGAGCGCTGGGCCCGGCTGCAGAAGGAACAACAGCTCGCCGAGGTGTTGAGCCGAGTACTACCCCGCTACCAGGGATTACTGGACAGAATCGGAACCGCCTGAATTCTGTCGGTGTGTAGTGGCATGATCGCGCGGTGATCGTGTACCTGGACGCCAGCGACCTACTCGTGCTGGCAGCTGCCGTTACCGGTGGTGACCTCGTTGTGCGCGATCTGGGCCTGCTCGACGCGGCCGCCCACCGCCCGCGCGCGACCGTGCTCGGCGTACAGGCCTACGACACGTTATGGCTCAAGGGCTCCGCGCTGCTCGACTCCATCGTCTGCACCCGTCCGCTCGCCGAGGGCAACTGGCGTCTTGGCTGGGTGGCGGCGGTCGCCATGTGCGACATGAACGGCTGGTGGATCGACGCCGACGAGGACGAGGCGTTGGATCTGGTGCGCGAGGTCGGCCGGGGCAAGATGGGCGTGCCCGAGATGGCCGCGCACCTCGAGCAGTGGGCCAAGCCGAAAGAACACGATATGTAGTTGACCTGGAGCGCACTCCAGCTTCTACCGTCGGGCACGTGACTTATGCGATCGCCGAGGCGGCCCACCGTAGTGGGCTGTCGATCGACACACTCCGTTACTACGAGCGCATCGAACTGATCGACCCGCCCGCCCGCGACTCCGGCGGCCGGCGCGTCTACAACGAGGCGGACCTCGCCTGGCTGGAGTTCCTGACCAGACTGCGCACCACCGGCATGCCGATCCGGATGATGCGCGAGTACGCCAAGCTCCGTCACCAGGGCGTGGCGAGCACTGGGCGGCGCAAGCAGATCCTGGTGTCGCAGCGGGCCGACGTCCTCGACCGGATCGCCGAACTGCACTCCTGCCTGGACGTGCTGAACTACAAGATCGCCAACTACGAGCAGTGCGAGCGTGACCTCGAGGAGCAGGCTCCCGGGATGTTCGCGGAGGCCACCGCCTGACCCTCAGCCCAGGCTCGCGGCGACGGTCGCGCCGAGGTTCCAGCAGGCATCGAGGTCGGCCTTGCTCGGCTCGCCGGTGACCGAGACGTGGGGGGTGACCTGTGCCCAACCGAGGCCGGTGACGACGGACTCGATGCCGCGGACCGCGCCGGTGGTGTCGTTGTTGCCGTGGACGTAGAGGCCGAACGGGCGGCCGCGGGTGGTGTCGAGGCAGGGGTAGTAGGCGAGGTCGAAGAAGACCTTGAGGGCGCCGGACATCATGCCGAGGTTCGCCGGCGTGCCGAGGATGTAGCCGTCGGCGGCCAGCGCGTCGGACGGCGTGGCCGCCAGCGCCGCCCGCCGCACGACGTCGACACCCTCGATCTCGTCGGTGGTCGCACCAGCCACCACCGCCTCGAACATCGCCTGCACCCCGGGCGACGGGGTGTGGTGCACGATCAACAAGGTGGCCATGCCCGCCATTCAACCGGTTTCGGCTCGGGACGGCGCTGTTATGCACGAGCGCGGCGGTCGGGAGGACATGCTGGCCGCCGCCGAGCCGTTGCGGCACGTCCGGTCCTGGCACGTCACCAGGGACCTGACCGCCAGACGACTTCGACGTGCCGCCGCTCCACGTCGGCGACCTAAGTCGTGAGCAGGCTTTCCACCTCGCCGCGCAGGGTTGTCATCCGTTCGCCGGCTTTGGTCTTGGCGGTGGCGAGGTCATCGGTTGGTGGCTCGACGATCTCCAGGTATGCCTTGACCTTCGGCTCGGTGCCCGATGGGCGGATGATCACGCGCAGACCGTCGCCGCGAAGTCGGAGGATGTCGGGAGCCGGGCCGTCCTCGGTGACCGGCGTGCCGGCCATTGTCGTCGGCGGGTTCGCGCGCAGGGCCGCCACCAGCGGGCCGATTCTGGTGATGTCGGTGAACCGCAACGAGATCTGTTCGGTGAGGTGCACGCCGTGCGTGCGGGCCAGGTCGTCGAGGGCGTCGGGGATCGAGCGGGTGGTCGCCTTGAGCGTCGCCGCCAGGTCACAGGCGACCACCGCCGCGGCGATGCCGTCCTTGTCCCGCACGGCGTCCGGGTCGACGCACACGCCGAGCGCCTCCTCGTACGCGTACACCAACCCGTCGCCCGCGCGGGCCAGCCACTTGAACCCGGTCAGGGTCTCGGCGTGGCCTGCGTGGTGGGCCGCGGCGATCCTGGCCAGCATCGAGGACGACACGATCGTCGTGGCCACCAACGGGTCTGGCTTGTCCACAGTGGACAACAGGTACTCGCCGAGCAGGGTGCCGGTCTCGTCGCCGCGCAGCATCCGCCAGCCGTCGGGGAAGCGCACGCCGAGTGCGCAGCGGTCGGCGTCCGGGTCCAGGGCGATGGCCAGGTCCGCGTCCGCCTGCTCGGCCGCCGCCAGCAGGAGGTCGGCGGCGCCGGGCTCCTCGGGGTTGGGGAAGGTCACCGTCGGGAAGTCGGGGTCGGGGTCGGCCTGTTCGGCGACCAGGGTGACGTCGGTGAAACCCGCTGCCCGCAACGCGTTCAGCGCGGTCTCGCCGCCGACGCCGTGCAATGGCGTCAGTACGACGCGCAGGTCGCGGGCGGTGCCCCGGGGTAGGCCGGCCACCCGGGTCAGGTAGCCGGAGATGTCGGTCAGCGGCAGTGCGCCCGGGGCGGTCGGGACCTGGCGGGCCGGTGGGGCGTCCCGGATTCCGGCCTCGATCAGCCGGTCGTCCGGGGGCACGATCTGTGCGCCGTCGTCGGTGTAGACCTTGTAGCCGTTGTCCGCGGGCGGGTTGTGGGACGCGGTGAGCTGGATGCCGGCCACGGCGCCGAGCGCGCGCACCAGGTACGCGGTCACCGGGGTCGGCAGCGGGCCGGGCAGGGTGCGCACCGAGAACCCGGCGGCGACCAGGACTTCCGCCGCGGCCGACGCGAAGTCGGCCGAGCCGTGCCGGGCGTCCCGGCCGACCACGACCGTGCCGCCGGAGTGTCCTTTGTGGACCAGCCAGGCGGCGACGCCGGCGGTGGCGCGCAGGACCACCGCGCGGTTCATGCCGTTGGACCCCGCGCGGACCGGGCCTCGCAGGCCGGCGGTGCCGAACGTCAGCGTGCCGTTCATCCGATCGGTGAGGTCGTCCACCGAACCGGGGGCGCCGCCCATCGCACTGGCTACCACGCGTTGCAGCTCAAGCTTGGTGTCCTGGTCCGGATCGTCCGCCATCCACCGGAACGCCCGGTCCCGCAGCTCCGACGGCAGACTCACCGCGCCCCCTCCGCACCGCAGCGAAGGGCTCCTTCACTGCGTCCACCGCAGCGAAGGGACCCTTCACTGCACCCGGCGCGACGCGGGCGGGTCATGCGCGTTCCACCAGGGCGTGCAGGAGGCCGCCCATGCGGCCGGCGGCGGCCTGGCCTGCCTCGAGGACCTCCTGGTGGTTGAGCGGCTCGCCGGTGACGCCGGCGGCCAGGTTCGTCACCAGCGACAACCCGAACACCTCCATCCCGGCGGCCCTGGCCGCGATCGCCTCGAGGACCGTCGACATGCCGACCAGGTCCGCGCCCATCGTGGCCAGCATGCGGATCTCCGCCGGGGTCTCGAAGTGCGGGCCCGGCAGGCCGGCGTACACACCGTCGACCAGCGACGGGTCGATCTCGCGCGCGAGGGCGCGCAACCGCGGCGAGTACAGGTCGGTCAGGTCCACGAAATCGGCGCCAACCAGCGGGGAGGTCGCCGTCAGGTTCAGGTGGTCGGAGATCAGTACCGGCGAGCCGACCGGGATGCCGTCGCGCAGGCAGCCCGCCGCGTTGGTGAGCACGATCGTGCGACACCCGGCCGCGGCGACCGTGCGCACGCCGTGCACAACCGAGGCGACGCCGCGGCCCTCGTAGCCGTGCGTGCGGCCCAACAACACCAGCACCCGGCGGTCGCCGACGCGCAGCGACCGGATCGTCCCGCCGTGCCCGGCGGCGGTCGGCGCGGCGAACCCGGGCAGGTCCGCCATCGGCACCTCGGCGGTCGGCTCGCCGATCTGGTCGGCCGCCGGCCGCCAGCCGGAGCCGAGCACCACGGCCACGTCATGGGAGTCCTCGCCGGTGCGTTCGAGCAGCTCCTTCGCCGCCTCGTCGGCCAACGCCATGGGGTTCGCGATCTCAGTCACGGCCGCGAGCCTAGCCGTGGCCGGCCGGCAGTACCGGAAGATCAGGAGCGTCAGCCGGTGACCTTGAAGGTGGGGATCAGGCGGTCGAAGATCTCGGCGCGGCCGGAGTCCTCCTGGTCGACCGGGACGGTGACGCCGATGACCCACAGGTCGGCGCCCATGGGATAGAGGTTGGCGAAGGTGACCCGGTTCTGGTTGCGGGCCCGGGGGTCGCCGGGCGCCAGGACGTTGGCGTGGTCGGTGGTGCGGTAGGTCAGCTGCGCCGCGGACTCGTGCCCGTTGTCGGCGATGTTCTCGATCCCGGTGGCGCTGATCTCCTCGTAGAGGACGTTGGGCAGCCCGCCGAGGTCGTTGACGTACTCGTCGATCGTGTGGTCGGGGTAGTAGCCGGCGAACCGCTCGATGGTCAGCGTGCGGGTGCCGTCCGGCGACACGAAGAACACCCTGGTGCTCGGCAGGTCGTCGACCCGGCGCTCCTCGACGAACCGCACCCAGTCCACCGGCACCTGCACCCGGTACCCGCCGCCCTGCGCGCCGGCGACCGTCGCCGCGTCGCCCTGCTGCTCGACCAGCTCGTTCGACGGCGGGTCGGCCGCAGGCGCCGACGTCGACGTCCTGGTCTGCGCCGGCGGCAGGATCGGCTCCCCGCCGGCCACCCTGGCCAGCGCGAACCCGCCTCCGGCCGCGCCGGCGAACAGCAGCACGGCGACCACCGTGAGCAGCGCGGACACCCCGGCACCCCGGCGTCGCCTGCGCACCGGCCGAGGCGGCGTGAACGGCAGCGGCCCGGGCGCTGGCGCGAGCGCGGGCGCCGACGGCTGTGGTGGTGGCGGCGCGGGGGGCGTGGGCGCGGTCACCATGGTGGGCGCCTCGTCACCGCCGGAGCCGTCGAGCCGACGCAGGTCGGCCTCGGACAACAGCGGCGTGGACGGCGGCGGCAACAGCGGGTGCAAACGATTGCGTACCTCGGCGAGGCTGATCCGGTCCGCCGGCTCCTTGACCATCAGCGCGGCGATGATGTCCATCAGCGGACCGGTCGCCGACGGCCGGGGCACCTCGCCGTGCACCACCGCGTTGATGATCGCCAACACCCCGCCGCCGTCGTCGTAGGGCGGCGCGCCCTCCACCGCGGCGAACAGCGTCGCGCCGAGGCCCCACAGGTCGGCCGCGGGCGTCACCGGGTCGCCGGCGGCCACCTCGGGGGCGATGTAGCACGGCGAGCCGAGCATGATCCCGGTACGGGTGATCGTCTTCTCGGAGACGTTGCGCGCGATGCCGAAGTCGGTCAGCTTCACCTGCCCGTCGTCGCACACGAGCACGTTGCCCGGCTTCACGTCGCGGTGGGTGATGCCGACCTGGTGGGCGGCGGCGAGCCCGGCGGCCACCGCGTCGCCGATCGCGGCCACCTTCGCGGTCTCCAGCGGGTGCAGGGCGTAGAGCAGCTCGGCCAGGTTGCGCGCCTGCAGGTACTCGGTCACCACGAACGGCTCGCCGCCCTCGCGGGCGACGTCGTGCAGCGTGATCACGTTCGGATGGGACAGCGCGGCGATCGCCCGCGCCTCGCGCAGCGTCCGTTCGCGCAGCTCGTCGGCCTCCGGGTCCGGCAGGCCAGGAGGCCGCAGCACCTCCTTGACCGCCACCCGGCGGCGCAGGAACTCGTCGTAGGCCTCCCAGACGATGCCCATGGCGCCCTGGCCGAGTTGGCGGCGCAACCGGTATCGCCCGGCGACGAGGCGGTTGACGCTGTCTTCGGACACCCCCCTATTCTGCGGCATTCGCCACAAGCGTCCGGCGTGTACCGGCGAAATCCGTAACATTGGCCGTTATGACCACGGCGGATCGGCTGGCACTTGCCTCGGATTTCCCGGCGGCCACGGCCGACCAGTGGCGCGCACTGGTCGGCGGCGTGTTGCGCAGGTCGGGGGTCGAAACCGACGACGTCGAGGCGGCGCTGGCCAGCCCGACCTATGACGGCTTCGACCTCAAGCCCCTCTACACGGCCAGGGACGGTGCGTCACCGGCCGGTTTCCCGGGGTTGCCACCCTTCGTCCGCGGCGGCACGCCCGCCGGGCAGATCCACGCCGGCTGGGATGTCCGCCAGCGCCACGCCCACCCCGACCCGGCCACCACCACACAGGCGATCCTCGCCGACCTGGAGAACGGCGGCACCTCGCTGTGGCTGGTCGCCGGCGCGTCCGGGCTGCCGGTGGACGCGCTCGCCGACGTGCTCGCCGAGGTCTACCTCGACCTCGCCCCGGTGACCCTCGACGCCGGCCACGACCTCACCGCCGCCGCCGAGGCGCTGCTCGCGGTGTACGCCGACAAGGGCGTGCGGGCCAGCGAGGTCCGCGGCAACCTCGGCGCCGACCCGATCGGGCTGCGCGCGCGTACCGGGACCGACACCGACCTCGACGGCGCCATCGCGCTCGCGGTCTCGACCGCCGCGCGCTACCCCCGGCTGCGCGCGCTGGTCGTCGATGCCCTGCCCTACCACGAGGCCGGCTCGGCCGACAGCCAGGAACTCGGCTACGCCATCGCCACCGGCGTGGCCTACCTGCGGGCGCTCACCGCCGCCGGGCTCGACGTGCCGACCGCCGCCGGGCTGGTGGAGTTCCGCCTCGCGGCCACCGTCGACCAGTTCGCCACGATCGCCAAGCTCCGCGCCGCCCGCAGGCTGTGGGCCAGGGTGACCGAGGTCTGCGGCGCCGGCACCCGCACCGCCCCACAGCACGCGGTGACCTCGTCGACCATGACGACCAGGCGCGACCCGTGGGTGAACATGCTGCGCACCACGATCGCCTGCTTCGCCGCCGGGGTCGGCGGCGCGGACGCGGTCACCGTGCTGCCCTTCGACGCCGCGCTCGGCCTGCCGGACGCCTTCGCCCGCCGGATCGCCCGCAACACCCAGTCGATCCTCATCGAGGAGTCCAAAGTGGCCGGTGTGCTCGACCCGGCGGGCGGCTCCTGGTACCTGGAACGGCGCACCGACGAGCTGGCGCACGCCGGCTGGGCGGTGTTCACCGAGCTGGAGCGCACCGGCGGCATCGTGGCCGCCCTGGACAGCGGGCTGGTCGACGAGCGGATCGCGGCCACCCGCGCGGCCCGCACCGCCCGCTACGCCGAGGGCGCCGAGCACATCACCGGCGTGACCTCGTTCCCCGACGAACACGAGAAACCGTTGGTACGCCAACAGGCCCCGGCCCAACCGGGCGGTGGCCTACCGAAGATCAGGTACGCGGAGCCGTTCGAGGAGGCACAGGCATGATCCCCGACTTCTCCGGGATCGACCTCGGTGAGCCGGCGGCGTCGAGCGCCGCGGACTGGCAGGCCGCCGTGCAGGAGGCCACCGGCAAGGCCCCGGACGCGTTGATGTGGGAGACGCCGGAGGGCATCGGCGTGAAACCGCTCTACACCGCGGCCGACCTCACCGACCTGGACTTCCTGGACACCTATCCGGGCATCGTGCCGTACCTGCGCGGGCCGTACCCGACGATGTATGTCAACCAGCCGTGGACCATCCGCCAGTACGCCGGCTTCTCCACCGCCCAGGAGTCGAACGCCTTCTACCGCCGCAACATCGCCGCCGGCCAAAAAGGACTGTCGGTCGCCTTCGACCTCGCGACCCACCGCGGCTACGACTCCGACCACCCGCGCGTCGCCGGCGACGTCGGCATGGCCGGGGTGGCCATCGACTCGATCTACGACATGCGCCAGCTGTTCGACGGCATCCCGCTGGACCGGATGTCGGTGTCGATGACGATGAACGGTGCGGTGCTGCCGATCCTCGCGCTCTACGTGGTGGCCGCCGAGGAACAGGGCGTGTCGCAGAACCAGCTCGCCGGGACCATCCAGAACGACATCCTCAAGGAGTTCATGGTCCGCAACACCTACATCTACCCGCCGCAGCCGTCGATGCGGATCATCTCCGACATCTTCGCGCACACCTCGGCGCACATGCCGAAGTTCAACTCGATCTCGATCTCCGGCTATCACATGCAGGAAGCCGGCGCGACCGCCGATCTCGAGCTGGCGTACACGCTCGCGGACGGGGTCGAGTACATCCGCGCGGGCGTGGACGCCGGCCTCCCGGTCGACTCGTTCGCGCCCCGGCTGTCGTTCTTCTGGGCCATCGGGATGAACTTCTTCATGGAGGTGGCCAAACTCCGTGCGGCGCGGCTGTTGTGGGCCAAGCTGGTCAAGCAGTTCGCGCCGACCTCGGACAAGTCGCTCTCGCTGCGCACCCACTGCCAGACCTCCGGCTGGTCGCTGACCGCCCAGGACGTCTACAACAACGTGGTGCGCACCTGTGTCGAGGCCATGGCCGCCACCCAGGGACACACCCAGTCCCTGCACACCAACGCGTTGGACGAGGCGCTCGCCCTGCCGACCGACTTCTCCGCGCGCATCGCGCGCAACACCCAACTGTTGCTGCAGCAGGAGTCCAACACCGCCAGGGTGATCGATCCCTGGGGCGGCAGCGCGTTCGTCGAGCGGCTCACCTACGACCTGGCGAGCCGGGCGTGGGGGCACATCAGCGAGGTCGAGTCGGCCGGCGGCATGGCCCGCGCGATCGACGCCGGCATCCCGAAGCTGCGCATCGAGGAGGCCGCGGCGCGCACCCAGGCCAGGATCGACTCCGGCCGCCAGCCGGTGGTCGGGGTCAACAAGTACCGCATCGCCGACGGCGAGGTCGACGAGCAGATCGACGTGCTCAAGGTCGACAACGCCGGCGTGCGCGCCCAACAGCTGGACAAGCTGCGCCGGCTGCGGGCGGAGCGCGACCAGAACGCCGTGGACACCGCCCTGCGCGCGCTGTCGCACGCGGCCAACGGCACGGAGAACCTGCTGGCGCTGGCGATCGACGCGGCCCGCGCGAAGGCCACCGTCGGCGAGATCTCCGACGCGCTCGGCTCGGTGTGGGGCCGGCACTCGGCGCAGATCCGTACCATTTCCGGCGTGTACTCCGAGGAGGTCGGCGCGTCGTCGGAGGTGGACGACGTGCGGGCCGTGGTGGCCGCGTTCGGCGAGGCGGAGGGGCGCCGCCCGCGCATCCTGGTCGCGAAGATGGGCCAGGACGGGCATGACCGCGGCCAGAAGGTGATCGCCACCGCGTTCGCCGACCTCGGCTTCGACGTCGACGTCGGCCCGCTGTTCCAGACCCCGGCCGAGGTCGCCCGCCAGGCGGTGGAGGCCGACGTGCACGTGGTCGGCGTCAACTCGCTGGCCGCCGGGCACCTGACGCTGGTGCCCGCGCTGCGCACGGAGCTGGCCGCGCTCGGCCGCGAGGACATCATGATCGTGGTCGGCGGCGTGATCCCGCCGCAGGACCACGACGAGCTGCGCCAGGCGGGCGCGACCGCGATCTTCGGGCCGGGCACGGTGATCGCGCAGGCCGCCGCCGACCTGGTGCGCACGCTCGCGCGCCAGCACGGACACCCCGCGTAGTGGTGCGCCCGATCGACGTCGGGGGCTACGTCGCGGGGGTGCTGGACGGCGACCGGGGAATCCTGTCCAGGGCGATCACGCTGGTCGAGTCCCGGCGGGCCGACCACCGCGACCTCGCCCAGCGGATGCTCGTCGAGCTGCTGCCCAGGGCGGGCGGCGCGCACCGGGTCGGCATCACCGGCGTGCCGGGTGTCGGTAAGTCGACTTTCATCGACGCGCTCGGTTCACTGCTCACCGAGGCCGGCCACCGGGTCGCGGTGCTCGCCGTCGACCCGTCCTCGACCAGGACCGGCGGCTCCATCCTCGGCGACAAGACCAGGATGTCGCGCCTGGCGGTCGACCCGGCGGCGTTCATCCGCCCGTCGCCGACCTCCGGCACGCTCGGCGGCGTCGCCAGGGCCACCCGGGAGACGATCGTGCTGATGGAGGCCGCCGGCTACGACGTGGTGCTGGTGGAGACCGTCGGCGTCGGTCAGTCGGAGACCTCGGTGGCCAACATGGTCGACTGCTTCCTGCTGCTCACCCTGGCCCGGACCGGCGACCAGCTGCAGGGCATCAAGAAGGGCGTGCTCGAGCTGGCCGACGTGATCGCGGTGAACAAGGCCGACGGTGAGCACGAGGTGCCCGCCCGGGCGGCCGCCAGGGAGCTGTCCGGGGCGCTGCGCCTGCTGCGCGCGGCCGGTGCCGCCTGGACCCCGCCCGTGCTGACCTGCTCCGGTCAGACCGGTAACGGCCTGGACACCGTGTGGGAACAGGTCGAGCGTCATCACCGGACGCTCACCGAGACCGGTGAACTCGCCGCCAAGCGCCGCCGCCAGCAGGTCGACTGGATGTGGACGATGGTCCAGGACACCCTGCTCACCCGATTGCGCGACCACCAGGGCATTCGTGACCTCGCGCCGGGCCTCGAGCGGGCCGTCTCCGACGGCGAGCTGACCCCGACGCTGGCGGCCAGCCGGATACTGGAAGTGTTCGCCGACTCACCCCCCGCTGGTTAGTCTTAGGGAATGCGAACCGCCGCCAGGCTCCTGATCGTGGCCCTGTCAGCGTTGCTCCTGGCACTTCCGGTGTCGGTGTCGGCGGCCGAGCCGCGCGCCGACCACCAACCGCTCGCGGTCGCCGGCCAGCCGGCGTCCGACCCGGCCCAGCCGAGCGCGCCCGCGCCGGACGGGCCGGCCATCGAACAGCCAGAGACCGAGGCCGAACGGGGAGACACCCGGCGCAAACTGGTGATGGGCATCGCCTCGGCGGTCCTGCTCGGCATCGTCGTCTGGGGGCGCAGCATCCGCAGGAAGAAGGCCAAGGCCGGCTGAGCCGGTCGTTGGGCGATTGTGATCGTTTAGCCTGGCCGAAGACCGCCGGCCGTTCGTCGCACTGTGTATACCGGAAATCGGTTGCCCAGCGTCCTTCGTCCGATCCTCAACCGGTGATGGTGCAGGATTGGCGAGGTGACAGTGCTCGATTCGCGGTCCGGCATGCCGGGGGACCGGGACGATGTGGGAGCGGCGGCAAGAACCGGCGTGCTGATAACCGACGAAGGTGTCAGTATGCCGACGGTGGATGACATCGGCGCGGGGCGCGGGCCGAGCTGGCTCGACGGCTGGCTCACGCGCAACGGGCTGGACGTCCTGGCCTGGTATCGCCACCTGCACGCGCACCCGGAGTTGTCCCGGCAGGAGTTCGCGACCACCGACATGGTGGCCCGCCTGTTGTCCTCGGCCGGTCTGCACCCCAAGATCTTCGACAGTGGCACCGGTCTGACCTGCGACATCGGCACCGGCGAACGCTGTGTGGCGCTGCGCGCGGACCTGGACGCCCTGCCGCTCACCGAGCTGACCGGGCTGCCCTACTCCTCGACGGTGCCCGGCGCGGCGCACGCCTGCGGGCACGACGCGCACACCTCGATGCTGCTCGGCGCAGGCCTCGCGCTGGCCTCCGCGCCGGAGCTGCCCGGCCGGGTCCGGCTGATCTTCCAGCCGGCCGAGGAGGTCATGCCCGGCGGTGCCCTGGACGTGATCGAGGCCGGTGGCCTCGACGGCGTCGAGTCGATCTTCGGCCTGCACTGCGACCCCCGGCTGACCGTGGGCAGCGTCGGCTCCCGGGTCGGGGCCATCACCTCGGCGACCGACCTGCTCGAGCTGCGCCTGACCTCGCCAGGTGGGCACACCTCCCGCCCGCACCTGACCGCCGACCTGGTGCACGCGCTGGGCACGGTGATCACCGGCCTGCCGGCGCTGCTGTCCCGGCGCATCGACCCCCGCTCGGGCACGGTGCTGGTCTGGGGCGCGGTGCACGCCGGCGAGGCGCCCAACGCGGTCCCCCAGGACGGCGTGCTGCGCGGCACCCTGCGCACCGCCGACCACGAGGTCTGGGCCGAGCTGGAGCCGCTGGTCGCCGGCCTGATCCAGTCCCTGCTGGCGCCGACCGGGGTGGGCTTCGAGCTGGAGCACCGCCGGGGCGTGCCGCCGGTGGTGAACGGCGAGGAGAGCACGGCCGTGCTGTGCGCGGGCGTCGAGGCCGCGCTCGGTGAGCAGGCGCTGACCACGACCAAGCAGTCCTCCGGTGGCGAGGACTTCGGTTGGTACCTGGAGCAGGTGCCCGGCTCGTTCGCCCGGCTGGGCGTCTGGTCCGGCGAAGGCGCCATGCCCGACCTGCACCAGCCCTCGTTCCACCTGGACGAGCGCGCGCTGCTGACCGGCGTCCGTGTGCTCACCCACACCGCCCTGGCCGCCCTGGCCACCTGAGCAACCGCAGCGAAGGGTCCCTTGCCTGCGTCCACCGCAGCGAAGGGACCCTTCGCTGCGGTTGCGTGGGCTAGTAGTGGTCGCCGCCGTCGCGTTGGTTGGCGAAGATGATCAGCAGGGCCACGATCACCGTGTAGATCGCCAGCGCGATGCCGGCGTCCACCAGCCGGGCGTACCCGCCAACCTTGTCCAGGAACACGCTCAGCGAGCCGAACCCGGCGATCACCGCGAACACCGCGACCGACACCTTCACGAACCGGCCGTAGGAGCACCACCAGGTGCAACTACCCGGGGTGAGGTGCTTGCACAGCGAGTCGCCGTGGCCCGTTCTGGGTAGCTGCTTGGCGCCGTGGCGGCTCACGCGGTCAGGGTCCGATGCCCTGGCAGGGTCGTATTCGCAGGTCGGCGACGTAGTCGGCGGGGGCGCCGGCCGCCTCGGCCGCGTCGGACATCACGCCGAGGTAGCGCGCCGACGGCAGCCCGCCCTCGTAGGCGTCCAGCACGTACAGCCAGGCCAGCACCGAGCCCTCGAGCGTCTGCACCCGCAGCCGGATCTTCGAGTGCAGCCCCAGCTCGGAGCCCTCCCAGCTGTCGAGCCGGACCTCGTCCTCCTGGGTGACGTCGTAGAGCACGACGAACACCTGGGTGTCCCGGTCCTCGACGACCGTGGCCAGCGCGCCTTCCCAGCCGAGGTCCTCGCCGCCGAAGGTCAGCCGCCAACCCACGAGCCAACCGGTACCCGCCATCGGCGAGTGCGGCGCTCGCTGCATCATCTGGGCAGGATCCATGTTGGACCCATACGCGGCGTAGAGCGGCACGACGACAGCGTAGCGATACCTCGGATCATGTGCGCCGGCATGGCGTGGGCGTGTTCGGTTCCCGGACCGCCGCGTACGGTTGGGCCTGTTCGGAACAACGGTGGATGGGAGCCGCAGTGACCCGAATCGTGATCATGGGTGGGGGCCCGGCCGGTTACGAGGCGGCGCTGGTCGCCGCCCAGCACGGTGCCGACGTCACGATCGTCGAACGGGACGGGCTCGGGGGCGCGTGCGTGCTCTACGACTGCGTGCCGTCCAAGACGTTCATCGCCTCGGCCGGCGCCCGCTCGTCGTTCCACAACGCCGACGAGCTCGGCATCCGCACCGACAGCCACCTGCCGCCGGTCGACCTGCCGGTGGTGCACGGGCGGGTCAAGGGGCTCGCCCTCGCGCAGTCGGCCGACGTGCGCAACCGGGTGCAGCGCGAGGGCGTGCGGGTGATCAACGGCACCGCCCGGTTCGTCGACGAGCGCACTGGCCTGGCCGCCCACCGGATCAACGCGTTCGGCCACGACGGCAGCACCGAGACCCTCGACGCGGACGTCGTGCTGATCGCCACCGGCGCGACGCCCCGGGTGCTGCCCGGCGCCGAGCCGGACGGCGAGCGGATCCTCGACTGGCGCCAGATCTACGACCTGCCCGAGCTGCCGGAACACCTGGTGGTGGTCGGCTCGGGGGTCACCGGCGCGGAGTTCGTCTCGGCGTACACCGAGATGGGCGTGCGGGTCACGCTGATCTCCAGCCGGGACCGGGTGCTGCCGCACGAGGACGCCGACGCCGCCGCGGTGCTCGAGGACGTCTACGCCGCGCGCGGCACCGAGGTGGTCAAGCACGCGCGGGCCGAGCGGGTCGAGCGCACCGCCAAGGGCGTGCTGGTGCACCTGCGCGGCGGGCAGACCGTCGAGGCCAGCCACGCGCTGATGACCGTCGGCTCGGTGCCCAACACCGGGGACATCGGGCTGGACAAGGTCGGGCTGCAGACCGCGCAGGGCGGGTTCGTCTCGGTCGACCGGGTGTCGCGCACGAGCGTGCCCGGGGTGTACGCGGCGGGCGACTGCACCGGGCTGCTGATGCTCGCCTCGGTCGCGGCCATGCAGGGCCGGATCGCGATGTGGCACGCGCTCGGCGAGGGGGTGGCCCCGATCAAGCTGAAGACCGTGGCCGCCAACGTGTTCACCCATCCGGAGATCGCCACGGTGGGCATCAGCCAGCAGTCCATCGACTCCGGCGAGGTGCCGGCGCGCACGATCGTGCTGCCGCTGGCGACCAACGCCAGGGCGAAGATGGAGGGCCTGCACCGGGGCTTCGTGAAGCTGTTCTGCCGCCCGGCGACCGGCGTGGTGATCGGCGGCGTGGTGGTCGCGCCGACGGCCAGCGAGCTGATCCTGCCGATCGCGCTGGCGGTGCAGAACCAGCTCACCGTCGAGCACCTGGCGCACACGTTCTCGGTCTACCCGTCACTGTCCGGGTCGATCACCGAGGCCGGCCGCCGGCTGATGCGCCACGACGACCTGGACTGACCCCGGCGCGCGGCCGCCCGTGATCAAACGGGAGGCCACGCGCCGGGGAGGTCACTCAGTCGTCGCCGGAGACCCAGTCGAACGTCCGGGTCACGGCCTTCTTCCACTGGGCGAAGGTCTTGTCCCGCGCGGCGTCGTCCATCGACGGCGTCCACTCCTTGTCCTTGGCCCAGTTGTTGCGGATGTCGTCCTCGCCGGCCCAGAAGCCGACCGCGAGCCCGGCCGCGTAGGCCGCGCCCAACGCGGTGGTCTCCGCGACCACCGGCCGGATCACCGGCACCCCGAGGATGTCGGCCTGGAACTGCATCAGCAGCTCGTTGCCGACCATGCCGCCGTCGACCTTCAACGACTTGAGCGGCACGCCGGAGTCGGCGTTCATCGCGTCGATGACCTCACGGGACTGGAACGCTGTTGCCTCCAGCACCGCCCTGGCCAGGTGACCCTTGTTCACGAACCGGGTCAGCCCGACGATCGCGCCGCGCGCGTCGGCCCGCCAGTATGGCGCGAACAGCCCGGAGAACGCCGGCACGAAGTAGCAGCCGCCGTTGTCCTCGACCTTGCGCGCGTGCTCCTCGATCTCCGGCGCGGTGGCGATCATGCCGAGGTTGTCCCGCAGCCACTGCACCAGCGAGCCGGTGACCGCGATCGAGCCCTCCAGCGCGTACACCGGCGCCTTGTCGCCGATCTTGTAGCAGACCGTGGTCAGCAGGCCGTTCTGCGAGGCGACCTGCTCGGTACCGGTGTTGAGCAGCACGAAGTTGCCGGTGCCGTAGGTGTTCTTGGCCTCGCCGACCGACAGGCACGCCTGGCCGAAGGTGGCCGCCTGCTGGTCGCCGAGGATGCCGGCGATCGGCACCCCGGCCAGCGCGCCGCGGTCCCGGACCTTGCCGTACTCCTCGGAGGACGACCGGATCTCGGGCAGCATCGACAGCGGGATCTTCATGTCCTTGGCGATGGACTCGTCCCAGGACAGCGTGGACAGGTCCATCAGCAGCGTGCGGGAGGCGTTGGTCGGGTCGGTGACGTGCCGGCCGCCGTCGGTGCCGCCGGTCATGTGCCACAGCAACCAGGTGTCCATGTTGCCGAACAGCAGGTCGCCCGCCTCGGCGCGCTCCCGGGCGCCCTCGACGTTGTCCAGGATCCAGCGGATCTTCGGGCCGGAGAAGTAGGTCGCCAGCGGCAGGCCGGTCTTGGCCTTGTACCGGTCCTGACCGCCGCCGAGCGCCTCCAGCTCGGCGCAGATCCTGTCGGTCCTGGTGTCCTGCCAGACGATCGCGTTGTACACCGGCTTGCCGGTCGTCCGGTCCCACACCACCGCGGTCTCCCGCTGGTTGGTGATGCCGATCGCGACGATGTCCTTGGTGTCCAGGTCGGCCTTCGCGAGCGCGCCCGCGGCGACCTCGCGGGCGTTGCGCCAGATCTCCTCCGCGTTGTGCTCGACCCAGCCGGCGCGGGGGAAGATCTGTTCGTGTTCCTTCTGATCGACCGACACAACTTCACCCGCATGGCTGAACACCATGCAGCGGGTGGAGGTGGTGCCCTGGTCGATCGCGGCGATGTAACTCGTCATGAATGTGCCTCTCTGGTTCAGGACGTGGCCGGCAGGGCCTGGAACAGCAGACCGGCCAGGATCGCGCCGACGATCGGGCCGACCACCGGCACCCAGGAGTAGTTCCACTCCGGACTGCCCTTGCCCTTGATGGGTAGCAGGGCGTACGCGATGCGCGGGCCGAGGTCACGTGCCGGGTTGATGGCGTACCCGGTCGGGCCACCGAGCGAGGCACCGATACTGATCACCACGAACGACACGGCCGCGTACCCCAGTGCGGAGTTGCCCAAACTCGGCACCCCGTCCTCCCCGGCCGACGCTCCTGGGCTCACCAGGATCCAGAACACCAGCACGAACGTGGCGATGATCTCGGTGACCAGGTTCCAGGTGTAGTTGGGCACGGTCGGACCGGTGGCGAAGATACCTCGGGTACCCCCCGGATCGTCGTGCGTGTCGAACTGGAGTTTGTAGGCGGCCCAGGCCAGCGTGGCGCCGAGAATCGCGCCGAGGATCTGGCCGAGGAAGTACGCCGGCGCGAGCGCCCAGCCGAAGTCCGAATTGCCGCCGGCCAGCAGGCCGATGGTCACCGCCGGGTTGATGTGGGCACCGGTCGGGTTGGCGATGCTCGCGCCGACGAACACCGCGAAACCCCAGCCGATGTTGATGAGTAGCCAGCCGCCGTTGACCCCGAGGTTCTTCTTGAGCACGGTGTTGGCGACCACGCCGACACCCAACAGAATCAGTGCCGCGGTGCCGAGTAGTTCCCAGAGAAAGATTTCACCGAAAGACAGATCCACGACCCACTCCTTCGAGATGAAGTGGTAGGCGGCCGTGGCCAGAGGGTTGGGCGCCGGTGCCTACCCTGAGCGTTTTCGGACGCTACGGGAGCAAGGTCAACTTGTCCAGAGATCGATACCGGCACGAAACGGGCCCCTCGGACGCCTGGCCGGTAGCGTGGATCAGGTCCGGGCCAGCAGTAGTCGAGGAGGGGCCGTGACCGACCCGAACACGCACTCCGCTTCCGAGACGATCGGTGGCCGGCTGGGCACCGAGGAACGTGCCGAGGCCTGGCGGCGGCTGGGTTCGGAGATGTTCGACCTGGTGGTGATCGGCGGCGGCGTGGTCGGTGCCGGCACCGCGTTGGACGCCGCGACCCGTGGCCTGCGGGTCGCCATGGTGGAGGCGCGCGACCTGGCTTCCGGCACGTCGAGCCGGTCGAGCAAGCTGTTCCACGGTGGCCTGCGCTACCTGGAGCAGCTGGAGTTCGGCCTGGTGCGCGAGGCGCTGCGGGAGCGGGAGCTGATGCTCACCCGGCTGGCGCCGCACCTGGTGAAGCCGGTGAGCTTCCTGTACCCGCTGACCCACCGGCTGTGGGAGCGCCCGTACACCGCGGCCGGCCTGTTCCTGTACGACTCGATGGGCGGCGCGCGGTCGGTGCCCGGGCAGAAGCACCTGTCCCGCGCCGGGGCGCTGCGGATGGTGCCGGCGCTGAAGCGGTCCTCGCTCATCGGCGGCATCCGGTACTACGACGCGCAGGCCGACGACGCCCGGCACACGATGACCGTGGCCCGCACGGCCGCGCACTACGGCGCGGTGATCCGCACGTCCACGCAGGTGGTCGGGTTCATCCGGGAGGCCGACCGGGTGTCTGGCGTGCGCGTGCACGACGTGGAGAACGGCGAGGAGCTGGAGATCCAGGCCAACGCGGTGATCAACTGCACCGGCACCTGGACCGACGAGCTGCAGCGGATGTCCGGGTCGCGGGGCCGGTTCCGGGTGCGGGCGTCCAAGGGCGTGCACATCGTGGTGCCCCGGGACCGGATCGTGTCCGAGTCGGGGCTGATCCTGCGTACGGAGAAGTCGGTGCTGTTCGTGATCCCGTGGCGCAACCACTGGATCATCGGCACCACCGACACCGAGTGGAACCTCGACCTGGCCCACCCGGCGGCGACCAAACACGACATCGACTACCTGCTCGAGCACGTCAACCAGGTGCTCGCGACCCCGTTGACCCAGGACGACATCGAGGGCGTCTACGCCGGTCTGCGCCCGCTGCTGGCCGGGGAGAGCGAGGAGACCTCGAAGCTGTCCAGGGAACACGCGGTGGCCAGGGTTTCACCCGGTCTGGTGGCGATCGCGGGCGGGAAGTACACCACCTATCGGGTGATGGCCGCGGACGCGGTGGACGCGGCGTCGGCCGACCTGCCCGGCCGGCTGCAGCCGTCGATCACCGACAAGGTGCCGCTGCTAGGCGCCGACGGGTACCACGCGCTGGTGAACCAGGTTGACCAGCTGGGCGCGCGGCACGGCCTGCACCCCTACCGGGTGCGCCACCTGCTCGACCGGTACGGGTCGATGGTGCACGAGGTGCTCGCCGTGGCCGACAGCCGGCCGGAGCTGCTGCGCCCGCTCACCGCCGCCCCCGACTACCTCCAGGTGGAGGTCGTCTACGCCACCTCGCACGAGGGCGCCCTGCACGTGGAGGACACCCTCTCCCGCCGAACGCGGATCTCCATCGAGTACCCGCACCGCGGCGTCGACTGCGCTGCCCAGGTGGCCGAGCTGATGGCCGGCGTCCTGGGCTGGGACGAGGACACCGTCCGCCGCGAGATCGAGGTCTACACCGCCCGCGTGGCCGCCGAACGCGACTCCCAGACCGAGCCGGACGACCACACCGCCGACGCCCGCCGCTCCGCCGCCCCCGAAGCCCGCCCCGAACTCCTCGAACCCGAACCCGCCTGACCCCGCCCCGGCCCCACCTGACGCAGCGAAGGGTCCCTTCACTGCACGCCACGCAGCGAAGGGACCCTTCGCTGCGTTGAGGCCGAGGCGTCAGGCCGGGTCGGTGTGGAGGGCGGTCAGGTGTTGGAGCATGCGGCGGTGGTCGGCCGGGGAGATGGTGGTCCACGGCTCGGCGTCCGGGTCGGCGCGGCGTAGCTGGAGGTAGCGGCCGTCGGCGGTGTCGAAGAAGCTGATCACCCTCGGCGCCCGCACCCGGCGTCGCCACCGGTCCCTGGTCGCGCTGCCGAACTGGCCCTGGTGCACCACGTCACCGAGCATCGCCGCCAGCTCGCGGGCGTCCGACGTCCGGATGCCCCGCGCCAGCAGCGCCGCCTCGAAACCCTTGCGGTCGCCGCCCTCCCTGGCCGCGGCCTCGAAGTCGGCTGTGGGCAGCGTGAGTGATCGGCCGGCACCCGCGGGCGCGGGCGGCAGCACCGACAGCGCGAACCGGGGCAGGCCGGTCGCGTCCGCGGCCCGCAGGGTCAGCGAGGACGCCGACAACGTCGCCAGCACCGCCTCGTCCCCGGTGGCCGCCGCGAACACCCGCAGCGGCGAACCGACCCACAACCGGGCGTCGATCTCCCGGTCCGGCCGGCACAGCAGCGACAGCAGCCGCACGAGCCGAGGGTCGAGGTCGACCTGCCCACCGAGCCCGCGCGCCGACAGCGACGACCACACCTGCTCGACCAGCGTCGCCCGCTCGTCGTCGGTCCGCCCCGGCGACGGGACGCGCAGTACCAGCGGCATCGCGTCCAGCCCGTGGTGTTCCCACAGCACGTCGAACTCGAGCGCCGAGATCGTGATCGGATCCTCGGTCTCGGTGAACAAACCAGCGATCATCGACCGGTCGGACCGTCCCCGATCACGTTCGGCGGCAGCCGGTGCTCCTCGTCGAGGACCGATACCGCCTCGGTGACCTCCACCGGTTCCCGGAAGTCCCGCCGCCGGCGCGGGCTCTCCCCGACGACCGGCTCATCGGTGTCCCCGAACCACTGGTTGGACCCGATCGCCTCCATGCCGAACCGGCGCATCGCCATCCGGTCCTGCTGGCCGACGCCGGTCGGGGCGCCCGCCGCGGGCGCCAGCGGCGCACCGGCGTGCTGCGCCGCGGCCGCCGCCTGGCTGG
>NZ_BAAGXS010000083.1:0-11258 GCF_054779715.1 Actinophytocola sediminis | reverse complement strand
CGCCCGGCACGATGCGCTGCGCACGACCCTGCGTGCCGACGAGGACGGCACGGTCTGGCAGACGGTACACCCGTGGCGGGCGCCCGACCTGCCGGCGGTGGACCTGCCCGACGGCGACCTGGAAGCCGGCTACTGGCGCGAGCTTGGCGCGCCGTTCGACCTCGGCGCCCCGCTGGTGCGGTTCGTGCTCGCGCGGCTGGCCGCCGACGACGCCGCCCTGCTGGTCTGCGCCCACCACGCGGTCGTCGACGGCTGGTCCATGGGCGTGCTGGGCCGCGAGCTGGCCGAGCTGTACCGCGCGGCCACCGAAGACCGGCCAGCGCTCGACCAGCCGGCCACGCCCGTGAGCCCGGCCGCGCCCGACGACTCGGCGTACTGGCGGGCAGCCATGGCCGGCGCGCCGGTGCTCGACCTGCCGACCGACCGGCCACGGGCCAACCGGCCGGGACCGCCCGCCGGACACGTGCCGGTGACCCTGCCGGCCGCGCTCACCGGCGGGCTCCGCGCGCTCGCCGAAGACGCGGGCACCACGCTGCACACCGTGCTCGTCGCCGGGTTCTCGGCGGTGCTGTCCCGCTGGAGCGGTCGAGCGGACCTGGTGTTCGGGTCGTTCGTGGCCAACCGGGACCAGCCGGGGACCGAGCGGCTGGTCGGCTTCCGCGCGCGGGTGCTGCCGCTGCGGGTACGCACCGGCGGGGTCGGCACCTTCCGCGAACTCGTCGGCCGTGCCCGGACGAGCTGCCTGGACACGCTGGCACACCAGGAAACCCCACTGTCGACCGTGCTCACCGCGCTGGGCCAGGACCACCGGGGGACCACCGGTTCCCCGGTCCGGGTCGCGTTCGGCCTCCGCCCGGCCACCCCCGGCTGGACCGCGCCCGGCCTGCGCGCGACCCCGTTCGAGATCCCGGCCGCCGCCGCGCAGTTCGAGCTGTCGGTCGAGCTCGCCGAGACCGGGGACGGCGGCCTGACCGGCCGCGCCACCTTCGCCGCCGACCTCTACGACGAGTCGACGGTGGCCCGCCTGGCGACCGGTTTCACCCGCCTGCTGGCCGAGGTCGCGGCCGACCCCGACCGCAGGCTCGGCGACCTGCCGGCCGAACCGGCCACCGAACGCGCGCACCTCGAACGCTGGAGCGACCCGCACCAGGAGCAGGGCGACCCGGTGCCGGCCCACCACCTCGTCGAGTCCCGGGTGGACAGCGCGCCGGACGCCGTCGCGCTCGACGCGCACGACGGCCGGCTGACCTACCGCGAACTCGACCGGCGGGCCAACCAGCTCGCCGCGCACCTGCGCGCGGCCGGCGTCGAGCCGGGTCAGCTGGTCGCGGTCCACCTGTCGCACTCGGCCGCCTGCGTGGTCGCGCTGCTGGCCATCCTCAAGGCGGGCGCGGTCTACCTGCCGCTGGACGCGGACTACCCGGCCGCGCAGCTTGGCCTGGCGGTGCGCGACGCGCGCCCGGCCGTCGTGGTCACCCGTGCCGGGGACGGTCAGGCCGAGGTGCTGGCGGCACTGGCCGAGACCGGCGCCCGGCTGGTCACCCTCGACACCGAGGCGGCGGCCATCGCCGCGCGGCCGGCCGGCAGGGTGCCGGTCACCGTCGCCCAGGACGACCTCGCCTACGTCATCTACACCTCCGGCTCGACCGGGCGGCCCAAGGGCACCGCCAACACCCACCGCGGCCTGGCCAACCACACCCGCTGGCGCGCGGCCACCTTCCCGCTCGCGCCGGGGGAGGGCGTGCTGCACCGCACCCCGCTCGGCTTCGACATCTCGATCACCGAGATCTTCTGGCCGCTGGTCACCGGCGCCCGGCTTGTGGTGCCGCCGCCGGAAGTCCGCCGCGATCCCGGCCGGTGGGCGGAGTTCTGCCGGGCACACCGTGTCGGCCACACCTACTTCGTGCCGTCGGTGCTGAAGGTGTTCCTCGCCGAGCACGACGGCGCGGCCAACCCGTTCACCCAGCTGCACCTCATCGGCGAGCGGCTGACCGGCGAGCTGGTCGCGGCCACCCGCGACGCGCTGCCCGGCGTGACCATCCACAACGTCTACGGCCCGGCCGAGACCGCCATGGAGGTCACCCACGACCACGTCCACGGCAGTCGGGAGCCGGTGTCCATCGGGCGGCCGATCCCCGGCATCCGCTGCTATGTCCTGGACGACCGGGCCACGCCGGTGCCCATCGGCGTCACCGGGGAGCTGTACCTGGCCGGTGCCGGCCTGGCCCGCGGCTACCTCGGCCAGCCGGCGATGACCGCGACCAGGTTCGTGGCCGACCCGTTCCGGGACGGCGAGCGGATGTACCGCACCGGCGACCGGGCGCGCTGGCTGCCAGACGGGCGGCTGGACTGTCTCGGCCGGGTCGACGACCAGGTGAAGATCCGCGGCCAGCGGGTCGAGATCGGTGGCGTGGAAGCGGAACTGGGCGCGGTCGCCGGCGTGCGGGCCGCCGCGGTGGTCGCCGCGTCCGCGCCCGACGGTGACCGGATCCTCGTCGCCTACGTGGTGTCCGACCTCCCGGTCGAGGATCTTCGGGCGGCCATGCTGGCCAGGGTGCCGGAGATGATGGTGCCGCACACCTTCGTGCCGGTGCCGGAGATCCCGCTCAACCCCAGCGGCAAGACCGACCGGTCCGCGCTCCCCGCCCCGGACCTGGCCGCGCGCGCGGACTACCGGCCGCCGGGCCCAGGCGTGGAACAGGCGCTCGCCGAGATCTGGTCGACGGTGCTCGGCGTGCCGAGGATCGGCCGCGACGACGAGTTCCGCGAGCTGGGCGGGCACTCGCTGATGGCCACCCGGCTCGCCGCCAGGATCAGGTCCGGGTTCGGCATCGAGGTCTCGGTGGTGGAGCTGCTGGAGCGCAGGTGGACCCTGGCCGAGCTGGCCGGTGAGCTGCGGCGCCGCCAGCTCGCCCAGGCCGACCGCGACGACCTGCGGGACATGCTCGCCCGGATCGCCGCCCTGCCCGACGCCGAGGTCGCCGGGCTGCTCGGCGAGGGGCGGACCGATGACGCGCAGCTGTGAGCGGGCGGCGTTCCAGACGCGATCCAGACGAAATCCAGTTCGACTCCGCCACTCTGACCCGCGCGGGATTGGGGGACGGATGGCGCTGGACACCGCGGCCTCGGACACGAGCCGGACACTGGTCGGTCGGGAACACGAGCTGGCCTCGCTCGGCGAGGTCGTCGCGCGGGCGGGCACCAGACCGCAGGTCGTGGAGATCACCGGCGACCCGGGCACCGGCAAGTCCCGGCTGCTGGAGGACTTCCGCGCCCGCCTCGGCCAGGCGGGCTGGGCGGTGGCGGCCACCCGCGCGGTGGCCGGGCCCGCGCTGCCCTACCAGGCGTTCGTCGGCGCGCTCGACGGCCTGCTCGCCCGGGACGCGGCCGCCGTGCGCGACCGCCTCGGCGCGGACTGGGCGAACTGGCTGTCGGTGGTCTTCCCGTCCTGGCCCGGTGGCGTGGCCGCGGGCGCGGCGCACGACCAGGTCGACCGGTACCGGATCTTCCGCGCGGTCGGGCTGGCGCTGGAGGTGCTGGCCGCGTCGCGGGGCCTGCTCGTGGTCATCGACGACGCCCACCACCTGGACGACGCGTCGATCGCGTTGCTGGACCACGTGGTGCGCCACCCACCGGACGCGCCGCTGGTCATCGCGCTCGCCCACCGGCCGCGCCAGTGCGACGTGCGGCTGGCCGCGGTCATCCGCGAGGTGCTCGGCGGCACGTCGATCCACCGGGTGCGCACCGGCCCGATCGCCACCGACGACCTCGCGCGCCTGCTGCCGGCCGGGACCAACCAGGTCGACCGGCAGGGACTGCTGCGCCTGGCCGACGGCAACCCGGGAGTGCTGCTGACCCTGGCCGCCGCGCGCGCCGCCACGGCCGGGGAACTCCCGGACATCGGTGAGTTCGTCGACGGCAGCCCGCCGGTGCTGGCCGGCGCGCCCGCGGGGGACTTCGGCATGTTGTCCCCGCTGGCCCGCCGGGTCGCCGGCGCCGCGGCGGTGGCCGGGGACCCGTTCGACCTGACCGTGGTCGAGGTGCTGGCCGAACTGGACCGGTGCGGCGTGCTCGCCGGCATGGACGAGCTGCTCGGCCACGACATCGTGCGCTCGTCCGGCTCGTTGCGCCGGTTCCGGTTTCGCGACGTGGTGGTGCGCTCGGTGGCCTACCACGCGATGTCCGACGCGTGGCGCTACGGCGCACACGACCGGGCGGCCGCGTTGTTCCGGGCAAGGGGCGAGCGGCCGGCCGTGATCGCCCGGCACCTGGACCACGTGGCCAGGTGGGACGACCAGGCCGACGCCGACCTGCTGGCCGAGGCCGCGCGCGCCAGCCTGTTCCCGGCACCGGCCAGGGCCACGCGGTGGGGCGGCACCGCCAACAGCCTGCGGCCGACGTGCGGCACGCTGCTGCTGCTCGGGCAGGCACTCGCGATCTCGGGCCGGCTGGGCGAGAGCGAGGTGCTGCTGGCCGACCTGCTCGCGGCCGACGCGCTGCCGGCGGCGCAGCGCGTGGTCGCCGCCGAGTGGTGTGCGCGGTCCCGCAGGCTCCGCGGCGAGCGGACGGGCGCGGAGGCCGTGCTGACCGCGGAGCTCGCGCGGCTGGGACCCGACGACCCGGCCGGGGTGCCGCTGTGGCTGGAGTTGGCGGCGCTGGCCGTGGACGCGCCGGACCGGGCGATCACCGGGCAGGTGCGGGCGGTGCTGTGCCATGTGGCCGAACACGGCGAGCGGCTGCTGTCGTTGCGGGCGCACCTGTTGCTCGGGGTGACCGGGGAGGGGCCGGTGGACACCCACATGCGGACCGCGATGCGGTTGTTCGGTGAGCTGGGTGAGCAGGATCGGTGGCGGGCCCAGGAATGCTGGTACCTGATCGCGCGGGGCCATCTCGGGATGGCGTTGCCCGACGTGGCCGCCGAGCAGTTCCGGGCCGGGCTGGACGTGGCGGTCACCAGTGGGCAGGGGTACCTGCGCGCGCGGTTGGCGACCGGGTTGAGCGAGGCGTTGGCCGCGCTCGGCCGGCATGATCTCGCGGCGGCGTGGGCCGACTACGCCCGGCTGGCCGCCTCGGTCGCCGGGCAGCCACCGGTGGCCCGGTTGCGCGGTGCGGCCAGGGCGCCGGTGCACCTGGTCGCCGGGTACGGCCGGGAGCCCGTCGGGGAGACCCCCGACNCGACGTCACCGAGCCAGTCACCGAGCCAGTCACCGAGCCAGTCACCGAGCCAGTCACCGAACCAGCCGACGTGGCGTCGGACGACACCGACACCGAGCCGGACTCCGACTCCGACACCGAGCGGCTGAACACGTTGAGCCGGCGGGAACTGCAGATCTCGGAGCTGGTGAGCAAGGGCTACACCAACCACCGGATCGCCAGCGTGTTGCGGTTGAGCCACAAGACCGTCGAGACCTACCTGGACCGGATCTTCAAGAAGCTCACGGTGACCTCCCGGGTGCAGATCGCCTTCCTGATCGGCAGCCGGGTCCGGTTGGCCGGCCCCGTCGGCCGGGCGGAGGACGCCGATGGGCTGGAGTGAGGGAATGTCAGAGCAGGAACCAGGTCGCGAGCGCGCGGGCGGCCACCGTCTGCCGGTCGTCGTACAGGGTGGTTGCCGCGGTCACCGTCCGGCCGGTCCTGGCGGTCACCGCGCCGACCACGACGTGCGCCACCCCGGCCAGCGGCGCCGAGACCACCTGGGCGGTCATCCGGCTGACCACCATGGGCCGGTCCGGCAACTCCTCGCTCGCCCAGCCACCAGGGCAGTCGAGCGCGCCCCACACGACCGCGGCGGCCACCTCGCCGGACTCGCCGGCGAAGGCCGCGTCCGGTGTCCACTCGCAGGCCACCGCGTCCGCCGGGTGCTCGACCGGTCCCGGCCGCAGGCGCAGGCCGTCGTCGTCGGCGCGGGTGGTGCCGCAGACGAAACAGGTGGGGAACGGGTGCCGGCCCGCGCCCCGGTAGCCGGCGTGCGCCGCCCGGGCGCTGGCCGCCGGGACCGGCGGCAGGGTCACCGGATCGGCGGTGCTCGCGGCCGCGGTCGCCACCAGCTCGTCGCCGGCCCACACGTGCGCCCGGCGCCCGGAACCGGTGACCCGCAACGGGGTCTCCAGCGGCGGCGGCGCGTGCAGGGTCACCACGACCCGGCCGGCGACCAGGTCCGCGACCTGCCCGGCGATCAGCCCACAGGCGTAGCCGCCGTTGGCGGTGGTCGCCGGGCCGTTGAAGCGGGCGGGAATCACGAACGTGGGGCCGACGGTCATCTCGCCGATTCTGGCCTGTCCGACCGCCAACCGGCCACCGAATCCGCAGCACAGTTCGGAGTGACCGCATGACCTCCGCCCCGAGCGACCTCCGCCGCCCCACCGAGCCCGCCCTCGGCGGGGCAGCGGGCGGCGTGCACGAGCTGGTCGCCGCGCAGGCGGCCGCGCGGCCGGACGCGCCGGCGGTCAGCTGCGGCCAGACCGTGCTGTCCTACCGCGACCTCGACGACCGGGCCGGCCGGCTCGCCGCCCGGTTGGTGCGTGCCGGCACCCGGCCGGGGGAGGTCGTCGCGGTGTTCGCCGGCCGGTCGGTCGAGCTGGTGGTCGCGCTGCTCGCGGTGCTCAAGACGGGTGCGGCCTACCTGGCCATCGACCAGGACGCGCCGGCGACGATGGCCGACCGGCAGCTCCGCGACGCCCGGGTGCGGGTCGCGGTGGCCGAGGAGGCCTGGCGGGAACGGGTGCCGGCCGCGCTACGGGTCGTCGATCCCAGCGGTGACGATCCCCGTGACGAAGCTGGCGATCCGGCGCCGGTTCACCGCACCCATCCCGACGATCTCGCCTACCTCAGCTACACCTCGGGCACCACCGGCGAGCCCAAGGGCGTCGCGGTGCCGCACCGGGCGGTCCTGCGGCTGGTCGCCGAGGCCGCCTGGGCCGGCTTCACCGAGCGGGACGTGTTCCTGCAGCTGGCCCCGGTCGCGTTCGACGCCGCCACGCTGGAGCTCTGGGCGCCGCTGGTGCGCGGCGCCCGGCTGGCGGTGTTCCCGCCGGGCCCGGTACTCGCCGACGAGGTCGCGCGGGTGCTGGCGGCCGAGGAGGTGAGCGTGCTGTGGCTGACCGCCGGACTGTTCCACCGCATGGTCGACACCCGGCTCGACCAGCTCGGCGGCCTGCGCCACCTGCTCGCCGGCGGCGACGTGCTCTCGCCGGCACACGTCGCGAAGCTCCTCGACCGCCACCCGGACCTGGTGTTCACCAACGGGTACGGCCCGACGGAGAACACCACGTTCACCACCTGCTGGACCTCCCGCACGCCCCCGGACCCCGGCCCGGTGCCGATCGGCACGCCGATCGACCACACCACGGTGGCCATCCTGGACGCCGCGCTGCGGCCGGTCCCGGCCGGCGCGGTCGGCGAGCTGTACGCGGCGGGCAGCGGACTCGCGCGCGGCTACCTGCACCGGCCGGCCGCCACCGCGCACCGGTTCGTCGCCGACCCGCTGGCGAGCACGCCGGGCGCGCGCATGTACCGCACCGGCGACCTCGCCAGATGGCTGCCGGACGGTGCCGTCGAGTTCGTCGGCCGGGCCGACGACCAGGTCAAGCTCCTCGGGTTCCGGGTCGAGCCGGGCGCGGTGCGGGCGGCGGTCGCCCGCTGCGCCGGGGTACGCGACGCGGTGGTCGTGCTCGACCGCGCGCCGGCCGGTCCCCGGCTGGTCGCCTACGTGGTGGCCGAGACCGTCGACGAGCACGCGACGCTCGCCGAGTCCGTGCTGCGCCAGCTGCGCGCCGAACTGCCCCAGCACGCGGTGCCCTGGCAGGTGGTGGCGCTCACCGAGCTGCCGCTCACCGGCAACGGCAAGGTCGACCGGTCCGCGCTGCCCCCGGCCAGCCGGGCGCCGAGGACAGCGGCCGGCGAGTACGTGGCGCCCCACGGCGAGCTGCAGACCCGGCTGGCCGAGTCCTGGTGCGCGTTGCTGGGAATCGAGGCGGTCGGTGTCGACGACGACTTCTTCGAGCTGGGTGGGCATTCGCTGATCGCGGCCGAGCTGCTCGACGGGATCGAGCGCGACTTCGCGGTGCCCCTGCCGGCGCGCACGTTGTATCTCAGCCCGACGGTCGCGGAACTGGCCGAGGTGCTCGGCGAGGCGATTCGGTCGCCGGACGACTCAGGAAGTGAGCTGGCATGAGTGACGGCCAACTGTCCATTGTGGACCTATCCACTGTGGACCTGACGGACCCGGTGCTGCACGCGGAAGGCGACCCACACGCCGTCTGGCAGGCGATGCGCGCCCGCGAACCCGTGCGCTGGCAGCAGGTCCGGCCGGGACTCGGGTTCTGGTCGGTCACCAGGTTCGCCGAGGCCGACGAGGTGCTGCGCGACCACACCCGGTTCACCTCCCAGCGCGGCACCATGCTCACCCTGCTCGGCAAGGACGACCCGGCCGGTGGCCGGCAGATGGCGGCGACCGACCCGCCAAAGCACACCGCGATGCGCGAACCGTTGCAGCGGGCGCTGTCCCCGCGCCGGGTCGAACAGCACGCGCCGCGCATCCGCGAGGCGATCCGCACGCTGCTCGCGCCGGCGCTGGACGGCGGGCCGATGGACTTCGCCCAGGCCATGATCATGCTGCCGATGACCGCCGCCGGCACGATCATGGACCTGCCGACCGAGGACTGGCCCCGGCTGACCGAGCTCACCACCACCTCGATCGCCCCGGACGACCCGGAGTTCCAGGGACCGGCCGGGCCGCAGAAGACCCTGGAGGCGGCCCACCGCGAGCTGTTCGCCTACTTCCAGGACATCGTCGCCCGGCGCAGGCGTGCACCGGGCGAGGACCTGATCAGCCTGCTGCTCGGGATGGAGATCGACGGCCGCCGGCTGGGCACCGGCGAGATCCTGTCCAACTGCTACAGCCTGCTGCTTGGCGCCAACGTGACCACGCCCTACGTGCCCAACGCCGCGGTCGCCGAACTGGCCGGCACGCCGAGGATGGCCGACCTGCTGGCGAGCACCGCCACGATCGCGACCGCGGTGGAGGAGTCGCTGCGCTGGGCGTCCCCGGCCAGCCACTTCATGCGCTACGCGGTGCGCGACGTGGTGCTGTGCGACACCCGGATCGAGGCCGGCGAGGCGGTGGTCGTCTGGCTCGGCTCGGCCAACCGGGACGAGTCGGTGTTCACCGACCCGTTCACCTTCGACCTGCGCCGGCGACCCAACCGGCACATGGCCTTCGGCGCCGGCCCGCACTACTGCGTCGGCCACACGGTGGCCAGGCTCAGCCTGCGCCTGCTGTTCGAGGAGCTGGTGGCGACCTTCGAGGACATCGAGCCGGCAGGCGAGCCCGCGCGGCTGCGGTCCAACTTCGTCGCCGGCATCAAGCACCTCGACGTGGTGGCCACCGTGCGCGCCAACCCCACCACGAACTGACCGGAGGTACTGCGACCATGCCCGCCCGTCCCAACCGGTGGTTTCTCCGCCAGCCCGCACCGGAGGCGGCCGCCCGCCTGTTCTGCCTGCCCTACTCCGGCTGCGGGGCGAGCATGTACCGCAAGTGGCCCAGGACGCTCGGCGACGTCGAGGTGTGCCCGGTGCAGCCGCCCGGCCGGGAGAGCCGCCTGCGCGAGCCGGCGTTCGACTCCTACGAGAAGCTGGCCGACGACCTCGTCGAGGCCCTGCTGCCCCACCTTGACCGGCCGTTCGGGCTGTTCGGGCACTGCGGCTCGGCGCTGCCCGCCTACGAGACGGCGGTCCGGCTCGTCGATCGTGGCCTGCCCGCCCCGACGTGCCTGTTCGTGTCCTCCCAGGTGCCGCCGCACCTCGGCCCGCACGGCCGGTTCCTGGAGATGACCGACGACCAGCTGGCCGAGGAGGTGGCCACGCTGATCACCGAACTGGGCGGCATCCCCCGCCCGGACGTGGTCGAGCTGAGCCTGGGCGTGCTGCGCGCCGACGTCGAGGCCAACAAGCGCTACCGGCCGGCGGCCCCGGTGTACCTGCCGTGCCCGGTGAGCGTGCTGGGCTGGAACCAGGACACCGAGGTCGACCCGGCGAGCATGACCGGCTGGTCGGACTGCGGCCGCGCCACGTTCCGCGTGCTCGACGGCCCGCACTACGGCTTCATCGACGCCCCCCGCGAACTGATGGACGTCTTCCTCCTCGACCTCGGCCGCCCCGGCCAACTGCCCTGAATGCCCCATTCGGGACGGTGAACGTCGCCAATGCCTCATTCAGGGCGTTGGAGGGCGTGGTCGATCAGGCCGATCGGCGGGCAGCCCAACTCGAGCAGCGCGGCGTGGAACCGGCCGGGGGTGAAGGCGGCGCCCCACTGCCGGCGGGCCTGGTCGCGTAGGTCCTGGATGGCGAGCTTGCCCCAGGTGTAGCGGCCGTAGGTGGCGTCGAAGGTGCCGCGCCGGGCCTCGCTGGCCGCGGCCGCCGGCGCGAGGTGCGCGTCCCGCACGAAGCGGTCGGTCGCCGCGGCCACGTCCAAAGCACCGGTGTGCAGGCCGATGGCGCAGGCCAGCCGGACCACGCGGACCAGCGCCTCCAGCACGACCCCGATCGCGAACCGGTCGTCGCCGGCCCGGTAGCCCTCCTCGACGCACATCTCCTCGACGTAGTGCGCCCAGCCCTCCATGAACGCCAACGAGTGCAGGGTCCTGCGGACCGGGCCGCGCACCCGGCGCAGCGCCCGGCCGTGGGCGAAGTGGCCGGGCGCGACCTCGTGCACGGTGATCGCCGGCAGGGTGGTCGCGCTGAAGACGGTGAGCCACTCGGTGGTCCTGGCCGCCGGCCAGCCCGGCTCGGGCGGCGTCACGTGGTACCAGGACGGGGTGTCCGGCTCGTTGGGGCCGGTCCAGGTCATCATCGCCTTCACCCACCGCCGCGACGGCGGGGTCTCGCCGACCAGGCACTCACCGTCCAGGTAGGGCACCAGCTCCCGCTCCCGGCAGAACGCGATCGCCTCCTCGGTGTACGCGCGGGCGGTGGCCACCACCTGGTCGGGGGCCGGGTGGTCGGCCAGCAGCCTGGCCACCACGCCGCGGGGGTCGTCGCGGTAGGGGGCGCACAGCTCGGCCAGCCGGTCGTGCAGCCGGTCGCGTTCGCGGTGGTCCCGCTCGGCGAGCCGGCCGAGGTCCACGTCCAGCGCCTCGGCCGAGCCCATCAGCCGGGCGAGCGCGGGGGCGCCGAGCGCGGCGTCCGGATCGCCGTGCGCGGCCGCGTGCTCGACGTGGGTGACCAGCCGGGCGTGCGCGGCCAGCGCCCGCTCGCCC
>NZ_BAAGXS010000082.1:0-156088 GCF_054779715.1 Actinophytocola sediminis | reverse complement strand
CGCGGAGCTGCCCGACCCGTCCCCGCCCCACGACGGCCCGCCGCCGCCCAACCGCTGGGCCGACCGCGACCCGGCCGCCGCCGCCCGGCTGGTCGCGGTGCGCGCGACGCTGACCACGATCGCCGAGGCCAACCGGCTGCCGATCGAGAACCTGCTCCAGCCCGACCTGGTGCGCCGCACCTGCTGGCGCCCACCGGACCAGCTGAGCGCGGACTCCGTCGCCGACGCGCTGCGCTCGGGTGGGGCCCGCGAGTGGCAGATCTCGCTCACCGCCGACGCGCTGTCCACCGCGCTCAACGGCACCGGCTGAGCGCTCACATGTCCGGTCGGGTCATGATCGGCACGTCGGGCTGGGTCTACCCGCCGTGGCGCGGCGAGTTCTACCCGCCGGGGCTGGCCCAGCGGCGCGAACTGGAGCACCTGTCCGGCCGACTCAACTCGGTGGAGCTCAACGGCAGCTTCTACTCGCTCCAGCGCCCGGCGAGCTACCAGTCCTGGCACGCGCAGACCCCGGACGGTTTCGTGTTCGCGGTCAAGGGCAGCCGCTTCATCACCCACCTCAAGCGGCTGCGCGACACCGAGGTCCCCCTGGCCAACTTCCTCGCCTCGGGCGTGCTTGCCCTTGGCGACAAGCTGGGCCCGATCCTCTGGCAACTCCCGCCGAACCTGCCGTATGACCCCGACGCCATCGCCGACTTCTGCGCCGCGCTCCCCCGCACCACCACCGAAGCCGCCGAACTGGCCACCCACCACGACGAACGCGTCGACGGCCGAGCCCTGACCACCGCGCCGGTACACGCCCCGCTGCGGCACGCGCTGGAAGTCCGCCACCCCAGCTTCACCGACCCGACGCTGCCCGACCTGCTGCGCGCCCACGACGTGGCCCTGGTCATCGCCGACGCCGCCGCCGACTGGCCAGCCCTCGACCACGTGACGAGCGACTTCGTCTACGCCCGGCTACACGGCAGCACCGAGCTGTACACCAGCGGCTACCCCGACCAGGACCTCGACGACTGGGCCACCCGCATCCGCACCTGGACCGCCGACGGCCTGGACGTCCACGTCTACTTCGACAACGACGCCAAGGTCCGCGCACCGGTCGACGCCGCGGCCCTCACCCAACGCCTCGACCTCCCGTGGCCGCCCTGACCCGTCGACGATCGGGTTGTCATGGGAGCGTGCCGAAGTCAGGCGGTGATGAGGTCGCGCGCCTTCATCACGACCGGCGAGGGCCCGCCGTCGTAGTCGTAGTTGCTCAGGATCACCGTCACCCACTCGCTGTCGGGATACAGCTGGAAGTCGGTCGACGTGCCGGGGGCGCCGCCACCGTGGCCCGTCACCCACTGGTTGTTGACCAGCAGCGTCATGGGGCCGTAGCACTGAAAACCGACGTGCGGAACCCCGGACGTCTGGCCAGGCGGCGCAAGTGGCACCTTGCCGCTCAACGTGATGCCGGTGAAGGCGCGGTTGAGCAGTTTCGAACCCCGCAGCGCATGGGCGAACCGCGCCATGTCGGCGCACGTCGTGAAGGCGTCGCCGGCGGGAGTGCCGACATACAGCCGTTGGTCGATGGTGTCGACACGTTCGCCGGATGGCTGTTTCGCGTAGGGGTGAGCGATGCGGGGGTCGGTGTGCCACTGTGGCCTGGTGTGGAAGTCCGTGGCGGTCATGCCGGCCGGACGAAGCACGTGCTCACGAACGTAGTCGTAGTAGGACTTTCCGGACACCTGCGCCACGATCACGCCGAGCACGTGATAGGCGGCGTTGCTGTACCGGGACCCGGCTCCTGGCACGAACTCCAGCGAGCTGCGCCGGATGTAGTCCGTCGTGCCGTTCATCACCTGGTCGACGTCGGTCCAGGTAAGCGCTTCCTCCATGTACCCGGGCATCGTGAAGGTGTCGCCGAGGCCGGATGTGTGGGTGAGGAGGTGGTGGACTGTCACGGTGTCGGCGATCTCGGCGGGGAAACCACTCACATACGTGCCCAGCGTGCTGGTGTACGCGATCTTGCCGGCCTGCACGAGTTGGGCGATGGCAACCGCCGTGAAGAGCTTGGTCACCGAGGCCATGGCGAACAGGGTGTCCGGGCCGTTGGGAGCGGCGTCGTTGGCCCGACCGTAGGACCTGGCCAGCACCGGGCGTCCGCGATGGACCAGCAGCAGACTGCCGGAGAACGCGTCCATGGCCGCCTGTTCCCTGACGAACTGGTCGAACGCGCGCACGTCAACGCGTGTCGGGGTGGCGTCGGCGGCGAAGGCACCGGGGGCTGCGCCGGCCACAGCACCGGTGGCGAGCACCGCGCCGGAGGTGCCGAGCAGGCCCAGCACGGATCGTCGTGTCGTGGTCATGGCCGAAGGTCTACCGATCATGGCCGATCGCGGACCGATGGCCGCCCCATACGTGATCCATATGTCGCGCGCAGGACACTGGCCGGGTGCGGGTGCTGCTGGTCGAGGACGAGCAACCGTTGGCCAAGTACGTCGCGGCCGGCCTGCGAAAGCACGGATTCGCCGTCGACGTCGCGTTCGACGGGCGCACCGCGCTGGACAAGTGCGCGGTCACGCCCTACGACGTCGTCGTCCTGGACCGCGATCTGCCCGTGGTGCACGGGGACACGGTGTGCCGCGAACTCACCCAGCACGGCGCGGCGCGGATCCTGATGCTCACCGCGTCCGGCACGGTCGAGGACCGGGTCGAGGGACTCACCCTGGGCGCTGACGACTACCTCGGCAAGCCGTTCGCGTTCTCCGAGCTTGTCGCCAGGGTGCGGGCGCTGTCCCGCCGCAGCGCACCCGCGACGCCGCCGGTCCTACGCGCCGGTGACGTGGTGCTCGACCCCGCGCGGCGCACCACGGAGCGCGCGGGCCGGCTCCTTCACCTGACGCCCAAGGAGTTCGGCGTGCTCGAGCGGCTGCTCGCCGCCGACGGCGCGGTGGTGAGCGCGGAAACGTTGCTGGACAAGGTGTGGGACGAGCACGCCGACCCGTTCACCAACGCGGTCCGGATCACCGTCGGCACGTTGCGGCGCAAGCTCGGCGCCCCGCCGCTCATCGAGACCGTGCCGAGTGCCGGCTACCGGACCGTCACATGACCGCCCGCGGCCGGCTCACGATCCTGTACGCCGCGCTGGTTCTCGCCGCCGGCATCCTCCTGACCGCGCTCACCTACCTGCTGATGCGCCGGACCGGCGGCCATCAGATATCGGTCATCACGCTCAACCCGCCGCCGGGGCTGGAGGAGACACCGCCATTGCCGCCATCGATCAAGGCGGTCACCCTCACCGACTTCATCACCCAGGCCGGGATCGCGCTCGTGGTGGTGACAGTGCTCGCCGCGGTCCTGGGGTGGCTGGTGGCCGGGCGGGTACTGCGGCCCATCCGCACGATCTCCGCCACCGCACAACGCCTCTCGGTGGAGAACCTGTCCGAGCGGGTGCCGGTCACCACGCCCGCCGATGAGCTCGCCACCCTGGCCAGCACCATCAACGGAATGCTGGACCGCATCCAGGAGGGCGTCACTGAACGCGACCGGGTGCTCGCGAGCCAGCGCATGTTCACCGCCAACGCCGCCCACGAGCTGCGCACCCCGCTGACCACCATGCGCACCGCCATCGACGTCACCCTCGACAGTCAACCTGGTACCGCGGAACTGCTGGCCATGACCGGCGACGTCCGGACCGCCGTCCAGCAGAGCCAACGCACCCTCGACGGGCTCCTGACACTGGCCCGCAGCCAGGCGGGCGCCGACCGCCGGCACCGCGTCGACCTCGCCGAGATCGTGGCGAACAGCCTCGACGGCGTGGACCTCACCGTGCGAGCCGACCTGCGACCCGCGCCGGTCAGCGGTGAACCGGTTCTGCTGGAACGTATGTGCGGCAACCTGGTCGACAACGCCGTGCGCCACAACCGTGCCGGCGGCCAGGTCGAGGTCGCTACCGGCGGCACGGACGGGCGGGTGTTCCTGCGCATCGGGAACAGCGGCGCGCCGATCGAGCCGGAGACCCTCGACCAGCTGCGGGAACCGTTCGTCCGCGGCGACGGCGCCCGGATCCACACTGACCGCGGCATCGGCCTTGGCCTGTCCATTGTGGACGCGATTGTCACCGCGCACCGAGGTGAGATCACCATCGCCGCTCGCCCGGCCGGCGGGCTGGACGTCGCCATCCACTTTCCGGCACCTTGAATGAGCTGAGCTACTCCAGAAACCTCAGCGGCGCGATGAAGGCGTCCTTCATCGCACTGAAAGTCGTCGCCGAGTCCGCTTCACGATCATGGGGGCGGGCGCCTCCTACTCACATGAACCCAGCCATCGCGATCATCATCGTTCTCGTCTGCGCCGAGTTGGCGGCGTTGGCGTTACGGCTGCGTTCGCGGAACCGGCGTGACCGGCAACGGCACGAACTCATGGCCAGGTTGGCATCCCGACGTCCGCACGACATGGTGGTAGAACTGGACGATCCCGGTGGGGACGGCACACGGTTGCGGTTGCGGATCGCCACCGATCAGCCCGGTCTGGAGCATCATGGTTGATCCCGAACCCGTCCGTCGTCGGCCCGTCCACGACGCGCCGGCCGGCCCGGCGCCTGCTCCGGTCTGGGCAGCGGAGTACGAGCGCTTCTACCGTGAGACGGTCAAGCGACTGGTCGGCTTCCTCGTACTACAAGGTGCGCAGGTGACCGACGCGGCCGATGTCGCCCAGGAAACGCTCTGCAAGGCCTTCCAAAGGTGGCCCAACCTCGACAACCCCAGAGCCTGGTCGTTCACGGTCGCCTCCCGCTCCCTGATCCGCAGGCTGGTCGACAACGAAGACCTCATTGATCCCACGGACCTGGCGGAGCCGACCCCGTCCACGCCGACGCCGCTGCTGCGCGCCAACCCGACCGACGCCTGGCACGTCCGCCATGACCTGATCACCGCGCTGTCCGAGCTTCCCTTTCGACAACGTCAGGTGATGGCCTGGCGCTTGTCCGGCTACACGCCCGAGGAGATCGCCACCGAACTCCAACTGACCAGCGACGCCGTCCGGAGCAGTCTCTACCTCGCGCGCCGCGCACTCGCCGCACGACTGCGAGGAGGTGCGGAGGCGACATGAACGACGACCCGACGCCCGACCCGCACACCGGCCTCGACCAGTGGCTGGACCACGGCATGAACGCGCTCAATGAGGCGCTGAACGACATGCTGGACACCGACGCCGGCCTCCGCGACGCTCAGTTGCCCGCGCGCCACCAGTCAGTGGAAACCACCCTGGACGCGATCCTGGACGTCGACGCCGGGCTGCACGCCATCCTGCCCCGCGTTCACCCTCATCCCACAGAAACCGCCGGCGACGACCGCCCGCTACGGGCCTACGCACGACGACTGGCAAACCTCCCGCTGCGGGAACGTCTCGAACTACGCCGCCAAATTCATCTCGACCACCTCCGCACCGTCCAACACATCGCCAACGCACGCCTCACCGCAGGCGCCCTCATTCGCGTGCTCGTCGATTTCAGCCCTGCCGGCACACCAAACGGCGCCCGCGACCTCGACCACGCCCGCTACCAGGCCCAAGCCCTCGCCCGCAGCCTCGACGCCGTCACCCGCGACCACGCCCGCCTCCCCAACCGCGTCCGCAACCACGCTCGCTTCCGCGACCGCGCCCTCGCCCTCGCCCTCGCTCTCGCCCACGCCCAAGACCGGGCCGAAGGCCTCGTCCTCGCCCTCAACCGCGCCGAATACCTCAACCACGAACTCGCCCTCAATCACGCCGAGGACCTCGACCACGAACTCAACCGCGCTGTCGCCCTTGCCCTCAACCGCGCCCTCAACCGCGCCCTCGACCGCGATCTCGACCGCGCCCTCTTCCTCGCCCGCGCCGAAGTCCTCGTCGAGGACATCGCGGCGGTGAACGCCGCAGTCACGGACTTCACCGCCGCAGACCTCACCGATGTCGACCTGCGAGGCATCAGCCTGCACGGCATCCAATGGTCCACCGAGACCACCCACTGGCCGCACAAGTGGCGGGACGCGATCCGGGAGGCCTCAGTACAGATCGATCCGAGGGGACGCCCCGACGTCTACGAGATCCGCGACGAGCCCCGGGTGCCGATCACGTTCGACGCCGAACACCGCTGACATCGCCGCAGACAGGAGTCCGAAACGCTTCAACCCCAACGAAGCGAACGGATCAGCCGGATCCCCGGCCGGACGTCACCCGGACGCCCGGCGCGGCGGCGACCAGACCCGCCACCGCCGCTTTGCTCACCGGCAGCACCGCCGAGGGCCACTTGCTGTCCCGCAACGCCCGCAGATCCCCTCGAACCTGCACGCAATCGCCATCTGAACCCGAGAAACTTGAACTACGCCACGTCATCGACTGCCTCCAGGAGTTTCCGCATTCCAGCAAAGCTTTCCGCGCGGGAAAGGGCAACCCTGTCAAGCAGCTCGAGCTTCTTCGTGTAGCGCTCCGCCTGCTCCTCAACGAGATAGACCCCTCCTCCCAGCACTTCGACGTTGACCACCGGAGTCGCGCTCGGGAATGTCATGTGCAGCCAACTGTGCGACAGCAAGCCGACCGGCAGGTGCTGACGCACGACCCGCACACTGACTCCCCGTTCCCGAGCCGCCACAAGGTGACTGAGCTGCTGACGATGAGCCGCTGGTCCACCGAACGGGACACGCAGGGCGGTCTCGCAGATATAGGCCGTGTAGTCGACCGTGCCGAGGATCTTCTGCCGGCACCGGCGCGCCTCCCAACGCAACCGCGAGTCCTCCTCCGGGATGCCGTCGGAACGCATGAGCGCCATCGCGTAGGCCTCGACCTGTAGAAGACCCGGGACGAGCGCAACTGACCAGTTGGTGAGGCTGTCGGCCTCCTTGGCATAACCGGCCAGCACGCCAACCTCCTCCGGCACACCCGGCAGCGGGCTATCCCACCAGCCAGAACAGTTCACGGACTTCGCGTCCTCGATGATCTCCAGGCGTTCGCTCGCCGACAGCCCGTAGGCGGTGACGATCGTCGCCACTTCCTCGGACAAGATGGGCCGCCGCCCGTTCTCGATCCGCGACATGGTGGCCAGCGACCACCCGAGCAACTCCGCCGCCTTCTCCAGGGAGTACGGGGTCCGGCCGGTACGGACCGCCCGCAGCCTCGCCCCGATCCTCCGGTCCCAGGGCTGCGGCCCACGACGTTCACCAACCACGGCTTCCTCCAACACAACTGGCACGAATGGAATGCGGCGGGGACCACACCGGCCATCATCCCGGTAGGCCCGCAGACCCACTCGCAGACCTTCTGAGCTGCGCTTTCGGTAATTTCTCGACATGTCATCGGGCGTTCAACGGCCGAACAGTGGCAGGCGGCGACCGCTCAACCGATTAGCATTCCCGCATGCCTTCACGACGCCCGCGGGTGGCCGGTCGCACACGGCATCCGGTCAAGATCGGAAAACAGTCCCCTTGGCGACGAATTTCCGTGTTCCTGCGTAAACCTTTGACGATCATTGGGACGCTAGCGCTCGCAGCGGCAACAGCGATAGTTGTCAACGTCGCGCCGCAATGGTTCAGCCAGGTCGCGAACACCGATGAGCAGATCGATGAGCTGCGCCGCGACGCGGAGATACGAACATCGGTCTCCAAGATCTGGCTCGGTGACGAGGGCCGAACCATGGCAACACCGCCAGACAGGTCTCCACGCGGTGATCTGTTACGCGCGTTGGGACAGCCGGGCGCCGCCGCCGACGAGCAGGTACTCAACGATATCGAGCAGCTCGGCGGAATCCGTGCGGAGAACCTCACCCTACGCATGGTTCTCGAAGGTCGACGTAACCAGGCGATTCGCATCACCAATATCGCACCACGGATCATCAAGCGCGCCGACCCGTTGGCCGGAACGCTTTTCTACATGCCCAGCCAGGGTGGCGACGAAAGCCTGCGCATGCTTGCCGACCTGGATGAGAGCCATCCCACGGCACGAGAGGCAACGCTGGACGACACCACCCTTGAATGGATAGCCGGAAGTCCGTACTTCGATGCGAACACGATCTCACTACAGTACGCCGAACAACACGTTGTTGTCCTTCGAAACAGGTCAAAGAACAATCATGTTCAGTTCGTGGTCGAAGTGACCTATCTGATCGGCGGCACGGAGAAAACGCTGACCATCGATGACGATGGAAAACCGTTCGAAGTTACCGCGATGCCCGCGGAACCAAACCCAGGACAGTACTTGTACGAGCAAATGTACATCCTGCAGGGTGATTTTTCCCTGTGCAGAGCAGTTGATGACGACCTGTTCTCGGAGGCAAACAACAGCCCCTGCTGACTTCGCTGCCCCCTCAGCGGGCGAGCGGCAGGTGCACGGTCACCGTCAGGCCGCCGCCGGGGACCGCCTCGGCGCTCACCATTCCCCGGTGTGCCAGTACGACCGCGCGCACGATCGACAGGCCGAGCCCGGTGCCGGAATGCGCGGTTCGGTCCACCCCGCCCCGCCGGAACGACTCGAACAGCTCGTCCACCCGCTCCGGATCGACCGCCGTCCCCGACGACGCGACCCGCAGGAACGCCCACTCCGGCCCGACTCCGGTCCACACCTCGATCCAGCCGCCGTCGACGTTGTGCCGCACCGCGTTCTCCAGCAGGTTCCCCGCCACCCGCTCCAGCAGCGCCGGGTCCCCGATCACCGGCGCCGGCAGGTCGTTGACCGTGGTCGACAGCCCTCGCCTGGCCGCGTCGGCATCGAGCGGCACCCACGCCGAGGCGACCACGTTCGCCAGGTCGACCGGCGCGATCACCGCCAGGCCCATGCCGTCGGTCCTGGCCAGCACCAGCAGCCCGTCCACCAGCTGTCCGGCCCGCAGCGTCGCGTCACGCACCACGCCGGCCATCCGGCGCAGTTCCTCGTCGTCGGCGTTCGGGTCGGACAGGGTCACGTCGAGTTCGGTACGAATAACCGAAAGGGGGGTTCGTAACTCGTGTGAGGCATTCGCGACGAACTGGCGTTGGGCGGCGAACGTGGCCTGCAGGCGGTCGAGCATCGCGTCGAAGGTGTCCGCCAGCTCGGCCACCTCGTCGCGCGGGCCGCGCAGCGCGATGCGCTCGCCGAGCGACTCGGCCGACAGCCTGCGGGCGGTGCCGGTGACATCGCGCAGCGGCTTGAGCATCCGGCCGGTGAACGTCCACGCCAGCAACGCGGTCGCCACGAGCACGCACACGAACGCCACCGCACCGGCCACCAGCACCCGGAACCTCGCGTAGTCGCGCAGCGCCTCGGCCAGCTTCTCCGCCTTCACCGGCACGCCGTCGACCATCACGGTCGTGCCCGGCGGCAACGACGGCACGGTGACCGCGCCACCGGCCAGCATCCACGCCAACCACAACAACAGCACGGCGACCACGGCGACCAGCGCGGTCGCGAGCAGCGTGATCCTGGTGCGCAGGCCAGGACCGCGCCTGGCCACCGTCACCCGGCGGCCGCGGCGGGCACCCGGTAGCCGGATCCCACGACCGTGTCGATGACCCCCGGCTCACCGAGCTTCTTGCGCAGCGTCATCACCGTCACCCGAACGGTGGTGGTGAACGGGTCGGCGTGCTCGTCCCAGACCCGCTCCAACAGCTCCTCGCTGCTCACCACGGACCCGGACGCCGCGAGCAGCACCTCCAGCACGCCGAACTCCTTGCGGGTCAGCTCGACCGGCGCGCCGGACCTGGTCACCGTGCGGCGCGCGGGGTCGAGCTCCAGGTCACCCGCGCGCAGCACCGGCGGCGTGACCGGGGTGGACCGCCTGGCCAGCGCCCGGACCCTGGCCACCAGCTCGTCGAACGCGAACGGTTTGGCCAGGTAGTCGTCGGCGCCGAGGGACAGGCCCTCGACCCGGTCGGCCACCGAGCCGGATGCGGTCAGCATGATCACCCTGGTCAGCTGACCGGACTCGACGATCTCGCGGCACAGCTCGTCGCCGGACATGCCGGGCAGGTCACGGTCGAGCACCACCACGTCGTACCGGGTGACGGTGGCCTTCTCGTGGCCCTCGTCACCGTCCAACGCGACGTCCACGGCCATGCCCTCACGACGCAGGCCCCGCGCGACCGCCTCAGCCAGGGGCTCTTCGTCCTCAACGATCAGAATCCGCACCGCACCAAGATGCCACGGCCCACGTTCAGCCGCCGTCAGCCGCCTGCGTGGCCGGCGCATTCCGAGCCGCGGTGAGGTCACCCAACAGGTCGACCGTCCATTCGGTGACGTTGCGCGCCACCTGTTGGGCGGTCAGGCCCAGCCGGACGAGCACCTCGGCGCGCGTCCCCTGACCGTGGAAGTCCTGCGGGATACCCAGGTCACGCAGCGGCACCTCCACGTCGGCGTCGCGCAGGGCCGCGGCCAGCGACCAGCCGAAGCCGCCGTGCCGGCCGCCGTCCTCGACGGTGACCACCAGGCGGTGCTCGGCGGCCAGCGCGATCAGCTCGTCGGGGACCGGGGTGACCCAGCGCGGGTCGACCACGGTGACCCCGATGCCCTGGTCGGCCAGCCGATCGGCGGCGGCCAGGCCCAGCTCGGCGAACGCGCCGACGGTGACCAGCAGCACGTGCTGGCTCTCCTCGTCGGCGGGCCGGCGCAGCACGTCGACCACGCCCCGGCGCTCCAGCGCGGCGATGTCGGCCCCGACGGCGGCCTTCGGGAAGCGCAGCACGGTCGGCCCGTCGTCGACCGCGACGGCCTCGCTCAGCTCCTCGGACAGCGTGCCGGCGTCGCGTGGCGCGGCGATCCGGATGCCCGGCACGGCGCCCAGGATCGACAGGTCCCACATGCCGTGGTGGCTCGCGCCGTCCGGTCCGGTGATGCCGGCGCGGTCGAGCACGACGGTGACCGGCAGGCGGTGCAGCGCGACGTCCATCAGCAGCTGGTCGAACGCGCGGTTGAGGAACGTGGAGTAGATCGCGACCACGGGGTGCAGCCCGGCCATCGCCATGCCGGCCGCGGAGGTGATCGCGTGCTGCTCGGCTATGCCGACGTCGAACCAGCGGTCCGGGTAGGCGGCGGCGAAGGGCTCAAGGCCGGCCGAGCGCAGCATCGCCGCGGTGATCGCCACGATGTCGGTGCGGTCCTCGCCGATGCGCACCATCTCCTTGCCGAACACCGAGGTCCAGCTGGCGCTCTTGGCGGTGGTCAGCTTGCCGGTGACCGGGTCGATCGGGTCGGTCTGGTGCATCTGGTCGACTTCGTCGTTCTCGGCCAGCGGGAAGCCGCGGCCCTTTCGGGTGACCGCGTGCAGGATGACCGGGCCGCCGAACTCCTTGGCCCGGCGCAGCGCGGCGTCCAGGGCGGCGAAGTCGTGCCCGTCGACCGGGCCGAGGTACTTCAGGCCGAGGTCCTCGAACATCATCTGCGGGCTGAGCGCGTCCTTGATGCCGCGCTTGGCGGCGTGCAGGGCGGCGTAGATCGGCTTGCCGACGACCGGGGTGCCCTGCAGGACCCGCTTGCCGCCCTCCAGGGCGCGCTCGTAGCCGGGGGTGAGGCGCAGCGAGGTGAGGTGCTCGGCCAGGCCGCCGATGGTCGGCGAGTAGGAGCGGCCGTTGTCGTTGACCACGATGACCATCGGCCGGTGCTTGCCGGCGGCGATGTTGTTGAGCGCCTCCCAGCACATGCCGCCGGTGAGCGCGCCGTCGCCGACGACCGCGATCACGTGCCGGCGCTCGCCGCGCAGGTCGTAGGCCTTGGCCAGGCCGTCGGCGTAGGACAGCGCGGTGGAGGCGTGGCTGTTCTCGACGAGGTCGTGCTCGCTCTCGGCCTGGCTCGGGTAGCCCGAAAGTCCACCCGCTTGGCGGAGGTTGTCGAACTCCTGCTGACGCCCAGTGACCACTTTGTGCACATAGGCCTGATGGCCGACGTCAAAGATCACCGAATCGTGTGGCGAGTCGAACACACGGTGGATCGCCATGGTCAACTCGACGACTCCGAGGTTCGGTCCGAGGTGACCGCCTGTAGCGGTGACCTTGTCGACCAGGAACTGGCGGATCTCGCTCGCGAGCTTCTTCAGATCCTCGGCGGACATCCGCTTGAGATCGGCGGGTCCGTGCAGGGACTGGAGCAGACTCCGCTGGTCGGTCACCGCTGGTCACCTCGAATTCTGGTTACGTTCGGCTGTCTGGCGGTTCCGGCCAGTCTACGAGCGTCGATTACGGCCGGTGCCGCCCCTAGACTCGCGCCCGTGCCCGTTGCCTTCGACACATCCGGTATGGAGCAGTACGACGAGCGGACGTGGTTCGATCCGCGCACCGGTGACCAGGTGAGTCTGACGTATATCGGGATGGTGCCCGACCTGCCGGCCGCGCTGGACGAGGTGCCGCTGCTGCGTCACCGGCTGGCGGTGGAGACCGCCGAGGTCGGTGCGCTCATCGAGGCGCACGTGGTGTCGGTCGACTCGGTGCCGACCCTGTTCCAGTTGCTCAAGGTGCCGATTCCCGACCAGGAGACCGGCCAGGCGTTCATCGCCGCGTTCACCGTGCCGAAGGCGACCTGCAGTGTGGTGCTGCGGATCCAGTGCGCCGAGGACGGCGGCCGGGCCGGGTCGCGGGAGGCAGCGGTGTTCGGGCAGGTCGGGACGGATGTCCGGCCGCATCCGTACGCGCCGGAGGTGAGCGGGCGGCTGCCGTGGCTGGTGGCCGACGACGCGCAGTGGGACGGGCAGTTCCCCGATCATCCGTTGAGCCGGGCGCGGGCGTGGGCCCACCGGATGATCGCGACGGCGCGGGTGGACCCGGAGTTCGCGCGGCTGCCACCGTTCCGGCCGGCGAAGCCGGGGGCGTCCGAGACGTTCCCGAGGCTGGTGCCGGTGCCGGGTGGGGGGTCGTCGTGGACGGCGCCGCCGGCCGAGCAGGCGCCCCGGCCGAGCCCTCGGCCGCGGCCGGCGGGGGAGCCGAGGTTGCGGGCGGTGCCGCCGTTGGACCCGCAGGTGGAGGAGCCGTTGGACGGGACGGCTGGTCCGCCACCGCCGATCTGGCGGGTGCCCTCGGCCGAGCCGGTGGAGGCGCCTGGCCGGCATCAGGCTTCGGCGGCGGACGGTCCCCCGGTGACGCGGGCCGAGCCGGTCGTCGGCGACCTGGGGGTGATCGGTGCGAGTCCGGAGCCCGCTGACGAGCAGCCCGCGGAGGCGACGGCGCCCGATCCGGCGCTCCCCCCGGACCTGCCGGCCGACCGCACAAGCCCCCCACCAACAGCCACCCCCACTGGCCCGTCACCCGCCCCCACCGCAGCGAAGGGCCCCTTGCCCGCGCCGAACGCAGCGAAGGGCTCCTTCGCTGCACCGGACGCAGTGAAGGGACCCTTCGCTGCGTTCGACGACTCCGAACCGGGGCGCCCGGAGTCGACCGGCGCGGTGCCGGAGCCCCAGTTCGTTACGCAGGCCGAGGTGCGGCCGGTGCCCCCGGAGATCGCGCAGGCCGAGCCCTATCTCCACCCCGCGGACCTGGCGCCCGCCTTCGCCCCGCCGACCGACCCCGGACCGATCCCGACGTACACCTGGTCGCCCACCGCGAGCCGTGAACCCGAATTCGGCGCACCGGCGCGCCCAGAGCCGCCGCTCACGGACCCGACCGACGTCCACACGACGAGCCCCGAGCCGGTTCCCGCCGCGCCAGTCGTCCCCGAACGACCCGCGCTCGCGGAAACCGACCCCGGCCCATTCGGCACCGGGCAAAGCACCGCGGACTCCGGGCCCGCGCTAGGGGAACGACCACTCCCCACATTCGCCGAGCCAGGTCCCACACCCACCGACCCACCCGACGCCCAACCGCTCCCCACCCACACCGGCCCGACCACCGCGAACCCCGAGCCGGTTCCCGCCACGCCAGCCACCCCCGAACGCCCCCCGCACACGTTCGCGGAAACCAACCCCGACCCATTCCGCACCGGGCCAAGCACCGCGGACACCGCGCCCGCGCAACCACTCGACCCCCAGCCATTCACCACACCCGCCGGGCCAGGCACTCCACCCGTCGAGCCCCCGCTCGCGGAACCGACCGCCCAACCACTCCCCACCTTCGCCGAGCCACCCTCGTTCGCGGAACCGTCCGACGCGGGACTCCCCTCCCACGCCGAACCGACCGACGCCCAACCGATCCCCGCCCACGCCGGACCGGCGGCGAACCCCGAACCACCGCTCACCCCGACACCAACCGAACCCCCCGTCGACGCGCGCCCGTTCACCACCCACAGCGCCGCCGATCTCGAACCCACGTTCGCCGCACCGACCGACGCCGGGCCCCCCACCGCGGATCGCGACCCGGCCGCCGAGCACGCCACGGCGACCCCCGAACCCACGTTCGCCGAACCGATCGACCCTCGGCCAACTCCCGCACCCGAACCGGCGACCGACCCGGCCAGCGCCTACCTCCAACCCGCGTTCGCCGAAACAGCCGCCGTCAACCGCCAGGAACCCCACCTCAACGGCGCCGAACTGGCGCCAGCGGCCCCACCCCTGCCACCCGGCATCGCGACCTTCCCCCTCCGCGGCCTCACCGACCAACCTCCCGCCACCGCGGCGCCAATCGCCGGGACACCGCCGGCCTCCCCCGGCGATGCCCTGCACACCGTGCTCGTCGGCCTGCCGGTCGGCGACTACCTGGCGCTCTGGCTGGGCAGCGAGATCACCTACTGGCGGCTGACCGAGCCGGACCTGGCCCGCGAGCGCCTCGGTGTCGGGCTCGGGTCCCGCTCCGAGATCGACAACCTGCGTTTCCGCGAGACGGCGATGCTCAGCCAGGACAGGCACACGCTCTTCCTGGCCGATCGCTTCCGCGACCGCGACGGCCAACTCGGCGGCACCACCACCAAACTCGTGCCGGCCACCGAGGAGGAGGCGTTCGCCGCCGTGCAGGACACCGACACCTCGGAGCTGTACCGGTGGCTCGGCGAGATCGTGCTGGCCGCCGCGGAACGCGACGAGTTCGTCGCGATCGAGACCGGCGGCTGGCACGTGCCCCGGCAGCCGATGGTGCAGTGCATGCTGCGCACCAACGACGGCGAGGAGTGGCACTCCGTTGTGGAAGCTTCACCCGTTCCAGTTGGCGCCCCCGTATGGCGTGACCAACAACCGGTCGATGGCGACACACAGTCACTGGTTTCGCCGGCGACCGAACAGACGTTGCGGGCCGCTGGGCTGCTGACCAGGTTCGCTGTGGCGACGTGGCCGTCGCATCCGCTGCGGCTGTGTCTGTCGTTCGGCCCGAACCCCACGCTCGGTGAGATTTCGACCCGGTAAAGTCAGCTCGCACAGGGTGAGCATTTGAGGGTGGGGGATCTTGCCGTGACCGAGCCGCAGCCGGTGATGGACCAGGCCGAGCAGGACCGGCTGGTCCGCCAGATCGGACGAGCACTACTGACCGTCGCCGGACAGGACTGGACCCAGCTACGCGCCGAGTATCGCGCGGCCGGCCGACACATCGAGGTCGACGTGTTCGTCAGTGGTCCGGACAACCAGCCGCGCCAGGTGCGCCCGCCGCAGGAGGTCGTCGACGGGCTCGGCAAGCTGCGCCAGGGCATGTACCGGCCAGGGCGCGGCACGTGGCTGTCCGCGCTCTACCAGCTGGACCCGCCGAGCACCTTCAACGCCGAGTTCGAACCCGACGAGGAGCCACGCTGGCGGCGCGTGCCACCGCCGATCGGGTTCGCGGACGAACTGCGCTTCTTCCCCCGGGAAGACGAGCACATCCCCGACTGGTTCCGGCAACGCGCCGGCCTCCCACCGGCCGAGGGCGAGCACCCAGCCGGACAGGCCGACCAGCGGTCCATGCCGACCCCGGCCAGTGGCCTCCGTCAGCCGGGGCACGCCACCCCACCTGGCGGCGTCCAACAACCCGGCAACCCCACCCCGGCGCACGGTTTTCCACCACCGGGCGGCGCCCAGTCCCCAGGCCACGCCAGCCCACCCGGCAGGACCCAACAACCAGGCCACGCCACCGGCCCAGGTGGCTTTCCACAACCGGGCCACGCCACCGGCCCGGGCGGCTTTCCACAACCGGCCAATGCCACGCCACCACGCGGCACCCAACAATCGGCATACCGCCACGGCGCCCCGCCGCCCCACCACAATGGCCGAACAACCTGAAATTGCCGGGAAATGGTTCGACCGCCCGGACGCCGTCGTGTCAGCGGGCTTCACCAGGGGGTTCGGTGCAGTGCACGCGTGGACTTCCCCAGGCATTGTTCGCGTCCTGACCCGCGCGGGTGTCGAACAGGGTTAGTCGGACGACCCCGGTGATGTCGAGATCGATGTGGACCGGGGCGTCGGTGATGGTCGCCTCGACAGCATGGATCTCGATGTCCTCGGCCTTGATGATGAACCGGCCGATACCAGCCGTGTGAGACGAGGCCGCGTCCTTGCCCACCCAGACCGACAGGCGGGTGCAGTGACCGCCGACAAGCCAGGTGCGGTTGTTGTCGGGGCTACTGGCGGAGGAGCTGTACGAGCCGCGGATGCTGTCGGGGAAGGGTTTCGCCCCGGTCCCGATGTTGATGGTGTTCACCGAGTCGTGGCCGTTGCCGAACGCGACGGACCGGTAGGCGGTCAGCTCGAACCAGCCCTCGGTGGTCCGGGGCGCCGGCTGGGGCTGGGTAGTGCCGCGCTCAGTGGTCGTGGGTGCCGCAGTGGTCTGATCGTCCTTGACGATCGTCGGTTCCGCGGCCTGAACCGGGGTGGTCTCGGACGGTGCCGACGTGGTGAAGTCGACTCCGCCGTCTCCGGTGCTGCCGGCGGCGCCTGCCTCGTTCGTGCTGAATATTCGACTGAAGAATCCGATGGTCCCGTCCACGTTGGCGAAGAAAGTCAGCAAGGTAGCCGCGACGGCAACTAATGCGATGTACCACTTCTTGTTCTTCTTACCACCCGTGGGCTCTGTCATGGGTGACAGTATCGATGCCACCCCTGGCATCCCGGTCGTCGGCCCCTGAAATCAATTTGATGAATTGCCGGTTGGAAAGTAAATTACGCCACGTCCGTTTTGTGAGCAGACACCGCTGCGGTCGTCAGCAATGCCACGCACTCCACGTGGTGGGTCATCGGGAAGGCGTCGAAAGCGCGCAATTCCACCAACTCGTACCCGAGTCCCGCGAACGTCGCCACGTCCCTGGCCAACGCCGCCGGATCGCACGCCACGTAGACCACCCGCCGCGCGCCACTGGCCGCGATGGCGCCCACCACGTCCCGCCCCGCGCCCTTCCTCGGCGGGTCGAGCACCACCACCGCGGGCGCCGGCGCCTCCCGCACCACGTCCGCCACCCGGCCGGCCACCACCTCGACCTGCGGCAGGTCCGCCAGGTTCGACGACGCCAGGTCCACCGCCTCGTCGACCGACTCGACCGCGATCACCCGGCCCCGCGCCCCCACCTGCGCCGCCAACACCGACGCGAACAACCCCACCCCGCTGTACAGGTCCCACGCGACCTCCCCCGGCGCCGCGTCCGACCAGGACTCGACGAGCTCCGCGTACATGTCCGCCGCGTCCGGGTGGGTCTGCCAGAAGCCGTCGGGCGCCACCTGCCATTGGCGGCGGGCGGCGAACTCGACCGGCTCGCCGCCGACCACCGGTTGGCCGTCCTCCACCACGTGCGTGTGCGCGGTCGCGTCGACGGCCACCGTCAGGGACGTGTTCGGCTTCCAGGTGCGGGCCACCACCTCGTCGACCGTCCCTGGCGCGGCTATGCGGCACTCGGTCACCGGGACGACCCGGTGACTTCGGTGGGCCAGGAAACCTGGCCGGCCGCGGCGGTCGACGGTCATCCGGCCGCGGGTTCGCCAGCCGAGCAGGCCGCCGGGCAGTTCCTCCACGGTCACCGGGACGGTGAGGCCCGCCAGGCGGGACAGTTGCTCGGACACGACGAACGCCTTCATGGCGCGTTGTTCGGGTCCGGACACGTGTTGCCAGTCACAGCCGCCGCACTGGCCGGGGCCGGAGAACGGGCAGGGGGCCGGGACCCGGCCCGGCGCCGGTTCCAGGACCGACACCGCGTCGGCGCGGCAGAACGAGCCGCCTCGGTCCTCGGTCACCAACGCGACCACGCGCTCGCCGGGCAACGTGTGGCGGACGAACACGACTCGACCGTCGTGGCGGGCGACGCAGTGGCCGCCGTGTGCCACCGCGCCGATTGTGGCCTCGAAACGGCGGCCGACCCAGGATGTCACCGTTTTGTGTCCTTTTCGGACAGTCCACGACGGATCGCGCCGGGGGCGACTCCGTCGCGGTCGCGTACTCGTTGCGCGGACGCCAGTTGCCAGGGCACGCTGGTCACCATCACCCCTGGCTGGAACAGCAGTCTTCCCTTGAGGCGCAACGCGCTCTGGTTGTGCAACAACTGCTCCCACCATCGACCAACCACGTACTCCGGAATATAGACCGTGACCACGTGGCGTGGGTTGTCGCCGCGCACCCGCCGCACATAGTCCAGTACCGGCTTGGTGATCTCCCGGTACGGCGACTCGATCACCTTGAGCGGCACCGAGAAATCCTCCTTCCCCCACTGGGACACCAGTTTCCTGGTGTCCGTGTCGTCAACGTTGACCGTGACCGCCTCCAGGACATCCGGTCGGGTGGCCCGCGCGTAGGCCAACGCCCGTCTGGTCGGCAGGTGCAGTTTGGACACCAGCACGATCACGTGGTTGCGCGACGGCAACGTCGTCTCCCGGTTCAACTCGGCCTCGCTCAGTTCGGCGGCCACCCGGTCGTAGTGCCGCCGGATCGCGGTCATCACCAGGTAGATCACCCCCATCGCGGCGATCGCGATCCACGCGCCCTTGACGAACTTGGTGATCAGCACGATCACCAGCACCGCGGCGGTCATGAACAGGCCGAACGAGTTGATCAGCTGCTTGTGCCGCATCTGTTTGCGCGCCGCCTGATCGGTCTCGTCGCGCAACAACCGGTTCCAGTGCCGGATCATGCCGCTCTGGCTCAGCACGAACGACACGAACACGCCGACGATGTAGAGCTGGATCAGCCTGGTCACCTCGGCGTCGAACGCGATCACCAGCACGACCGCGAACGCGGCCAGGCCGACGATGCCGTTGGAGAACGCCAGCCGATCACCCCGGGTGTGCAGTTGGCGCGGCAGATATCTGTCCTGCGCCAGAATCGAGCCCAGCACGGGGAAACCGTTGAACGCCGTGTTCGCGGCCAACACCAGGATCAGGCCGGTGAAGAAGATCACGTACCAGATCGCCGGGTCGAACCCGCTGAACACCGCGTTGGCCAACTGGGCCACCAACGTCTTCTGGTCGTAGTCCGCCGGCGCGTCGACCAACTGGTGTGCCGGGTCCTCGGCCAGCTTCGCACCGGTCACCCCGGCCAACATGACCAGCCCGGTGAACATCACGACCGACAGCACACCCATCATCAGCAACGTGGTGGCCGCGTTGCGGGACTTGGGTTTGCGGAACGCGGGCACGCCGTTGCTGATCGCCTCCACCCCGGTCAGCGCGGCGCTGCCGGAGGAGAACGCGCGCAACACCAGGAACACCAGCGCGAAGCCGGTGAGGTGGTCGCCCTCCTCCAACAGCTGGAAGTCCGCGCTCTCCGCCCGCACCTCGTCGCCAAGCAGGTACACCCTGGTCGCGCCCCAGATCACCATCGCCACGATGCCGGCGACGAACGCGTAGGTCGGGATCGCGAACAGGGTCCCCGACTCGCGCAGCCCGCGCAGGTTCATCGCGGTCAGGATCACGATCGCGCCGACCGCGAACTCCACCTTGTGGGTCGCCACGAACGGCAGCACCGAGCCGATGTTGGCCGCCGCCGACGAGATCGACACGGCCACGGTGAGCACGTAGTCGACCAGCAACGCGCTGGCCACCACCAGGCCCCAGCGCGGACCGTGGTTGACCGTGACCACCTCGTAGTCCCCGCCACCGGACGGGTAGGCATGCACGTTCTGCCGGTAGGAGGCCACCACGGTGACCATCACCAGCACCACCACCAGGCCGATCCACGGGGTGAACGCGTAGGCCGACACCCCGGCGATCGACAACGTCAGCAGGATCTCCTCCGGCGCGTACGCCACGGAGGACATCGGGTCGGAGGCGAACACCGGCAGCGCGACGCGCTTGGGCAACAATGTCTGCGACAGCCGGTCCGTGCGGAACGGCCGACCAACCAGTAGGCGTTTCGCCACCGATGCGAGCTTGGGCACGGGGGTGAAGCGTATGCGGTCAGGTCACCGGTTCGGCGTAGCCACGGGTAGGTTCTAGCCGGGTTCCGTCGACGGTGGGTCACGAGAGAAGGAGAGGCCTGGTCGTGCACGTGGTGATCATGGGCTGCGGGCGGGTCGGCTCGTCCCTCGCGGCCGCGGTCGAGCGGCTCGGCAACTCGGTGGCCGTGGTGGACAAGGACCAGCACGCCTTCCGGCGGCTGAGCACCGACTTCCACGGCCAGCAGGTCGTCGGCGGCGGCTTCGACCGCCGGGTGCTGATCAAGGCCGGCATCGAGCGGGCGGGCGCGTTCGCCGCGGTGTCCAGCGGGGACAACTCCAACATCATCTCCGCCAGGGTGGCCAGAGAGACCTTCGGCGTAGAGCACGTGGTCGCCAGGATCTACGACGCCAAGCGGGCCGAGGTCTACGAGCGGCTGGGCATCCCGACGGTCGCCACCGTGCCCTGGACCACCGACCGGCTGATGCGCACCCTGCTGCCCGACGGCGTCGCCTCCGCGTGGCGCGATCCCACCGGCAAGGTGGCCATCGTGCAGCTCCCGGTGCACGAGGGCTGGGTCGGCCACACGGTCGCCGCCCTCGAGGTGGCCACCGGCGCCCGGGTCGCGTTCATCATGCGCTTCGGCACCGGCGTGCTGCCCAACCCCAGGTCCGTCGTGCAGGCCGACGACCAGGTCTACGTCGCCGCCCTGTCCGGCACGATCAGCGACGCCAACGCCGCTGCCGGCCAACCGCCCGAGGAGGCGTCCTGATGCGGGTCGCGATCGCGGGAGCCGGCGCCGTCGGCCGGTCCATCGCCGCCGAACTGGTGGCCGGCGAGCACCAGGTGATGCTCATCGAACGGCTGGAGTCCCAGTTCGAGCCGCACACCGTCGAGCAGGCCGAGTGGGTGCTGGCCGACGCGTGTGAGCTGGCCTCGCTCGAGGACGCCGGCATGCAGCTGTGCGACGTGGTCATCGCGGCCACCGGCGACGACAAGGTCAACCTGGTGGTCGCGCTGCTGGCCAAGACGGTGTTCGCGGTGCGCCGGGTGGTGGCCAGGGTCAACGACCCGGCCAACGAGTGGCTGTTCAACGAGGCGTGGGGCGTGGACGTCGCGGTGTCCACGCCGAGGATGCTCGCCGCGATGGTCGAGGAGGCCGTGTCGGTCGGCGACCTGGTGCGCTTGCTGACCCTGCGGCAGGGCCAGGCCAACCTGGTCGAGCTGACCCTGCCGGAGGACACGCCGCTGGCCGGGCGCCCGGTCCGCGACGTGCACCTGCCCCGGGACGCCGCGCTGGTGACGATCCTGCGCGGCGGCCGGGTGATCGTGCCCCAGCCGGACGACCCCCTCGAGGCCGGCGACGAACTGCTGTTCGTGGCGTCGGCCAACGTGGAGGACGAGATCCGCGAGGCGCTCGGCTACTAAGCTACTGGGGCGGGAACCCCGGCGGCATGGTCATCGGGCGGCCGGCGCTCATGCCACCGTCGATCAGGACCGACGTGCCGGACAGGTAGCTGAACTCCGGGGAGGCCAGCGACACCACCGCGCTCGCCAGCTCCTCGGCCTCGCCCATGCGGGGCAGGCCGTAGACGTTCAGCGGGCCCCACGCCTCCTTGAACTGCGCCCACAGGTCGTCCGGGATGCCCGGCGGGCGGACCAGCCGGGTGTCGACCGTGCCGGGGTCGACCGAGAGGACCCGGATGCCCTTGGTGCCGTAGTCCAGCGCGGCCGCCTTGACCATGCCCTGCACCGCGCCCTTGCTCGCGGAGTAGACGGCGTGGCCGGCGCGGGTGTGCCAGGCCTGCGAGGACGCGGTGCAGATGATCACGCCGCCGCCCGCCCGGATCAGGTGCGGGACCTGGTACTTGATCGAGAGGAACACCCCGCGCGCGTTCGTCCGGTGCACGTCCTCCCACTCGTCGAGGGAGCTCTCGTGCAGCGGCTTGCCGAGGTGGATCCCGGCGTTGTTGAAGCCGATGTCCAGCCGGCCGTAGCGGCCGGCGACCCCGTCCATGAACGCCTGCACCTGCTCGGGCACCCGCACGTCGGCGCGCAGGTAGACCGCGTCGCCGCCGGCGCGGCGGATCTCCCGCTCGACCTCGCGGCCAAGCTCCTCCCTACGCCCGCAGAAGCCGACCTTCGCGCCCTCCCTGGCGAACGCGATCGCGGTGGCCCGCCCGATCCCCGACGTCCCGCCGGTGACCGCGACGACCTTCCCCCGGTAGCGGCCGGCGCCCCGGCCGGGTGCCGCCGCCGCGGCCGCGGTGCCGGGTGCCGCCGTGGCCGCGAGTGCCGCCAGGCCGGCAGCTGCCCCACCGATCACGGCCCGCCGGCCAACTTGGTCGCCCATGAGTAATCCTCCAAATGGATAGTCCTGCTATCTGCAAACAGACAGTAGAGCTATCTATCTGAGATCATTCTCAGCATGCGTGTCGCGGAGTTGAGCAGCCGAACGGGAGTTCCCATCCCGACGATCAAGTACTACCTACGGGAAGGCCTGCTCCCCGCCGGCGTGCTGACCAGCCCCAACCAGGCCCACTACGACGAGACGCACGTGCGCAGGCTGCGGCTGGTGCGGGCGTTGGTCGAGGTGGGCGGGCTGTCCATCGAGGCGACCCGCACGGTGCTGGCCAAGATCAGAGGCGCCGACGGCCCGCTGAACTCGATCGGCAAGGCGCAGTTCGCCATCGGCGCCCGGGTGGTGCCGCACGAGGACGCGGCCCACGCCGACGCCCTGCGCCGGGTGGACGAGCTGATCGAGCGGCGCGGCTGGCGGGTCCGCGCGTCCAACCCGGCCAGGGCGACCATGGCCGAGGCGCTGGCCTACCTGACCCGCCTCGGCCACCAGGACGCGCTGCCGCTGGTGGAGCGCTACGCGGACGCGGCGCAGGCGCTGGCCGAGCCCGAGGTCGCGCTGGTCACCGGCCGGCGCAACGTGGACGGCATGGCCGAGACCGCGGTCGTGCTGACCGTGCTCGGCGACGCGCTGCTCAGCGCGCTGCGCCGGATGGCCCAGGAGTCGGACGCCACGGACAGGCTCAGCTGACCTCCGGCGCCTCGCGGCCGCTGTACTTGGCCCGTAACTCGGCCTCCTCGTCGCGCTCCCGCGCGGCCTTGGCCGCCGCGGCGGCCTCGAGGTCCTTCTGCCGGTGTCCGGCGGCGCGCACCGCCCACACGGTCACCACCAGTGCCACCGCGGTCAGCGGGTAGCCCATGGCGAGCCGGGCGAAGCCGAGCCAGCCGGTCTGGTCCTCGTCGTAGAGCCACCGCTGCACGATGAACCGCGCGCCGAACACGACCACCCAGGTGAGGGTGGCGATGCTGTAGGCGCGCAGGGCCTTGCGGTCGGTGCGCCAGGCCATGCCGTGCCCGTTGAGGAAGGCCCAGATGACGCCGACCAGCGGCCAGCGCAGCAGGATCGACACCAGGAACACACTGCCGTACACCAGGCTGGCCCAGATGCCGAACAGGAAGAAGCCCTTGGCCGAGCCGGTGCGGTAGGCGATGAACGCGGCGATGGCGACGCCGAAGAAACCCGAGATCGCCGGCTGCAACGGCTCGCGGCGCACCAGCCGGAGCACGGTGATCGCCACCGCGCTGCCCAGCGCGCTCCAGATCGCCGGCGTGAGGCTGAACAGGGAGTTGATCAGGATGAAGACCAGCACCGGGACCGTGGAGTAGACCAGGCCGCTGATGCCGCCCATCTGCTCGAGCATGGTCGGCTGTTTCTCGGTGGTGGTGGAACTGTTCTCAGACTCGGTCATGTAGCCGTCTGCAACTCGTAGTAGGGGTTGTAGAGCACCTTCTGCCCATCCCGCAGCGCGATCCGGCCCTGTGCCTTGATCGTCCGGCCGGGCTCGATGCCCGGAATACGCCGTCGACCGAGCCAGACTAGTGTCACACCCTCCGTTCCGTCGAACAGCTCCGCCTCGAGTGTCGCCACCGCGTCGCGCGGGCTCAACTCAACAGTACGCAGCCGTCCCAGGACGGTGACCTCGTCGCCCGACCCGCAGTCGCACGCCTTGCGCGCGCCGAGCGCCTCGACGTTCTCCGACAGGTTCTCGGCGTCGAGCTCGTCGATATCGCTGGTCAAACGTTTGACCAGGCGGCGTAGCGGACCGCGACCGGCTCCGTTGCCCATACTGACGCTCCAGGTGACTGGGGCCGGCCCCGACTGTCTCCGACCCGTACAAAACCAGCGTAACCACGCACAGCAGCGCTGGGTGGAGGATCTGGCACGTGAATGTCTCGGTATGCCCGTTCGCCGCGGACAGGGCTCCACGGACCGCGATTATGCTGCCCGGCACCGGATCTGACGATGTCTTCGTCCGATCTGTGTTCGAGATCCCCCTGGCCGCGGTCGGCGTGGCGATCCGCGCGCCCGCCCCGGTGCCCGGCGACGAGCTCGCCGACGCCCATCTGGCCGCGCTCGACGAGGCGGCGCGCGACGAACCGGTGCTGGTCGGGGGCATCTCCTTCGGCGCGCACCTGGCCGCGGAGTGGGCGGTGGGCAACCCCGACCGGTGCGCGGGCCTGGTGCTCGCGCTGCCGGCCTGGCACGGCCTGCCGGGGGACGCGCCCGCGGCGACCTCCGCGCTCGCGTCCTCGGCGCAGGTGCGGCGGCTGGGCACCCCTGGCGCGCTCGACGACGTGGCCGCCTCGGCGCCGCCCTGGGTCGCCGAGGAGCTCGGCCGGGCGTGGCCGCGCTACGGCGACGGGCTGGCCGGCTCGCTCGAACTGGCCGCCGGCCGGGCGGCTCCGACGCTGGCTCAGCTGGCGACCCTGCCGGTGCCGGCCGGGATCGCGGCGTGCGTCGACGACCCGATCCACCCGGTCGCCGCCGCGCACGCGTGGGCAGGCGCGCTGCCCAGGGCCGCCGTGCGCACCACCCGGCTGGCGGTCGTCGGCCTCGACCAGCAGGCGCTCGGCCGGGCCGCGGTCCTCGCCTGGGTCGAGGCAGGCGGCCTGGTCACCTGATGCCCTGAATGAGGCATTCGGGACGTTGAGCGTCGCCAATGCCCCATTCAGGGCATGGCTAGGCGCGTTCGGCCACGACGAGTGCGCCGCCGAGGCCGATCATCGTCAGGCCGCTGGCCAGCCGCTCCCGGACCCGCCAGCGCGGGTCGCCCATGAGCCTGGCCGACAGCGCGCCGGCGAACAACGCCACCACCAGGTCGACGAACGCGGTCATGGCCACCACGATCAGCCCGAGCACCACGAACACCAGCGGCGCGGGCGCGGCCTCCTGGTGCACGAAGTGCGGCAGGAAGGCGAGGAAGAACAGCGCGGTCTTCGGGTTGAGCGCCTCCACGACGATGCCCTGCCGCAGCGCGCCCCGGCGACCGCCGCCGGACTCGACCGACACCGGCGGCTCGTCGCGGTCGAGCAGCGCGCGCACGCCCAGATAGACCAGATACGCCGCGCCGGCGAGCTTGACCACGGTGAAGGCCGTCGCCGAGGCCGCCAGGATCGCGGACAGCCCGAACGCCGCGGCCAGCACGTGCGCCAGCGCGCCGATGCTGTTGCCGATCACCGACCGCACCCCGTCGGCCCGGCCGCCGCGCAGGCTGCGGGCCAGTACATAGAGCACACCCGGCCCCGGCAGGACGGCGAGCAGGGCCGCCGCGCCGAGGAACACGAGCCATTCGGCGGCAGTCGGCATGGGTCAGCTCGTCGGCTGGTTCTGGTTGCGGATGTGCGCGGCGACCGCGGGCGGCAGTTGCAACGGCAGCGGCATGCCGACCGGCATCGGGATGGTGCCGCGCACCACGACCGTGCCGCGGACCAGCTCGTACAGCGCGGCGGCGGCGTTCTCCACCCGCTCGGCCGGTGACGAGGCCACCGCCCGCAGCATCCACCTCGGGCCGTCCACCCCGAGGAACCGCAGCACCTCGCCGGGGAAGTGCACCACCAGCTCCTGGCCCCACGAACCGGCGAGACTGCGCACGTCCGCGCCCTTGTCCCGCATGTCCTTGGCCAGGTCGCCGCACCACTCCTCGCGCCACAGCGCGTTGGAGCGCGGCGCGGCGAACACGCTGACGGTGATCACGCACAGCTCGGGGATGATGAGGTAGACCTCGCTGGCGGTGCCATCGGGGTTCATCTTCACCTTGAGCTCCGACGAGCCCGTCGACACCGGCACCCGCAGCGCGCCCAGGTCCAGGCGCGGCACGCCGTCACGGGGAGCGTCCTCGACGTCGTAGGGGCCGGCGTCGTCGAACAGGTCGCCGCCGACCTCGCCGTCCTCGGGGATCTCGTCGTCGTAGGCCTCGCCGCGATCGTCGTCGTACTCGTCGTCAAGCTCGGGTGTCTCGTCGTCGAGGTCCCGCTTGCGCCGTCCGAACAGTCCCAATTGACCTACTCCTCCGCCGCAGCGGTCCTGGACCCGGTCAGCACCGAGTGTCCACCGGTCGACCCGTAACCTCCGGCGCCTCTGCTCGACTCGCCCAACTCGTCCACCTCGCGGAACACCGCGTGTTCGACGCGCTGGACCACGAGCTGGGCGATCCGGTCCCCCCGCCGCAGTTCGACGGGTGTCCGCGGATCGTGGTTGATCAGGCAGATCCGGATCTCGCCACGGTAACCGGAATCAATGGTGCCCGGCGTGTTGATCACGCTCAGCCCCACCCTGGCGGCGAGCCCGGACCGCGGATGTACGAACCCCGCGTGGCCGTCGGGCAACGCGACCGCGATACCGGTGCCGACGGTCACCCGTTCCCCGGGCGCGATGGTCACGTCCGAGGTGGTCACCAGGTCGGCACCCGCGTCTCCTGGTCGCGCGTAGGACGGGATGGGCACACCCGGGTCGAGCCGGGTCAGCAGGACCTCCACGCTGGGCACGAGCGGCGAGACTACCCTGGCGATGTGAGCGACACTTCCCCCGGTGCGGACCCTGGCGCGAACGTCGACACCGGTATCGACACCGGTCCGGCCCAGTCCCCATCGGCGCCGACGTACGCCGAACGGCTGTACGTGACGTGGTACTGGTGGCTGCCGCCGTTGCTCGCCGCCGGGCTGCTCGCCGCGGAGGTCCACCTGGGGTACCCGGGTGTGCGGGCCTGGCTGCCGTATGTGGTGCTGCTGCCGATCACCGCGCTGCTGATCCACCGCGTCGGCCGGACCAGGGTCGCGGTCGCCGACGGCGAGCTGTGGGTGGGCGAGGCGCATCTGCCCCTGGAACACGTTGGCGAGATCCAGGTGGTGGACGCCAAGACCAAACGCAAGGTTCTCGGCCCGCACCTGGACCCCGCCGCCTATGTGCTGCACCGGGGCTGGGTCGGTCCGGTGGTTCGGTTGCGGCAGACCGACCCGGACGACCCGACCCCGTACTGGGTTTTCAGCACGCGGCACCCCGACCGGCTGGTCGAGGCACTGCGCGAGCGCTGAACGTCCTCAGGCGCAGTCGCGGCAGATGTACTGCCCCTTGCTCTCCTCGGCCAGCCTGCTGCGGTGATGCACCAGGAAGCACTTGGAGCAGGTGAACTCGTCTGCCTGCTTGGGCACGACGCGAACGGTCAGGTCCTCGCCCGACAGGCCGGACAGGTCCGCACCCGGCAGTTCGAAACTCTCCGCGGTCTCCGACTCGTCCACGTCGACGACCCCGGACTGGTTCTCGTTGCGACGCGCCTTGAGCTCTTCGAGCGAGTCCTCGGCGAGATCGTCCGCTTCGCTGCGGCGTGGCGCATCGTAATCGGTGGCCATGGTCTAGCACCCCCACTTCAGGATGTGTTCGTGCCGCTGGTCAACGTTCAGGCGCCCCAGTTTGTGCCCGCCCACAAAGTGACGGAGGTCTCGCGCGACGTGCCAGGCTTTGCGGCGGCCATCGGAATCGATTCGCATGGCACGTTCGGCGACTGGAGCGCGCAGAGGGTAGCCCATCGGCGGACCCTCATCCAGCACGTCACTCTAATGGGTGTGTCCCGGTGAGCTGTGGGTTCGCCGGAGGTTCGCTGTGGGTTCACGATCTGACCATCCGAGACCGGATCTTGCCGAACGCGGCCGCCCATGGTGCGATGCAGACGGTTGTCGGGGTGACGCAACGCACTCACCCGATCGCGACACGCGATGTTCGTCCGACGCTCGTCCGGTGGTCGTCGGCTGGTCGTCGGATGGTCATCGATCCGTGCTCGGTCATGAATCAATCCCGAAACGATGCCGACTTCAGCGCGAGCCCCGTCCCGCCGATGTACAGGGAAACGCCTAGGCTGATCAGCGACGCGACACTGGAGTGTCGTCGGTCCTTCAATCCGAGGAGGCGGGACGGGTGGCGTCCGGGAACGTGTGGCCAGAAGACGGTCCGCAGCGCTATCGCAAGCGGCGTCCGCTGCCCGCGTTCATCCTGATCCTGGTGCTGTTCGCGGCGGCGACGATCGTCTGGCTGAACGTGATGACCGACGAGGCGGCCACGGCCAACCAGACCCACTGCGACCCGCCTGGCCCCCGGCCGACCGCCGTGTCGCCGGAGCCGGTGCAGACCACGCTCGGCCAGTCGCTGGCCTTCGACTCGCTCGACCGCACCGTGCCGTCGCCGCCCGCCCAGGTACTGGTCAGGGTGGTGAACGCCAGCTCGCAGAAGGGCGCGGCCAGCATCGTCACCGAGAACCTGCGCCAGCTCGGCTTCACCCAGGTGACCGAGCCGGCCAACGACCCGCTCTACGGCGACACCATGACCTGCCGCAGCCAGATCCGCTTCGGCCCGCAGGGCACGTCCGCGGCGCGCACGCTGAGCCTGCTCGACCCGTGCGCCGAGCTGGTGCGCGACGAACGCAAGGACGCGACCGTCGACCTGGCCATCGGCGGCGACTTCGACACCCTCCGGCCCAACTCCCACGCCCGCACGACGCTCGAACAGCTGACCCAGTGGGCCGAGGAGCACCCGGAGACCAGGGGCGGGCTGCAGGCCAACGGCCCGCAGCCCGACATCGCGCCCGAGCTGCTCGAAGGCGCCCGCCAGGCCCGCTGCTAGCCACCCGCCCTGAATGCCCCATTCGGGACGTTGAGCGTCGCCAATGCCTCATTCAGGGCATCGCGGCCCGGGCGGGGAGCTAGAGGTCGGTGAGGCCGGTCTCGCGCAGGGCGGTCCAGAGGTCGTCGGCGATGCCGGGGGCGGCGGCGAAGGTCAGGTCGCCATCGGTCGCCGGCAGCCGCACCACCGCGCCCGCCTCGGCGGCGATCAGCGCGCCGCCGGCCCAGTCCCACCGGTTCAGGCCGTGCTCGGCGAACCCGTCGAGCCAGCCGGCCGCCACCGCGCACAGGTCGAGCGAGGCCGCGCCGAACCGCCGGATGTCGCCGACCCTGGCCAGCAGCCCGGCCACCGCCGTCGCCTGCCTGGCCCGCAGCTCGGCGCGGTAGGCGAAGCCGGTGCCGACCACCGACACCTCGAGACGCCGCGCGGCCGACGCCCGCAGTGGCCGGCCGTCGAGGAACGCGCCGCCGCCGCGGACCGCGGTCCACACCCGGCCCGATGCCGGTTCGACCACCGCCGCGGCCACCGACTCGCCGTCGACCTGGGCCGCGAGCGACACCGCGTACCACGGCAGGCCGTAGAGGTAGTTCACCGTGCCGTCGATCGGGTCGACCACCCAGCACACGCCGTCGCCCGGCGCGCCCGCCCCGCCGGTCTCCTCGCCGAGCACGTACTCGCCGGGACGCCGTTGCGCCAGCCTGGTGCGCACCAGCCGCTCGACCGCGAGGTCGGCCGCGGTGACCACGTCGGTCTCGCTGGACTTCGTGCTGACGTCCTCGATCGCGCCGGTCCTGGCGGTCCTGGCCAGCTCAGCGGCCTCCGTCGCGACCGAGGTCGCGATCTCGAGTAGGTCACCCTCCACAACACCCATAGGACCTATCGGACCACACCCGGCTAACCTCCGTGGAAAGGTGAGCTGAATCGAGTACGAAGGGATCCGTGGGGATGGGCGCAACCCTCGGCTTCGGCGTGGACATCGGTGGATCGGGCATCAAGGGAGGCATGGTCGACCTGGATGCCGGAAAGCTGCACGGCGAACGCATCCGGATCCCCACCCCCGACCCGTCGAAACCGGACGCCGTCGCGGACGTGGTCAAGCAGATCGTGGACGAGTTCGGCTGGACGGAGAAGGTCGGCATCACGCTGCCGGCGGTCATCAAGCGCGGCATCGCGCACACCGCGGCCAACATCGACAAGGCGTGGCTGGGCACCGACGCCGGGGCGCTGTTCGCCGAACGGCTCAAGCTCGAGCCCGAGAACGTGGTCGTGCTCAACGACGCGGACGCGGCCGGGATCGCGGAGATCTCCTACGGTGAGCCGCTGGACCGGGAGGGCGTGGTCGTCCTGCTGACCTTCGGCACCGGCATCGGCAGCGCGCTGTTCCGGGACGGCCGGCTGGTGCCCAACACCGAGTTCGGCCACGTCGAGGTCGACGGGCACGACGCGGAGACCAGGGCGGCGGCCTCGGTCAAGGAGGAGAACGACCTGTCGTGGGCCGAGTGGGCCAAGCGGGTCACCCGCTACATACGCAGTCTCGAGGACCTCATCTGGCCCGACCTGATCATCGTCGGCGGCGGGGTCAGCAAGAAGGCGGACAAGTGGTTGCCGCTGCTCGAGGTGCGCACGAACGTGGTGGCCGCCGAGCTGCGCAACGACGCGGGAATCGTCGGCGCCGCCGTGGCCGCCCGTCAGGGCCACCACGGCTGAGCGATACCTGATCCCCAGGTCGAGCCACGCTGGGCGATCTTCGCCGGGGGTGCACCCGATGCGGAGTATCGTCGTTACAATGGAACAGTGCCCGCGGCTCCCAGCGGCCCGGGACTTCCCCCGAATCCGGACGACCAGGGCTCCCCATCTGGTTTTCCGTGATAGACCGCAGCAGCGAAAGGGCGTACGTGGCAGCCGCACGAACCGCAACCCGACGCTCCACCGCCTCGGCGAGCGCCGCCAAGTCGGCGGACGCTCAGCCGGACACCGAACCGACTGAGAAGCCTGCCTTGAAGACCGCGACGAAGAAGCCGGCCGCCAAGACCACCACCAGGGCGCCCCGCAAGACCGCGAAGCCCGCAGCTGGTGCGAAGAAGACCAAGGCCGACGCCACCAAGAAGGGCGACGCGCCGGGCGGCGAGCCCGACGGCGAGGAGCCGGACCTCGAGTCCCCCGATCTGGAGGATCTGGAGGACGTCGAGATCGACGTCGTCGACGAGGCGGTCACCGAGGAGGAGCCCGCCGAGGAGAAGACGCCGAGCAAGGACGCCACCAAGGACGGCGACTTCGTCTGGGACGAAGAGGAGTCCGAGGCGCTGCGCCAGGCGCGCAAGGACGCCGAGCTGACGGCTTCCGCCGACTCCGTCCGTGCCTACCTCAAGCAGATCGGCAAGGTCGCGCTGCTCAACGCCGAGGAGGAGGTCGAGCTCGCCAAGCGGATCGAGGCCGGCCTCTACGCGGCGGAGCGGGTGCGCAAGGCCGAGGAGGAGTCCTCGGAGAAGCTCGTCCCGCAGATGCGCCGCGACCTGCGCTGGATCGTGCGCGACGGCGAGCGGGCCAAGAACCACCTGCTCGAGGCGAACCTGCGGCTCGTGGTGTCGCTGGCCAAGCGCTACACCGGCCGCGGCATGGCCTTCCTCGACCTGATCCAGGAGGGCAACCTGGGTCTGATCCGCGCGGTCGAGAAGTTCGACTACACCAAGGGCTACAAGTTCTCCACCTACGCCACGTGGTGGATTCGCCAGGCGATCACCCGCGCGATGGCCGACCAGGCCCGCACCATCCGGATCCCGGTCCACATGGTCGAGGTGATCAACAAGCTCGGTCGCATCCAGCGCGAGCTGCTCCAGGATCTCGGCCGTGAGCCGACGCCGGAGGAGCTGGCGAAGGAAATGGACATCACCCCGGAGAAGGTGCTGGAGATCCAGCAGTACGCCCGGGAGCCCATCTCGCTCGACCAGACCATCGGCGACGAGGGCGACAGCCAGCTCGGCGACTTCATCGAGGACTCCGAGGCGGTCGTCGCGGTCGACGCGGTGAGCTTCACGCTCCTGCAGGACCAGCTCCAGTCGGTGCTCGCGACGCTGTCCGAGCGGGAGGCGGGCGTGGTGCGGCTGCGCTTCGGCCTCACCGACGGCCAGCCGCGCACGCTGGACGAGATCGGCCAGGTCTACGGCGTCACGCGCGAGCGCATTCGCCAGATCGAGTCCAAGACGATGTCCAAGCTGCGCCACCCGTCTCGCTCGCAGGTGCTTCGCGACTACCTGGAGTAGGTCGCGCGCCGCGATCAAGACCGGATCGAGAACCAGCACAGACACCCGCCAGCCCCGGTTGGCGGGTGTCCTGCTGTTCAGCGACGGGAACGCAGTGTCAGGCCGACCACGACCGCGAGGATGCCCAACGCCTCCGGCACGGTCGGCACCTGCCGGAGCACGACCAGGCCGACCGCCGTCGCGGTGACTGGCAGTAGCGCGAGCAGCAACGCGAAGGCCGCCTGCCCGAGCCGGCGCAGCACGATCTGGTCCAGCGCGTAGGGCACGACCGTGGCCGCGACGCCGACCCCGATGCCGAGCAGCAGCAGCCGGGGCGAGGTCCACACCGGGCCGGTGCCCAACGCCAGCGGCGAGAGCACCACGGTGGCCACCGCGAAGCCGACGGCCATCCCGTCCACGCCGAGCCCGCCGTCGGCGACCCGCTTGCCGAGCACGATGTAGCCGGCCCACAGCGCCGCCGCGGCCAGCGCGAACAGCACCCCGAGCGTGCTGGCCGCCCAGCGGACGTCCGCGATCAGGAACACCCCGCAGGCCACCAGCAGCAACGCCGCGACATCGCGCCTGGTCCGCGAGCCGAACGCGGCCACGAGCACCGGGCCGACGAACTCGAGGGCCACCGCGGTGCCCAGCGGCAGCCGGGCGATGGCCTCGTAGAAGGCCACGTTCATCAGCGCGGTGACCACGCCGTAACCCGAGGCGAGCCAGAAGACCCGGCCGCGCCAGGCCAACCGGCCCGGCCGGCGCCAGGCCAGCAGCACCAGCGCGGCGCCCAGGGTGCGCAGCCACGCCACGCCGGCCGGGTCGAGGTCGGCGAACAGCCACACCGCCACCGCAGCGCCGAGGTACATCGACAGGCCGCCGGTGACGAACAGTAGCGGCGCCGGCACCATCGGCCGACGGGTCGCTCCGACAGGCGTGTTCACCTCACCGATCCTGCATCGCGGGACGACCGATACGACAAGCGGGTTAAATCTCGCGTTGAGCGAACTCTCAACGGGCCCGGGAACACTGACGGGAGCTGAAACGTCTGGAAGAGTAGAAGGCAGCGAACACCTCACGGTGATCGCAGCCGGAGACGGCATCGGGACGACCGGTGCCGGGACGGAGGGAGACCGACCATGAACACCACACTCGCCCGCCCCGACCTGACCGCTGCCGACCGCTGCGACCGTTGCGGCGCCGCTGCCCAGGTAAGGGCCATTCTTCCCTCCGGAGGCGAACTGCTCTTCTGCGGGCACCACGCCCGCAAGCACGAGGAACGTCTGCGTGAGCTGGCCGCGAACATCCAGCAGGGCCAGGGCTGACAAGTACACACGCGGTCGGCGGGCGGGACTCCGGGTAACCGGGGTACCGCCCGCCGACTAATACATGACGGTTATCACACGTTGTCGAGTACCGGCTCGAACGCCAGCTCCGCGGCACCGAGCAGGGTCACCTCGGCACCGAGCGTGGAGGCCACGATCCGGGTGCCACCGGCCGCCCTGGACACCAGGCTGCGCTCACGGACCGCGGTCGCCACGTCCGCGATCAGTGAACCGGGCAGCGCGGTGAACAGGTCCCCCAGGACCACCAGCTCCGGGCCGAGCACGTTCACCACGTTCACCAGCCCCAGCGTGAGCCATTCGGTGAACTCCCCCAGCCGGGAGCGCACCAGCGCGGGATCGGCGGCCACCGCCCGCAGCTCGGCCACCACCGCGCCCCTCGGTGCGCCTTCCCGCAGGCCAAGAGCCCGGCACAGCGCCCGCTCGCCGACCTCGGTCTCCCAGCAGCCCCGGCTCCCGCAGTAGCAGGACCGGCCGCCGGGGTGGATCACCATGTGGCCGAGCTCCCCGAGGTAGCCGGCCGTGCCGCGCAGTGCCGAGCCGTCGGAGATCACCCCGCCGCCGACGCCGACGTCCGCGGTGACGTACACCGCGTCCGAGCTGCCCCGCGCGATCCCGCGCAGGTGCTCGGCCAGCGCGCCGAGCTCGGCGTCGTTGCCGACCCGGATCGGCATGTCGAACACCGCGGCTAACCGCTCGCCCAACGGCACGTCGGTCCAGTGCAGGTTCGGCGCCTCGTGCACCATGCCGTCGGCGCGGCGGACCACGCCGGGCACCGAGATGCCGGCGGCCACCATCCGCACGCCGAGGTCGGCCGCCAGCACGATGGCCGAGTCGACCACGTGGGTGATCACCTCGGCCGGCTCCCTGGTGCGTACCCGCAGGTTCCAGCTGTTGCGGCCGAGGATCTCGCCGCCGAGGCCGACCAGCGCGATGGCCACCTGCTCGACCCGGACGTCGACCGCGAGCACCACCGCGGCGTGTGCCTGGGGCAGCACCAGCAGCGACGGCCGGCCGGCGCCGGAGCGCTGCCGGGGTACCCGCTCCTCGACCACCCCGGACTCGGCGAGCCCGTCGACCAGCGCCTTGATCGTGCTGCGGTTGAGGCCGAGCTCGGCGGCCAGCGACGCCCTGGTGCACGGTCCGTCGATGTGCAGCCGCCGGATCAGGACCGTGCGGTTGTGCCGGCGCACCTCGTCGGGCCGCGCGCCCAGGTTGGGCGCGCCCGCAGACGTGCTCGTCAAACCCCTCGCTCCTGTCTGGTCAACAGCCCTGCTCAGCGGGTCGCGACAGCGGCCCTTCGCCGAGAAAGCGCGTCGACCGTGGCGGCGAGCAACAGCACCAGACCGGTGACGATGTTGACCACCGCCGCCGGCTGCCGCAGCAGCCCGAGGCCGTTCTCCACGGCGGCGAGCACGAGCCCGCCGATGACCGCGTGGGCGACCTTGCCCCGCCCGCCGAACAGCGATGTCCCGCCGATGACCGCGGCGCCGACGGCGAACAACAGGGTGTTCAGCCCGCCTGCCTGTGGGTCGACCGAGCCCGCCTTCGACGAGTACACGATCGCACCGATCGCGGCCGCGCCGGCGGAGACCACGAAAACACTCGCTCGGATCTTGCTCACATTGATGCCGGCTCGGCGCGCGGCCTCGGCGTTGCCGCCGACGGCGTAGATGTGCCGGCCGTAGCGGGTGCGGTTGAGCACGTAGGTGCCGATCACCAGCAACACGAGGATGATCGGCACCACGTAGGGCACGCCCTGGATGGTGACCAGGTCCGGGTTGGGCGAGCGGTTGACGGTCAGCGCCCAGGTCGACAGCACGGCGATCACCGCGACGCCGCCCACCTTGAACAGCGCGATCGGTGTCGGGGTGGTGACCAGCCCCTTGCGCAGCCGGCTGAAGTGCTCGCCGAGCACCACCAGCGCGTAGCCGCCGGCGGCGACCACGCACAGCAGCCAGGAGCCGAAGACCGACAGGTTGCCGTTGGCCACGTTGAACAGCACCGGCGAGTTGCGGATGCCGAGCACGCCACCCTCGCCGATGAACTGCAGGATCACGCCCTGCCAGGTGATGAACAGCGCGAGAGTCACCACGAAGGACGGCACGCCGACCTTGGCGACCATGAAGCCGGTGATGCAGCCGATGGCCGCGCCGACGCAGACCGCGAGCAGCATCTCCAGCCACGCGTTGGGCTCGACGCCGAGCACCGACATCAGCACCGCGATCATGCTGAGCACCGCGCCCGCCCAGATCCGCATCATCAGCGCGAGGGCCGTGGCCAGCAGCATGCCGATGACGAACACGTAGAACACCGAGGAGCCCATGCCGCCGAGCAGGTTGCCGCCGCGCACGTAGTGCATCGCCATCACCGCGGCGCACACGCCGGACAGCGTGCCGGCCGACAGGTCGATCTCGCCAAGCAACAGGACGTAGACCAGACCCATCGCGATGATCATCTTGCCGGCGCCCTGCGCGATCAGGTTCGCCGTGTTGTTGAGGGTCAGGAAGTTGTCCGACAACGTGGCGAACACGATCACCAGGACGGCGAGGCCGAGCAGCGCCGGCAGCGAGCCGAGCTCACCGCCGCGCAGTCTGGCGAAGTAGTCCCGGATCGCCTCGCCGGTTGACTGGGAGGTGGTGTCGATGCCGAAGTCGGAGATCGCGCCGCTGGTGCCCGCGTTCTCGGTCCTGGCCGGGGAGTCGGTCATGAAATAGGTCCTCGGTAGCTCAGAGGGTGACTTGCTCGGGCCGGGCAAGGCCGAGGTCGCCGGAGCGACCCGCGGTGATCAGCTCGACGACCTGGCTGTGCGTGGTCTCCTTGGACGGCAGGTCGGCCACCAGCCGACCGAGGTACAGCGTGGAGATGCGGTCGGCGACCTCGAAGACGTCGGCCATGTTGTGGCTGATCAGCACGACCCCGAGGCCCTGCTCGGCCAGCCGGCGAACCAGGTCGAGCACCTGGCGGGTCTGCGCGACGCCCAGCGCGGCGGTCGGCTCGTCGAGCAGCACGACCTTGCTCTCCCAGAGCACGGCCTTGGCGATGGCCACGGTCTGGCGCTGGCCGCCGGACAGCGCGGCGACCGGCGTGCGCACCGACTTGACCGTGCGTACGGCCAGCGACGCGAGCGTCTCGCGGGCGGCGCGTTCCATGCTCGACTCGTCCATCAGCCAGCGCGAGCCGCGCTCCCGGCCGAGGAACATGTTCTGCACGACGTCGAGGTTGTCCGACAGCGCGAGGTCCTGGTAGACGACCTCGATGCCGAGGTCGGCGGCCTCTTTCGGGCTGTGGATGGTGACCGGCTCGCCGCGGAAGCGGACCTCGCCGGAGTCCATGGGGTAGATCCCGGAGACGCACTTGACCAGCGTGGACTTGCCGGCGCCGTTGTCGCCGACGAGCGCGGTGACCTCGCCGGCCCGCACGGTGAAGTCCACGTCGTGCAGCACGTGCATCGGGCCGAAGCTCTTGTTGATCCCGATCAGCTCGAGAAGGGGCTCAGTCATGGTTCCTCCAAACCCCGGGGGAGGTCCGCGCCGGGGGCGCGGACCTCCGCCCAGGGACAACCGGTCAGGAGATGCCGAGCTCGGTGCACGCCGCGGCGAGGTCGCCGGTGCACACGTCGGACGCCGGCACGTAGCCCTCGTCGATGACCCGCTTGACCTCGGCCCGGGTGATCAGGAACGGCTCCAGCAGCACGGACTTGACCTCACGCTTGCCGGTCGGGTCGTTGCTGGTCTGGGTGGCGATCTTGTCGGCCGCAGCGGTGTCGCCATCGGCCAGCGCGGCGGCCAGCTTCGCGGTCGCCTCCGCCTCCTGCTTGATCGGCTTGAACACCGTCATGTACTGGTCGCCGGCGAGGATCGCCTTGAGACCGTCGGCGGTGGCGTCCTGGCCGGTGACCGGGACCTTGCCGTTGAGACCGTTCTTCTTGAGGATCGTGATGACCGCGCCCGCCAGGCCGTCGTTGGCCGCGACCACGCCGTCGACCTTGTTGCCGTTGCCGGTCAGGATCTGCTCGAAGGTGCTGCCGCCCTTCTGGTTGTCCCAGTTGTCGATCGGCTGGGACTGCACCAGCTTGAGCTTGCCGGACTCGTACTCCGGGTCAAGGATGTTGCGCTGGCCCTCGTGGAACAGGGTGGCGTTGTTGTCCGTCGGCGCGCCCTCGATCTCGATGACCTGGGCGCCGTCCGGCGTGTCCTTGAGCGCGTCGACCAGGCCCTGGCCCTGCAGCTCGCCGACCTTCACGTTGTCGAAGGACACGTAGTACTCGGAGCTGCCGCCGAGGTTGAGCCGGTCGTAGTCGATGGTGGGGATGCCCTGGTCGTTGGCCTTCTGCGCGACCGTGCCACCCAGCTCGCTGTTGATCGAGGCGATGATCAGGACCTTGACCCCGCTGTTGATCATGCCGTCGGCCAGCGTGCTGAACTTCTGCACGTCACCCTGGGCGTTCTCGATCTGCGGGTCGAGTCCTTCCGCCTCCAGCGCGGCCTGGAGCATGGGCTTGTCGAAGCCCTCCCAGCGAGCCGAGGACGCGGTCTCGGGCAGGATCACCCCGACCGGGATGCCGCCCGAGGACTCGTTCTCCGTGCCGCTCTCGTCGCCGCCGGCCGGCGGCGCTTCCTCGTTGGCGCCACACGCCGAGAGGGCAAGGGTCAGACCCATCCCCGCGGCGAGCAGAGCAAGCCTTGTACTGCGCATTAACGGTCCCTTCACGGTCCCACGGCAAATGTTGCGGTGCACAACATATGCCGCCGAAGACGGTGAGGGAACCCGTGAACGGGCAATTTGCGACACGCCTACGACACAGTTTGGCAACGAACCGGTAATCCGCCGCTCATCCAGCGGCGGGTGTCACCAGGAACGCAGGGTAGCGATCCGCTCCTCCAGCTGCTCGACCGACGCCATCGCCGTCGGCGGACCGGCACACACCCGGCGCAGCTCACTGTGGATCATGCCGTGCGGTTTTCCTGTCCGGTGGTGGTACATCGCCACCAGGGTGTTGAGCTCCTTGCGCAACGTGGTCAGCCGCTCGACCACGGTCTGCGGCCGGGGCGGCGCCGGCTCGGCCGCCTGGTCCTTGGCCTGGCGGGAGCGCGCGCCGACCTGGTCGGCCTGCCGCTGGCGCAGCAGCGCCCGCACCTGGTCCGGTTCGAGCAGCCCTGGCAGGCCGAGGTACTCCTGCTCCTCGGCCGAGCCGGCGAAGGCCGCCGTGCCGAACGAGGAGCCGTCGTAGATGACCTGGTCGAGCTCGGCCGACGCGCCAAGCGAGGTGAACGCCTTCTCCTCCTCGCCCGGCTCGTCCTTGGTCCGGTTGGCGTCGGCGAGCAGCTCGTCGTCCCAGCCGTCCTTCTCCCGGTGGGGCTTGCCGAGCACGTGGTCGCGCTGCGCCTCGAGCTGGCTGGCCAGGTCGAGCAGCACCGGCACGCTCGGCACGAACACGCTCGCGGTCTCCCCCACCTTGCGGGCACGCACGAACCGGCCGACCGCCTGGGCGAAGAACAGCGGGGTGGACGCGCTGGTCGCGTAGACGCCGACGGCCAGCCGGGGCACGTCGACCCCCTCGGAGACCATCCGCACCGCGACCAGCCACCGGTCCTCGGACTCGGCGAACTCGGCGATGCGCCCGGAGGCCTTCGGGTCGTCGGACAGCACCAGGACCGGCGCCTGGCCGGTGGTGCGCTCCAGCAGGACGGCGTAGGCCCTGGCCGACTCGTGGTCGGAGGCGATCACCAGGCCGGCGGCGTCGGGCACCACCTGGCGCAGCTGCTGCAGGCGTACGTCGGCCGCGCCGAGCACCGCCGGGATCCACTCGCCCTGCGGGTCCAGCGCGGTCCGCCAGGCCCTGGCGGTCTGCTCGGCGGTCATCGGCTCGCCAAGGCGGGCGGTGAACTCCTCGCCCGCGCTGGTCCGCCAGCTCGCCTCGCCCGAGTAGGCCAGGAAGATCACCGGCCGGACGACGCCGTCGGCCAGCGCGTCGGCGTAGCCGTAGGTGTGGTCGGCCTTGCTGCGCAGGAAGCCGGCCTCGTCCGGCTCGTAGCTGATGAACGGGATCTGGGAGTCGTCGCTGCGGAACGGGGTGCCGGTGAGCGACAGCCGGCGCACCGCCGGGGTGAACGCCTCGCGGATCGCGTCGCCCCAGGACTTCGCGTCGCCGCCGTGGTGGATCTCGTCCAGGATGACCAGCGTCTTGCGGTTCTCGGTGCGCACCCGATGCAGCATCGGATGCGCGGCGACCTGCGCGTAGGTGACGGCCACGCCGCGGTAGTCGCTGGAGGTGGCGCCGGCCCCGTTGCGGAAGTTGGGGTCGATCGGGATGCCGGCCCCGGCGGCCGCGGCCGCCCACTGGTGCTTGAGGTGTTCGGTCGGGGTCACGATCGTGACCTGTTCGACGATCCGGTCGGCCAGCAGCTCGGCGGCCACCCGCAGGCCGAACACGGTCTTCCCGGCGCCGGGCGTGGCCACGGCCAGGAAGTCCTTGGGCTTGATGGCGAGATACCTGGTGATCGCCCTGCGCTGCCAGGCACGCAACGGCCTGGTGGCCGGTCGGTTCTCGGTCCCCTGCACGATCGGCTCGGCGGTCACCGGCTGGTCGCTCCTTCCCCCTGCACACGGCACTGCTGGCACAACTGTCCGGGAAACTCCGGGCAAACCAAAGCCCTCAAGCGAGGAGTCCTGCTCCGTTGAGGGCGGCCACGAGCCTACCCTCGGCCGGGGCGGGTCGACGTGGCGCGCCACGCGACACGTCCATCACGATCTTCGGACGCGTCGCGCCGATCACCATCCGATGGACCATGCTTGAGGCCGAGATGAGCCCGCAACCACAACAGCCGACCCGCAACGCGGCGCAGCGCACCGGCGCCATGCTGCGACGCGGGCCGTTGCGGCTGCTGCGGCGCACCTGGGTCAAGGCCTGGGGCGGCAACCTGTTCTCCGAGGCGGCCGAGGCGGCGTTCTGGCAGATCCTGTCGCTGCCCCCGCTGCTGCTCGGGCTGCTCGGCAGCCTCGGGTACGTGGCCAGCTGGTTCGGTGAAGAGGTCATCCAGTCGGTGCACGACGCGATCATCGAGTGGTCGCGCACCGCGTTCAGCCCCAACGTCGTGGACGGGATCATCCAGCCGACCGTCGACGACATCCTCGAGCACGGCCGCGGCGAGATCCTGACCGTCGGCTTCCTGATCTCACTGTGGGCCGGCTCGTCGGCGATGTCGTCGTTCGTGGACGCGATCACCGTGGCGCACGACCAGTACGGCGTGCGCAACGAGGTGTGGCAGCGGATCTTCGCGCTGCTGCTGTACCTGGCCTCGCTCGGGCTGCTGGTGGTCGGCCTGCCGATCCTGGCGATCGGCCCGGACACCCTGCCCAAGCTGTTCCCCGCTGCCTGGCAGCAGGAGATCGGGTACTGGGTCGACACGTTCTACTACCCCGCCCTCGGCGTGCTCATCGTCCTGGCCCTGGCCACCCTCTACAAGGTCGCGCTGCCCCGCAAACTGCCATGGCACCGGGGCCTGCCGGGCGCGATGCTGGCGATGCTGGTGTTCCTGCTGTCGAGCATCGCGTTACGGCTCTACATCGGGTGGATCACCACCACCGGCTACACCTACGGCGCGCTGGCCACCCCGATCGCCTTCCTGCTGTTCACGTTCTTCATCGGCCTGGCCATCGTCACCGGCGCCTACTTCAACGCCGCCATCCAGGAGATGTGGCCGGCCAGGATGACCCGCCGCCAACGCCGCCGGTGGCGCCGCCTGGAGATGGACCGCCTCCGCGACACCCCACCACCCCCCAGCCAACCCCGCGAGGCCAACCCCCCGACCACGCGAGTCCACCGCGCCGAACCCGCGAGTCCAACGCTCCCGACCCGCGAGTCCAACGCTCGTGACTAGTCGCGCAGGTTCTCGTAGATGCGCTTGCACTCCGGACAGACCGGCGAACCCGGCTTGGGTGAGCGGGTGACCGGGAAGACCTCACCGCACAGGGCGACCACCATGTTGCCCGTCACGGCACTCTCCGCGATCTTGTCCTTACGGACGTAGTGGAACATTTTCGGGGTGTCGTCACCCGTGGTGTCTGTTCCCTCCGGCCGAGTGTCGACCTCGGGCAGCGTTTGCGTACTCACGCCGCCAATGATGCCGGAAACGACCCGGTGGTCGCGCACCTGCTGGCAGGATGCGCCCATGTTCCAGAAGGTGATGGCCAGCTTCGGCCAGGGCGGCGCCACGGTCGACGCCCGGATTCTCGATCGGCACGTGCGCCCCGGCGGCACGCTGCGCGGCGAGGTGCTGCTCGCCGGTGGACAGGTCGACCAGGAGGTCGAGTCACTCGGCGTGACCCTGTTGGCCAGGGTCGAGCAGGGCACGGGCAACGGCGCGCAGCCGACCCTGGTCGACCTGCCGTTCCAGGAAGTGCACCTGGCCGGCAAGGAACTGGTCCGGGCGGGCGCCCAGATCAAGGTCCCGTTCGAGGTGCAGATGCCGTGGGAGACGCCGGTCACCACGGTGTTCGGCAAGTACCTCACGGGCATGGCGGTCGGGTTGCAGACCAACCTGAACCTGCTCAAGACCGTGGTCGACCCGCAGGACGTGGACGCGATCCCGATCGAGCCGCTGCCCGCCCAGCACCGCATCCTGGACGCGATGAGCAGGCTCGGCTTCCAGTTCCGCTCGGCCAACCTGGTCAAGGAGCGGCTCAACGGCGCCGACCAGCAGCTGCCGTTCTTCCAGGAGATCACCTTCGGGCCGTCGCCGGCGTTCGCCAAGGTGTTCAACGAGGTCGTGGTGAGCTTCCTCGCCCGGCCCCGGGACGTGCAGGTCGTGCTGGACGTGCACAAGCGGGTCCGGGTGACCAAGGGCGGCGGCGGGCTCGGCGAGCGCGGGCAGGCGATGCTCGGCCTGTTCCCCGTCGACTACGCCGCGCTCGGACGCACCAACTGGGAACAGCAGATCGAGGGCTGGCTGCGCGAGGTGGCCAAGCCGCGCGGGATCTTCGACTGACCGAGCCGGCGTGCCGGCCCGCCAGGACAATCGAGCGATGACCGAACCCGTGGCGTCCCGGCCGCACATGCCGGACTACGTGGTGACCCCGCCGGGCGACGAGTCGGGGTTGCTGCCGTGGTCGTGGGCGCTGGAGCGGATGGGCGACAGCCACAACTTCTGGCTGGCCACGGTCTGGCCGGACGGCCGCCCGCAGCTGACGCCGGTGTGGGCGGTGTGGGACGAGGGCGGGCTGTGGTTCTCCGCCGGCCCCCGGTCCCGCAAGATCCGCAACATCCGGGCGGGCTGCCGGGTCGCGGTGTCCACGGAGGACCCGGAGAACCCGGTCGTGCTGGAGGGCACCGCCGAGTTGGTGGACGAGCCGGAGCGGTTGGCCAGGTACGTGGCGGTGGTCAACATCAAGTACCGCACGGAGTACCCGGTCGAGTTCTTCAGCCCCGATCAGACGATCGTGGCCAAGGTACGGCCGGAGTGGGCGTTCGGGATGAAGTCGAACGACTTCGACGGATCACCCACCAGGTGGACGTTCCCACCCGACCGGTGAGCCCGCGCCCCGCGGTTATCCTCGGGCGGGGACGGCGAAAATGACCATGTCGGAGGTAGTCCAGTTGCGTACCGTGTGTGCCCAGCGCCATGACCGTGGCGCGCGCCCATGACCAGCCTCGAGGAAAGCGGGCACATGCTGGTTGCCGAGGAGGTGGCGGCGGCGCTGGCCGACGGCACCGCCGTGGTCGCCCTGGAGAGCACGATCCTGGCGCACGGCCTGCCGCCCGGCCGCAACCGCGAGGTGGCCACCTCGGTCGAGGACGCGGTGCGCGCCGTCGGCGCCGTGCCGGCGACGATCGCGGTGCTCGACGGGCAGCTGCGGGTGGGGCTGGACGACCCCGGCCTCGACCGGGTCTGCGACCCGGCGTCGGGGCTGGCCAAGCTCTCGGCGCGCGACCTCGGCCCGGCGATCGCGCTGCGCCGCGACGGCGCGACCACGATCGCGAGCACGACGCTGATCGCGCACGCCGCGGGGGTCCGGGTGTTCGGCACCGGCGGGCTCGGCGGGGTGCACCTGCCGGCGCCGGGGGCGGCCTCGTCCTGGGACGTGTCGGCCGACCTGGACGTGCTGGCCACGACGCCGGTGGCGGTGGTGTGCTCCGGGGTGAAGTCGGTGCTGGACATCGCGGCGACGATCGAGGTGCTGGAGACCAGGTCGGTGCCGGTGCTCGGCTACCGCACGGACACGTTCCCGGCCTTCTACCGCAGGGAGTCGGCGTTCCCGGTGCCCTGGCGGGTGGACTCCCCGGCCTCGGCCGCGCGGGTGATCGCCGCCCACCGCGCCGACGGGCCCGGCTCGGGGGTGCTGGTGGTGAACCCGGTGCCGCCGGAGCACGAGCTGGACGCCGACCTGCACGACCGGCTGCTCGCCGAGGGGATGGCCATGGTGGCCGAGGCCGACGTGCGCGGCGGGGACGTGACGCCCCTGCTGCTGGAGCACTTCCACACCGCGAGCGACGGCGCCTCGCTGGACGCCAACGAGGCGCTGGTCCTGGCCAACGTCCGGCTCGCCGCCGAGATCGCCACCCGCCTGCCCTGACTCAGGGGCGGCCGGTGGCGTAGAGGCGGGCGATGACGTCGTCGATCTCGGGTTCCTGGACGGACAGGTCGCGGAGGGCGACGGTGCCGGCGAGGCGGGCGACGACCTCGCCGGCGGTGGTGTCGGCCAACGCGAGGGTGACGCGCAGGCCGTCGGCCTCCACGCGTTCCACCGCCGCGCCGGGGATGGTCAGGTTCTCTGGCCACGGGGTGTCCAGGTCGACGACGACGCGGCGCTGGGAGCGGTAGGTCTCGTGGAGCTCGCGGACGGTGCCGTCGTGCACCACCCGGCCGTGGTCGATGACCACCAGCCGCCGGCAGAGCTTCTCGATGTCGGCCAGGTCGTGGGTGGTGAGCACGATCGTGGTGTCGCCGCGTGCGTCCAGCTCACCGAGGAAGCCGCGCACGGCCTGTTTGCTCAGCACGTCCAGGCCGATGGTCGGCTCGTCGAGGAACAGCACCTTCGGACCGTGCAGCAGCGCGGCGGTCAGCTCCCCGCGCATCCGTTGGCCAAGCGAGAGTTGGCGTACCGGGGTGGCGAGGAACTCGTCGAGGTCGAGCAGCTTGCGGCAGCGCAGCAGCCTGGCCGCGTGGTCGGCCGGCGGCACCCGGTACACGTGGCGCAGCAGGGAGAACGACTCCGCGAGCGGCAGGTCCCACCACAGCTGTGAGCGCTGTCCGAACACGACCCCGATCCGCAGCGCCAGCTGGGTCCGTTGCGGCACCGGCGTCAGCCCGCACACCGACAGCCGACCGCCGCTGGGCGACAGCACGCCGGTCAGCATCTTCAGCGTGGTCGACTTGCCGGCTCCGTTCGGTCCGATGTAGCCGAGCAGCTCCCCCTCGGGCACCGCGAGGTCCACACCGTCCACAGCGGACACCACGCGGCGTTCCCTGCGCAGCCTGCCGACCTTGTGCCAGACGTCGAAATCCTTACGCAGTGCGGAAGTCTCGATGATCACGAGCCGGTACTCCGATAGTGACGAATGCCGGTGCGCCAGAACAACGCGGCGAGTCCGGCGGCGAACATGGCGACGATCGGCGAACACCAGCGCAGCCAGTCGGGCAGGCCGAGCGGGTCGGACTGGCCGAGCAACGCCAGCGCCGGCAGGTACGCGACGAACGCGAACCCCAGCCCGTAGGCGAAAACCCGGCGGAACAGTCCATCGAAGACAGTCATCGGGTAGGAGGTGAAGTCGCGGCCGCCATAGGTGAACGCGTTGGCGATCTCCCCGGACTCGATCCACCAGAACGCCACCGTCGCGCAGGCGACGAACAGCGCGCCGAAGAACACCGCGGCGGCGGCCGGCGCCAGCACCACCCACACCACCGCCAGCGGCGACCACGCCACCGGCGCGACCACCACCGCGATGACGTAGACGACCAGCCCCTGGACCACCCGGCCGACCCGGCGCGGGGAGAAGTCCATCGCGACCAGCTGACCGAGCGCGGACAGCGGCCGGACCAGCACCGCGTCCAGCAACCCGGTGCGCACATAGAGCCGCAGCCGCTCCACGTTGCCCACGACCAGGTCGGCCATCGGGAACGCGCACGCCGAGATGCCGACGATCAGCAGCACCTCCGTGCCGCCGAACCCGCCGAGGCGGTCGTTGACGCTGAAGATCACGAACACCGTCACGACGTCGAGCGCGGTCATCAACGTGCTGAACACCAGCTCCACCGCGAACGACAGCCGGTACTGGGTCTGGCTGCGCACCTGCGCGGCGAGCAGTCGAAGATACGGCTCAACCACCCTGGACCACCAGCCTGCGCAACGCCCGCCGCTGCACCGTCCTGGCCACCGCGACCACCACCACCAGCCACGCCACCTGCCCGGCGACCAGCGCCACCCCGGACCCGCGCGCCACCAGCACGTCCAGCGGCGCCTGCAGCAGCGAGGGGAAGGGCGTGCCGACCCACAGCAACGTCACCAGCCAGTCCGGCAGCAGCGGTAGCGGGAAGTACAGCCCGCTCGCCGCGCCAGCCAGCAGCCCCCACAACGTGTTCACCCCACGCACGTCCAGCAGCCAGAACGCGGTCAGCGCCACCAGGTACAGGCAGGTCGCGCTGATCAGCACGGCCAGCAGCACCGACACCGCGAACAGGCCGTAGGTCACCGGGTTCGCCGGCAGGAACAGGTCGAAGGTGAGCAGGCCGACGGCCACCGGCACCACGAACCGGGTCAGCATGGCGTAGCCGGCCCGGCCCAGATCGCCGGCCAGGAACATCGTCATCAGGTCCACCGGCCGCAACAGGTCGGCCACCACGTCCCCGGTACGCACCCGCTCGGCCAGCTCGGGCGTCGACCAGAAGTTCACCACCGCGAGCAGGCCCTGCCCGACCCAGACGAACGTGGCGAGTCGCGCCTGGTCGTAACCGCCGACGTCGCCGGTCGCGCCGGCCACCGAGAGCAGGATGTAGCAGCGCATGAAGCCGAACATGGTATTGGTGAACGCGCCGGCCAGCGTCGCCTGCCGGTAGGTCGAGTGCCGCCGGAAGCCCGCGCCGGCGACCGCGACGAGGGTCGCGACGATGCCGCTGGTGTTCGCGCCGCGCACGCGGTTAGCCTCGCCTGTCGGAGATCGTTCTAGCGGGCGGGGCGCATGTGGGCACTGTGATCGTGGTCGGGGACGTCGCGGTGGACGTGGTCGCCACCCATACCTTGCCGGTCGTGCACGGCGGAGACTCGCGGGCCCGGATCGCCCTCACGACCGGTGGCGCGGGCGCGAACACCGCGGCGTGGCTGGCGTGGTGCGGGGTCGAGGTGGTCCTGGTGGCACGGGTCGGCGAGGACGTCGCTGGGCGGCAGGCACTCGAAGAGCTAACCACCGCCGGGGTGCGCTGCGCATTCACTTTTGACCAGGCGGCCACGACCTGTTGTGTGGTCGTGCTCGTGGACACCGAAGGCCAGCGCAGCATGCTGCCCGACCGGGGCGCGAGCGCCAGGATGACGCCCGCCGACCTCGACCCCGGCCTGCTCGCCGGCGCCGACCACCTGCACCTGTCCGGCTACGTGCTGCTCGACGAGTCCACCGAGGGCGCCGGGCTGGCGATGCTGGCCGCGGCCTCGGCGGCCGGCCTGAGCACCTCGGTCGATCCGCAGTCGGCCGGGCTGATCACCGACCCGGCGCGGTTCGTCGAGCAGTTGCGCGGGGTGGACCTGCTGTTACCCAACCTCGACGAGCTCGAGGCGCTGACCGGCTCCCGGGACGCGGCGAGCGCGGCGACACTGCTGGAGCACTTCGGCGCGGTCGCGGTCACCACCGGGCCAGACGGCGCGAGCTGGGTCGACCGCGACGGGATCGTCTCCGTGCCGGCCGACCCCGGCGACTGCGTCGACTCCACCGGTGCCGGCGACGCGTTCGACGCCGGCCTGCTGAGCGCCTGGCTGACCGGGAAGTCCACTGAGGACAGCCTGTTGGCCGGGGTGCGCGCCGGCGCGCTCGCGGTCGGCGGGGTCGGCGCCCAGCCGGCTAACCCTCGATGACGGAGTGGCCGTTGCCCTCGATCGCCGTCGACGAGCGCTGGTAGCGGTTGACCTCCTCCGCCCTGCGCGGCGGACGGTCGTTGGCGATCAGCACCGCGATCCACGGCAGCGGGATCGACAGCAGCACGAAGCCGAGCGCGAGCCACCAGGTGTCGTAGAAGATGCCGGCGAGGATCAGGCACGGCACCCGCAACAGCATCATGGTCAGGTATTTCCGTTTGCGCGCCGCGAACTCTTCTTCGTATGACGGCGCCGCCTCGGTGATGAGAACCGGGGTGTCGTCCCGCTCGGCCTTCACGACACCACCTCCTGGCACCCATGCTGCCACCTCCGGCGCCTCGCTGGGCCATCCGGGTGGAGATGGGTCGCTCGACCGGGTACAGCCGGTATGAAGGTGACATGACGGTGAGCGGGCTCGACCATCGACCGGACCTGTTCGCACAGCGCCCACTGGAGCGTCTGCGGTACGCCATCACCGAGTCCAACCTGCTGCGCCACCTCGATCCGACGCCCCAACGGGTGCTCGACGTCGCGGGCGGCACCGGGGTGGAGGCGGTGCGCCTGGCCGCGCTCGGCCACGAGGTGACAGTGCTCGACCCGGCGGGCGCGATGCTCAACCTGGCCATCGAGACCGCCGAGAGCCTCGATGTCGGCGACCGGTTACACGTGGTCCAGGCCGGTGCGCTGGACGCGCCGGAGGTGTTCGGCCGGGGCGAGTTCGACCTGGTGCTGTGCCACAACCTGCTGCACTACGTCGACGAGCCGGGCGAGGTGCTCGCCGCGGTGACCGCGCCGCTGCGCGACCGTGGCCTGTTGTCGCTGCTCGGGCCCAACGCCGACTTCGACCCGCTGCACGCGGTGGTCCGCGGCCTCGACCCGGACGAGGCGCTGCGGTCGATGCTCGAGGAGCGGCCGGCGCCGGTCGGTGAGCTGATCGCCATCCTGGCCGAGCTCGGGGTCAGCGAGGTGGTCCGCTACGGCGTGCGCTGCGTGGCCGACCTGATCGACCGCGACCACGCCGAGGACCCGGCGTTCTTCGCCGACCTGACCCGGCTGGAGATCACGCTGGCCGACCGCATGCCCCAGCTGCTGACCGCCCGCTACTTCCACCTGGTGGCCCGCGGCTAGGACCTGCCTGCCACCATGGCCGCCGTGCGGGCGGTGGTGGCGAGGGTGACCTCGGCGAGCGTGACGGTGGCCGGCGAGGTGGTGGGCGAGCTCGCCGAGCCCGGCCTGCTGGTGCTGCTCGGGGTCACCACCACCGACACCCCGGCCCAGGCCGCGACGATGGCCCGCAAGCTCCACGAGCTCCGCGTCCTGCGCGACGAGCAGTCCTGCGCGACGGCCGACGCGCCTCTACTCGTTGTAAGCCAGTTCACTCTTTACGGTGACACTCGAAAGGGTCGTCGTCCTTCGTGGACGGCCGCCGCGCGACCGGAGAGTGCCGAGCCGTTGGTGACCGCCGTCGTCGCCGATCTGCGTGACCGCGGTGCACGGGTGGAGACTGGAAGGTTCGGCGCCATGATGGCGGTCACGTCGGTGAACGACGGCCCGTTCACCGTCATCGTCGAGGTCTGAGCGCGGTCCGACCGCGGTCCGACCGCGACCTCGGCAACAGTCCCGACACACACCCGACATACCGCCCGACGCGCTGTCACGTTCGCCGAGTTCCCACCGTCTCTAAGGAAAACCTCAGGAAAAGCTCAGCCTTGGTGGAGCAACCGGTGTGGCATGCATGACGTCATCCAGGTTGAGATCTCGGGAACGAAACGAGCTACACGCGCGTTTTCCAGAATGTCCAGCCAACGACGGCCCAGGCGAGTACCCAGCGCCTGAAGACCCACAGCACACCCGGTCGATGGCTCACCGGACCACGGTGCCGGTGTGTGACACAGAGCACACCGACCCATGAACAGGGGGAGGGAGAGCATGACGGTCCCAACACAGCGCGAACCGGAGCCCGGCGAGATCGATCTCGACACGCAGAGCCCGGCGGCCGACTTGGTCCGCGTATACCTCAACGGCATCGGCCGGACCGCGCTCTTGACCGCGGCCCAGGAGGTCGAGCTGGCCAAGCGCATCGAGGCGGGCGTGTTCGCACAACACATGCTCGAACCCGACTCCGCCGAGCCGGACGGCGCGAGCCGCGCCGAGCTGGCCGCGCTCGTCCGCGATGGTCACCGAGCCAAGAACCACCTGCTCGAGGCGAACCTGCGGCTCGTCGTGTCGCTGGCCAAGCGCTACACCGGCCGCGGCATGCCGCTGCTCGACCTGATCCAGGAGGGCAACCTGGGCCTGATCCGCGCGGTGGAGAAGTTCGACTACACCAAGGGCTTCAAGTTCTCCACCTACGCCACGTGGTGGATCCGCCAGGCGATCACCAGGGGCATGGCCGACCAGGGCCGCACCATCCGGCTGCCGGTCCACCTGGTCGAACAGGTGAACAAGCTGGCCAGGATAAAGCGCGACCTGCACCAGCAGCTGGGCCGCGAGGCCACGCACGACGAGCTGGCCAACGAGGTCGGGCTCACCCCGGAGAAGGTCTCCGACCTGCTCGACCACGCCCGCGACCCGGTCAGCCTCGACATGCCGGTCGGCTCGGAGGAGGACGCCCCCCTCGGCGACTTCATCGAGGACGGCGAGGCGACCGACGCGGAGAGCGCGGTGATCTCCGGGCTGCTGCACGACGACCTGCGCCGGGTACTGGCGACGCTGGACGACCGGGAGCAGTCGGTGATCCGGTTGCGCTACGGCCTCGACGACGGCCAGCCGCACACCCTCGACCAGATCGGCAAGCGCTTCGGGTTGTCCAGGGAGCGGGTGCGCCAGATCGAGCGCGAGGTCATGTCCAAGCTGCGGCAGGGAGAACGCGCGGAACGACTCCGCGCCTACGCCAGCTGACCAGGTAGCTGACCAGGTAGGGAGCCACGTCGCGAAGCCGTGCAACGCTTCGTGGCGTGGCTCCGTCCTCTCTACGGAGGCGACTCCGCCAGATGGACCGGCATGTGGACTGGCATTGACAGGTGCCGCCGCACACGGCACGGTCGATGGACACGACTACGCGGCGCGGACTGTTAACGACGGTGCGTGATCGCTTGCGGCGGGAGGTCGGGACGGCCGGGGGCCGCCCCGGCCTTCCGGCATCTGGCGGTCGGTGGTGTTGGCCACCACCAGGAACAGCCGGCTCCGGTCGGGCGGTAACGTCGGGAATCCCACCACGCGACCAGGGAGTCCTCACGTGACCGCTTCCTTCGACCACGTCGAGTTGTTGCCGCTCGGGCAGGACACGAACACCGAGTACCGACTGCTGTCGGCCGACGGGGTCACCAGCGTGGCGGCGGCCGGCCGAACGTTCCTGCAGATCGAGCCGGACGTGCTGACCCTGCTCGCCAAGGAAGCCATCCGCGACATCCAGCACCTGCTCCGCCCGTCACACCTCGCGCAGCTGCGCGCGATCGTGGACGACCAGGAGGCCAGCGGGAACGACCGGTTCGTGGCCATGGACCTGTTGCGCAACGCGTGCATCTCCGCCGGCGGTGTGCTGCCGATGTGCCAGGACACCGGCACCGCCATCGTCATGGGCAAGCGGACGGAGAACGTGCTCACCGGCGGCGCGGACGAGGCCGCCATCGCGCGCGGGATCTTCGAGGCCTACCAGGAGTTGAACCTGCGCTACTCGCAGCTCGCGCCGGTCACGTTCTGGGAGGAGCGCAACACCGGCACCAACCTGCCGGCCCAGATCGAGCTGTTACACAAGGACGGCGAGCAGCCGGAGTACGAGTTCCTGTTCATGGCCAAGGGCGGCGGCAGCGCCAACAAGACCTTCCTGTACCAGGAGACCAAGGCGCTGCTGAACCCCACGCGGCTGGCCAGGTTCCTCGACGAGAAGCTCCGTAGCCTCGGCACCGCCGCCTGCCCGCCCTACCACCTCGCGATCGTCGTCGGCGGGACGTCGGCCGAGCACAACCTCAAGGTCGCCAAGCTGGCCTCCGCCAGGTACCTGGACACCCTCCCGCTGGCCGGCTCGCCGCTTGGCCACGCGTTCCGCGACGTCGACCTCGAGGCGCAGGTGCTCGAGCTGACCAGGCAGTTCGGCATCGGCGCGCAGTTCGGCGGCAAGTACTTCTGCCACGACGTGCGGGTCATCCGCCTCCCCCGCCACGGCGCGTCCTGCCCGGTGGGCATCGCGGTGTCCTGCTCGGCCGACCGGCAGGCCAAGGCGAAGATCACCGAGTCCGGGGTGTACCTCGAGCAGCTCGAACGCGACCCGGCCCGGTTCCTGCCGGAGGTCGCCGACGACGAGCTGACCGACGAGGTCGTCCGGATCGACCTCAACCAGCCGATGGCCGAGATCCGCGCGCTGCTGAGCACGCTGCCGGTCAAGACCCGGCTCTCACTCAACGGCCCGCTGGTGGTCGCCCGCGACATCGCGCACGCCAAGATCAAGGACCGGCTCGACGCCGGCGAGCCGATGCCCGACTACCTGCGCGACCACCCGGTCTACTACGCGGGTCCGGCCAAGACCCCGGACGGCTACGCGTCCGGCTCGTTCGGGCCGACCACGGCCGGGCGGATGGACTCCTACGTCGAGCAGTTCCAGGCCACAGGCGGCTCACAGGTCATGCTGGCCAAGGGAAACCGGTCGCGGCAGGTCACCGACGCGTGCCAGGCCCACGGCGGGTTCTACCTCGGCTCGATCGGCGGCCCGGCGGCCAGGCTCGCGCAGGACTGCATCAAGCGGGTCGACGTGCTCGAGTACCCCGAGCTCGGCATGGAGGCGGTGTGGAAGATCGAGGTGGTCGACTTCCCGGCGTTCATCGTGGTCGACGACAAGGGCAACGACTTCTTCGCCGGGACCTCCCAGCCGACCCTGCAGATCGCGTTCCGCCGCTGAGCCCGCGGGGCTACTCGCTCAGGTGGACTCTGCAGATCGCGCCCCGGCCGCTGAGAGGTGCGGGGCTCTACTCGCTCAGGTGGACCGTGCGGTCGCCGAGCGGGCCGTCCAGGGTGACCGCGACCGGGCGCGGGGTCAGCACCGAGGTGCACATCTGGCCGTCCGGGTCGCCGCCCTGCGGCTGGGCCTGCGGGCCCAGCTCGATCCGCACCTCGGTGGGTGTCTGGCCGGTGATCCTGGCCTCGACGCCGCCGCAGCCGCTGGTGGCCATGGCGACCATCTGCAGCGAGCGGCCGTCGTCGTAGAGCCACACCAGGCCGCGGTACTCGTTGAGCTCGGACACGCCGGTCGCGTCGACCTGCGCGGAGGGCACCTGGGTCACGCCGGGCGGCACGACCGGCCCGTCCGGCGCCAGGCTGACCGGCGGGGTCGGCGTCGCGGGCGCCTCGGTCGGATCAGCGGGCGCGATGACCGACGGTTCGGTGGTCGTCGGTTCGGTGACCGTCGGGTCCTGGGCCGGGCCGGCGCCGGAGTCGGCGGCCTGCCCGCATCCGGTGAGCCCACCGAGTGCGGCGGCGGTCGAGACCGCGATCAGTAATCCCCTCATGATCGTGGGACGGAAGCCGGCCGGGTTCCGGTTGCACGAGCACGGTGCCCGGTCGCGTGCGGGGACGCGGCCGGGCACCCTCGGGCAGGTCAGCTCTTGCGCTGCTCGTTGTTCAGCACGACGGTCCGCTGGTCCAGCGGCTGGTCGAGCTCGGTGGTCACCTTCGGGTAGCGCAGGTCCATCGTGCAGGCCTGTTGCCCGCTGGGCACGGTCTCGACCATGGTCACCACGACCTTGGTGGCGTCCTGCGTCGGCACCTCGACGCTGGCCTTGCCGCAGCCGCCCTCCTGCGCGACGACACCGATCGTGCGGCCGTCGTCCTCGGTCCAGACGAGCACCGGGTAGCCCTTGGGCAGGGCGGTGGCGTCGATCTGCCCGGCCGTGACGGACTCGCCGCCCGACGGGGGCTTTCTGGCGGGCTGGCGATCCGGCTCGGTGCTCGGCGGCGCCTGCGTGCTCGTCTCCGGCGGTCGGGGGTCGCCCGCGCCGCCCTGGTCATCCTGAGTGTTGGCGCAGGCGGTCAGGAGGAGCAGGACACCGGCGCCAACAACGATTCCTGGGCGTCTCATGTCAGAAGGACGAAGACCGCCTCGGCTGCCGTTGCACGCGGGTGGTCAAACACTACTTTCGTAGGACAGCGACCGAAGCCTGCGCGGTCCGGTGTCCGGCCGGGACGGTGGCCTGCCGACGAGCACCCGCCCGCGCAGCACCGCGACGCCGTCCGGGGAGGCGAGGATCGGCTCCAGGGCCAGCCAGCGGACCGCCGGCACGTCCTCGGCCAGCGCGGCGACCCGGACCACCAGGTCGGCCAGCGCGTCCAGGTCGACGGGCTCGCCGCCCCGGTAGCCGGTGAGCAGCGGTGCCGCCTTGGGAGCGCGGACCAGCCAGGCGGCGTCGACGTCGGTGAGCGGCAGGGCGCGGTAGGCGCGGTCGCCGAGCAGATCGCTGACCACTCCGGACAGTCCGAAGGAGATCAGCGTGCCGAAGGACGGGTCGTCCTGGACGCCGATGGCGCAGCCGGTGCCGGGACGCGCCATCCGTTGCACGTAAACGGATTCGACGCCGGACAGCTCGGCCAGCTCGGCGTACGCGGCCCGCACGGAGTCCTCTGTGGACAGATCGAGCCGGACGCCGACCAGACCGGGGCGACGCCAGAACCGTTCGCCGGTCGCCTTGACCGCGACCGGGAAGCCGAGCTCGGCGCCCGCCGCGACGGCCTCCCGCGCGCTGGTCACCACCCGGTAGGCAACCACGTCGATGCCGTAGCAGCCGAGCAGCGTGACCACCTGGTCGTCGGTCAGCTCGACCGGACCGTCCACATCAGACAATGTGCTGGCGACGAGTTCCCGCGCCCGCTTGACATCCGGGTTCGCCGGCCGGGCGAGCTCGCCCTGCGGAGCGGCGCGCCAGCCGGCGTAGCGGGTGGCCCGGGCAAGGGCGAACACCGCGCGCTCCGGACTCGGATAGCTCGGGATCGAGCCGCGGCCGGGAGCACCGCCCGGCCCAGGGACCGCGAGCTCGTCGGGAATGCCCTCGGTGGCCAGGAACGTGGAGACGATCGGCTTGCGCTCGTCCAGGTCGGCGACCGCGTCGCGCAGCGCCCTGGCGTAGGCCGCGCCCGGGGTGGTCAGCGGCGGCACGAAGACCACGACCAGCGCGTCCACCTCGGGCTCGCGCAGGGCGTCGCGCACCGCGCCGGCGAGCACGTCCGGGCCCGCCTCGGCGCCGACGTCGACCGGCGGGCGGGCGAGTTCGAGGTCGCGGGCGAGCGCGGCGTCGGCGGCGAGCACGCCGATGGCCGAGGAGTTGCCCACGATCGCGACCCGGTCACCGCGCGGCAGCGGCTGGTGGGCCAGCAGCAGCGCGGTGTCGAAGAGCTGGGCCAGCGACTCGACCCGGATCACGCCCGCCTGCTCGAACAGGGCGGCCACGCTCGCCTCGTCGACCGGGACCGAGGTGGCGGCCAGCGCGGGCAGCACGGCGTTGCGCCCGGAGCGCACCGCGACGATCGGCTTGACCCGGCCGAGCCGGCGGGCCAGCCGGGCGAACTTGCGCGGGTTGCCGAAGGACTCGAGGTAGAGCAGGACGACGTCGGTTGCCGGGTCGGTTTCCCAGTACTGCAGCAGGTCGTTGCCCGACACGTCGGCGCGGTTGCCGGCGGAGACGAACGTGGACAGGCCGAGTCCCCTGGTGGCCGCGTCGGCGAGGATCGCGGTGCCCAGCGCGCCGGACTGGCAGAAGAAGCCGGTGCGGCCCTGGCGGGGCAGGGCGGGGGCGAGGGTGGCGTTGAGCCGGACGGCGGGGTCGGTGTTGAGGACGCCGAGCGCGTTCGGGCCGACCACGCGCATGCCGTGGGCGCGGGCCTCGGTGGCCAGGCGGCGTTCGGCGCTCTGGCCGTCGGGGCCGGTCTCGCCGAAGCCGGAGGAGATGACCAGCAGGGCCTTGACGCCCTTGTCCAGGCAGGCGTCCATGACCTCGTCGATGCTGGCGGCCGGCACGGCGACGACGGCGAGATCGACCGGGTCGGGGATGTCCAGGACGCTCGGGTAGGCGCGCACGCCGCGCACCGAGGCGCGGTCGGCGTTGACCGGGTAGACCGGGCCGGTGAAGTCGGCGCGCAGCAGGTTGCCCAGGACGGCGTAGCCGATCTTGTCGGGGTCGGCGGAGGCGCCGATGAGCGCGACCGAGCGGGGGTGGAGCAGGTTGTGCACGCTGCGCGCCTCGGCGGCCTGTTCGCGCGACCAGGCGACCGCGACGGACTCCTCGGTGGGGTCGATGGCGAACTCGAGGTGGTAGACGCCTTCCTCCATGGCGCGGGTGACGTGGTAGCCGGCGGCGCGGAAGACGCCGAGCATGCCGGAGTTCTCGGCGAGCACCTCGGCCTCGAAGGTGCGGATGCCGCTCTCGCCAGCGGCCGCGGCGAGGTGTTCGAGCAGGATCGGCCCGAGCCCTCGGTGCTGGTGGGCGTCCTCGACGACGAACGCGACCTCGGCCGATGGCCGCTCCCCGAGCCGCTCGTAGCGGGCGACGGCGATGACGTCGTCGCCGAGCAACGCGACGAACGCGACCCGGTCGCGGTGGTCGACGGTGGTGAACCGTTCGAGGTCGCGGGGCGGGATCTTCGGGTAGGCGCCGAAGTAGCGCAGGTAGCGGGTGCGCTGGGACATGCGGCCGTGGAAGGCGACCAGCGCGTCGGCGTCAGTGGGCACGATCGGTCTCAAGTGGACGGTGCCGCCGTCGGACAGCACCACGTCCGCCTCCCAGAGCCTGGGGTAGTCGAACGGGTCCATGGTGTGGTGGTCCTCAGTCCCGTGGATCGCCGGGATCCAGGCCGTGCAGGGGGAAGATCGCGTGCCGGGTGTCGCGGATGCTCTTGTCGACGGCGAGTTCGCTGGTGCCGTCCCATGGTTCGTGGTCGGTGCTCTTGCCGTCACCCATGGTGGCTGGCAGTTCCGCGGTGGGCGCGATCCGGTCGATCAGGTCGGTCCACTCGCGCGGCAGCGGGGTGGCCGGGTCGATGTCCCGGTCGAGCATGGTGGCGATGAGGTGGGTCCACGACCGGGGGACGACGCGGATGAGCTGGTATCCCCCGCCCCCGGCGGCCAGCCAGTTGCCGCCGGCGTACCGCTCGGCGAGGTCGCGGACGGTCTGGTAGATGCGCCGGTGCCCGTCCACGGACAGCGAGAGCGCGGCGAGCGGGTCCTCGTCGTGGGTGTCCACCCCGCACTGGCTGACCAGCAGCTGGGGCTGGAAGGCCTTGAGCAGCGAGGGAACCACGGCGTGGAAGGCGCGCAACCAGGCGCGGTCGTCGGTGTGGGGCGGGAGGGCGAGGTTGACCGAGGTGCCCTCGGCGTGCTCGCCGCCGGTCTCGTCGGCGAAGCCGGTGCCGGGGAAGAGGGTGAGCGGGTTCTGGTGCATGGAGATGGTGAGCACGCGCGGGTCGTCGTAGAAGGCGGCCTGGACGCCGTCGCCGTGGTGGACGTCGGTGTCGAGGTAGGCGATGCGGTCGTAGCCGTTGTCCAGCAACCAGGAGATGGCGATCGCGGTGTCGTTGTAGACGCAGAACCCGGCGGCCCGGTCGCGCATCGCGTGGTGCAGGCCGCCCGCGATGCTGACCGCGCGTTTGGTGGCGCCGGTGGCGATTTGCCTGGCCGCGACCAGGGAGCTGCCGACGACCATCGCGGAGGCCTCGTGCATCCGGTCGAAGATCGGGTTGTCGGAGGTGCCGAGCCCGTGGCCGACATCCCAGCCGGCCAGCGGCGCCTCCCGGACGGCGGCGAGGTAGCCGGCGTCGTGGACGCGCTGGAGTTCCTCGTCGGAGGCAGACTCCGGCACGAGCAGCTCGACCCCGTCGAGCACCCCGAGCGCGGTGGCCAGGCGGACGGTCAGCTCCAGCCGGATGGGGTTGAGCGGATGCTCACCGCCCAGGTCGTAGCCGAGCAACGCCGAGTCCCAGACAATCGCGGCTGGCAAGACCATGCGGTCACCCTAACCTCGCCACGCCACCCCGGCCGATCCCGAGTGCTCGACGCGGTAGGCCACGCGGTCTCAGCCGGGCTCCGCGCCGGTGGCGACGGGCCGATCGGGATCGGCACTCCACTGCGACCACGAGCCGACGTAGAGCCGGGCCGGCGCGAGCGCGGAGGTGATTCCGGCCACTTCCAGCGCGAGCACCACCGAGGCGGCCGTCACACCCGACCCGCAGTACGCACCGACCGACGCGCCATCACCATCACCACCGTCGGCGTCGGCACCCACGTCGGTTCCGGTGCGGACGCCGACCTCGGCGAAGCGGGCCGCCAACTGGGCGGGCGTGCGCCAGCGGCCGTCGTCACCGACGTGGCCGGCGAACGGCGCGTTGACCGCACCCGGGATGTGCCCGGCCCGCGGATCGATCGGCTCCACGTCGCCGCGGTAGCGCTCCGGCGCGCGGGCGTCGATCAGCACGCCGCGGCGTGCCAGGTCGGCGGCCTCGGCCGTCTCGATGACGGGCATGCCGCCGGGCCGCACGGTGAGGTCGCCCGGCTCCGGGGTCGCCGTCGCGGTGGTGACCGGGTGGTGCCCAGCGCTCCAGGCCGCGAACCCGCCGTCGAGCACGCTCACCCGCGCGTGCCCCGCCCAGCGCAGCAGCCACCACGCCCGCGCCGCGACCGACCCGTTGTCCGCGTCGTAGATCACGACCGGCTGGTCCGCGCGCACCCCGGCGGCACACAGCGCGCGCTGCAGGAGGCCGGAGTCGGGCAGCGGGTGTCGCCCCCCGGCACCGGGCGGCCCGGCGAGGTCGGCGTCCAGGTCCAGGTGGACCGCGCCCGGCAGGTGCCCGTTGTCGTAGTCCACCCGTCCCGGCGGGCCGCCAAGACGCCACCGCACGTCCAGCACGACGGGCGGCCGCGGCCCGGCCAACGACACGGCGAGTTCGGTGCACGACACAAGCGGCGAGGTCACCGCGCCATTCTGGCCGACCCGGCACCAGTTCCGAACCGCGGACACGAATCGTGGGATGCTCCTTTCAGCCTTTCGGGTCAGTGCGTTGCGACTCCCACGTTGGTGCGCGCGCGGGCACTTCACCCTGTGCGACCGCGCGAATGCTCCAACCGGGCGAACGACTAATATGGATGCCGGACGAAGGGGATTGGCGTGAACGAGCTCATCGACACCACCGAGATGTACCTCAAGACGATCTACGAGCTTGAGGAGGAGGGCGTCGTCCCGCTGCGCGCCAGGATCGCCGAACGTCTTGGCCAGAGCGGTCCCACGGTCAGCCAGACGGTCGGCCGCATGGAACGTGACGGGCTCGTCATCGTCTCCAGCGACCGCCACCTGGAGCTCACCGACCACGGCCGCGCCCTCGCCATCACCGTCATGCGCAAGCACCGTCTCGCCGAGCGGCTGCTCGTCGACGTGATCGGCCTGGAATGGGAGCACGTCCACAGCGAGGCCTGCCGCTGGGAGCACGTGATGAGCGAGGCCGTGGAGCGCAAGCTGGTCAAGCTCCTCGGCCACCCGACCACGTCCCCGTACGGCAACCCCATCCCCGGCCTGGACAAGCTCGGTGAGGGCGAGCCGGCGCCGCCGGTCGAGGCCGGCCTCGTCCGCGTCGACGACGTGGCCCGGCGCGGCGGCGGCAAGGTCGAGATCCGCCGCATCGCCGAACACGTCCAGCTCGACCCGGACCTGATGGCCGAGCTCAAGGTCGTCGGCGTCGTCCCCGGCCAGACCGTCAACGTGGGACCGTCCAAGGGCGACGGCAACACCATCGAGGTCAGCAACGAGCACGCGTCCGCGCAGGTCGCGCCCAGCGTGCTGCACGCGGTGCTCGCCCGCGCCAAGTGAACGACCGCGGCGAGCGAGAGGACGGCCGCGTGTGGGCCAGGTGACCGCACCCCCCGAGGCCGGCGGTATACCGGCCAGGGCGGCGGCCGAGTTCGCCCAGTTGCACGGCCAGTCCCCCACCGGCGTGTGGTCGGCACCGGGACGGGTGAACCTGATCGGCGAGCACACCGACTACAACGACGGGTTCGTGCTGCCCTTCGCGTTGCCGTTCCGGATCGCGGTGGCCGCCAGGGCCCGCACGGACGGACAGCTGGCGATCACCACCGTCGGTGACGACGGCCGGCCGCAGCGGGCCGAGCCGGTGGCGGTCGACGCGCTGGCGCCGGGCGAGGTGGCCGGGTGGGCCGCGTACCCCTCCGGGGTGAGTTGGGTGCTGGGTCACGAGGGTTTCCCTTCTGGTGCCGATCTGCTCATCGCCGGCGACGTGCCGGCCGGGGCTGGGTTGTCCTCCTCTCATGCGTTGCAGTGCGCCACCGCGCTGGCGCTGCTCGGCCTGGCCGGGGTCGAGCTGGACCAGCCAGGAGCACCGGACCGGGCCACGATCGCCGCCTGGGTGCAGCGGTCGGAGAACGACTTCGTCGGCGTCCCGACCGGCCTGCTCGACCAGACCGCGTCCCTGTCCTGTGTCGAGTCACACGTGCTGTTCCTCGACGTGCGCTCCGGGGTGATGGAGCAGGTGCCGTTCGACACCGTGACGGCGGGCTTCGACGTGCTGGTGATCGACACCAAGGCCCGGCACTCCCACAGCGACTCCGGCTACCGCGAGCGCCGCGCTGGGTGCGAGCGCGCCGCCGGGTTACTCGGTGTGCCCGCCCTGCGCGACGTGTCCACCGACGGGACCGGGACACTGGGTCTCGACGGGGCCCAGGCCCGGCTGCCGGCCCAGCTCCGCCCGCTGGTCCGGCACGTGGTGACCGAGAACGACCGGGTGGAGCGCACGGTCGAACTGCTGCGTGCCGGGCGGCTCACCGAGATCGGCGAACTGCTCACCGCGTCGCACGTGAGCCTGCGCGACGACTACCAGGTGTCCTGCCTGGAACTGGACATCGCCGTGGACGCGGCGCTCGCGGCCGGCGCTCTGGGTGCCAGGATGACCGGCGGCGGCTTCGGCGGTTCCGCGATCGCGCTGGTGCCCCGCACGAAGCGGACCACCGTCGGGGACGCGGTGCTCGCGGAGTTCGCCGAGCGCTCGCTGCCGGCGCCAGGACTGTTCACGGCGGTGCCCTCGGCGGGTGCGGGCCGCGACAGCTGAACCAGGAAGCGAACATGCGGGCGGCGACCCGCGAACCCCAGGAAGCGAGGACCGCGGTGAAGCTGCTCGTGACGGGCGGAGCTGGGTATGTCGGAAGCGTCTGCGCGGCCCGGCTGGTCGAGTCCGGCCACGAGGTCGTGGTGCTCGACGACCTGAGCACCGGACACGCCGACGCCGTGCCGGCCGGTTGCCGGTTCGTCCAGGGCGATCTGGCCGAGGCGGCCCCCGATGTGCTCGCCGAGGGCTTCGACGGCGTGCTGCACTTCGCGGCCAAGTCGCTGGTGGCCGAGTCGATGCAGGATCCGGCGAAGTACTGGTCGGGCAACGTGCTCACCTCACTTCGGTTGTTGGACGCCATCCGGGACGCCGGCACCCCACGGTTGGTCTTCTCGTCGACGGCGGCGGTGTACGGCCAGCCCGATCAGGTGCCGATCCCGGAGGGGGCGGCCACCCGGCCGACCAACACCTACGGCGCCTCCAAACTGGCCATCGATCACGCGATCACCTCCTATGCCACCGCGTACGGCCTGTCCGCGGTGAGCCTGCGGTACTTCAACGTCGCCGGCGCGCACAGCGGGTTCGGCGAGCGGCACACCACCGAGACCCACCTCATCCCGCTGGTGTTGCAGGTGGCCCTCGGGCAGCGCGCGGCGATCCACGTCTATGGCGAGGACTACCCGACCCCGGACGGCACCTGCGTCCGGGACTACATCCACGTCGGTGACCTCGCCGACGCGCACGTGCTGGCCCTGGAGCACGCGGCGCCGGGCACCCACCGGATCTACAACCTGGGCAGCGGCACGGGATTCTCCGTGCGTGAGGTCATCGACGCCTGCCGGTCGGTGACCGGCCACGCGATTCCCGAGGAGGTGAAGGACCGCCGTGCCGGCGACCCGGCCACGCTGATCGCGTCGAGCGAGCTCGCGCAGTCCGAACTCGGCTGGAAACCCCAACACACCGACCTCGAGGGAATCGTGCGAGACGCGTGGGAGATCGTCGTTCCGCCTCCCCGGAATTAAAAGTGTTGGTTACGTTGGGTTGGCTTCCTCCGGGTGGGCACTGGGTTGGTGGCTGGGTTGCGTTCCGTTCCCCTTGGGTGCGGTTGGGAGCGTGGTTGACAGTGGGGGCTCATGGCTGCTCGTTGTGGGTGGCGCGGGTGGCGCGGTCGACGCTGGTGGCCAGGATGTCGCGGAGGGTCTCGGGGGGTGTGCCGAAGTCGAGGGCCTTGCGCAGCAGGAAGGTCATGCGGTGGTCGGGGTCGGCGTCCAGGGCCACCTCCATCGCCATGCCGGCGAGCACGGCCGAGCCTCGCAGGTAGGCGCACAGTGCGAGCAGGCATGCCGGTTCGGCGCGTTCCGGTGGGGGCACGGTCCTGACCAGGACCATCCACAGTCGTTCCGCGCCGGCCGCCTGGTCGTCCAGCGACAGGATCAGGCAGGCGTCGCGCACCCGCTGGTGGGTCAGCGCGACGGCCAGGCGCACGATCTGCTCGTCGTCCGGCTCGGGTAGGGACTCCTGGGCGGCTGCGGCGTCGACGGCGGCGCGCACCTCGGCATGGAGGCTCGCGACATCGCCCGCCTCGGTCTCGGTGACCGCGGCCAGCAGCTGGGCACGGTGGGCCACCCGGTCCTCGTCGTCCGGGGCGAGCACCTCGAACATGTCCTCCCGGCTGGCGAAGGTGACCATGCCCTCGACCGCCTGCATCGCGACGAGTGCCGAGGTGTGTGGGTCGGGCACCTGCCCGGTGCACTCCTCGTCCTCGTAGCACCACCACGTCGCGCCGGGTTCGAAGCCGGGCACCCACGCCGAGTGCGGGAGCCGGACGCCGAGGGCGGCGAGCTCCGTGGCCAGGAACTCGGTGAGCTCGCGATGAGGCAGGTCGGGTGGGTCGGCGTCGCCGCCGCCGACGATCACGGCGAACGCCAGGACGACGTCGTTCTGGTCCAGGATCGCGCGCAACCGGTCGACAAGTGCCGGTCTGTCGTCGGTCTCGTCGAGGCCGACACGCATGGTCGGGCCGAGGCGGTGGGTGTCGCTGACGGAGAAGGTGGCGAGCACGAGCGAGTCGACCGGGATGAAGCCGAGCTGACCGGGCAGGCCGGTGATCAGCTCGCCCAACTCGGTGATGCGGAACTCGCCGGGGAGGGACTGGGGCACGGGTGGCGTTGTCATGCCTCCACCTTGCGCGCGGACGCAGCGGCGGACAGCGACGAATACCCAACCTGTGGACAACCGGGGGCCTTGTGGACAACTGGCCGCGACAACGCCTGTCCACGACGGAATTGTCGGGGGTTGGCGCTACCCTGCCGCGCCGCGCGAGACGGCGGGGTCTGCCCGGGACACGTCGACCGTGCTCTCGAAAACTGTCGGTGCCCCGGTGCACCATGGGCTCATGCAGGATTTCGTCTCCGCGCTGCCCAAGACCGAGCTGCATGTGCACCTCGTGGGCTCCGCGTCCGCCGACACCGTCCTGGAGCTGGCCAGGCGGCACCCGGAGCTGGACGTGCCGACCGAGCGGGAGGCGCTGCACGCCTTCTACGAGTTCACCGACTTCGCGCACTTCATCACGGTCTACGTGCAGGTCAACCGGCTGGTGACCACGGCGGCGGACATCACCGTGCTGATCGACGGGCTCGCGGCCGACCTCGCGCGCAACGGCGTGCGCTACGCGGAGGTCACGGTCACCCCGTCGGCCCATCTGCTGATCGGCATCGACCCGGCGGAGCTGGCCGAGGCGCTGACCGCCGGGCGGGCACGAGCCAGTGACCGGCACGGCGTCGAGCTGGCGTGGGTGTTCGACATCGCCGGCTCGCTCGGCTACCGCCAGGGCATCGCGACGGCCGAGTGGGTGCTGGCCCACCGGCCGGCGGGCACGGTCGCGTTCGGGCTCGGCGGCAACGAGGTCGGCGTGCCGAGGGCGAAGTACCGCGACCCGTTCCGCATGGCGCGCGACGGCGGGCTGCACCTCGTGCCACACGCCGGGGAGACCACCGGCCCGGAGACGATCTGGTCGGCCCTGCACGACCTGCACGCGGAGCGGATCGGACACGGCACGAGCGCGGTCGACGACCCGGAACTGGTGGCGTACCTGGCGGGCGAGGGCATTCCGGTCGAGGTGTGCCCGAGCTCGAACATCCGCACCAGAGCGGTCGCCACGCTCGCCGAGCATCCGTTACCCAGGCTGCTCGAGGCCGGTGTCCCGGTCACGCTCGCCACCGACGACCCCGGCATGTTCCACACCGACCTCAACTCCGAGTACCTGCTGTGCCACGAGCACTTCGGACTCGGCCGGTCCGAGCTGGCGGACCTGGCGCGGGCCGGCGTGCGCGCGGCGTTCTGCTCGGCGAAGCTGAAGTCGGCGTTGCTGCGCGAGATCGACGCGGTCGAACGAGGTCCGGCGACCTCGTAGCGGCCTGGATATGATTTCTCGATTTTCCGTCGATGGATATCTTTTTACCGGTGTAGAAATACAAGAAATGGCTTGATCGTCCGACCCCCGTGGGTAATCCTGTCACGGTCGAAGTCGCGATGAGACACCCGCGACATTCGACAGAATCAGGCAAGCCACTCAAGGGGGCGAAGAACAGTGGCTGAGGACAATCCTGTTGGCGGCGGGCAAGATCCGGACCACACGCGGGTCGAGCGCCGGGCATGGTGGGCGACGATCAGAATGCTGCCACTGACCCGTTTGACGGTGGTGTTCGCCGGCCTCGGTGTGATCGTCGGCCTCGTCTTCGGCTTCGCGAGTGCCTGCGGTCCCGAGGAGCCGTCGACGCCGAGTCAGTCGGGCGCGGGGAACGTGAACTGTTCCGGCGATTCCGCCTGTGGCGATATCGAACTCAACATTTCGCACGTGCAGGAAATCGTGGCGTCGGCCTCGGCCGACGCCGGTGGCGACGACGCCGAACTCAAGAAGAACCTGCGGACCGTCGACGGCGCGACACAACCGCCGACGGAGTCCGCGCCCTATCCGTTCATCGTGGTCGATACGGGCGAGCTTGGGTTGTTCGCCAGGACCACCAACGTGATGAACGGCGTCCGGGTCGGGAACGCGGGCAACCGCGCACTGGTCTGGGCCGACTGCGTCACCCAGAGCGACTTCACGCCCAGCGATGTCACCAACAATGCCGGACCACAATGGGTGCGGGTCCGCTGGAAGCATCTGGCCGGTGGCCAGGTTCGCGGCCTGTCCGAACCCAACGAGACCCAGACCGCCTGGATGTACCGCGGCGGCCTGGAGCCCGTTGGGCACAACGGCGCCATTCCCCACTGCTGAGCCCGGTTCGCCGGCGCCGAGCGTCCCCTCGGGACGGTCGGCGCCCGACCGGCGGGTCCCCGCGGTTGTCGGCGCGGTAGCTCACCCGATCGTGTTCGGCGGGCACATCCGTCGATCCGGCGCGATCCCGCACGGGCCGACCACCAGCCGGATCACGCCGTCGGCCCCGGTACAGTCGCCACGACGCGACCCGCGCTGATCATCGACTGCGCGCTCCCGCGGCACAACCGAGCACATGGCACAAAGCACCAGAACTCGAAAGCTGAGAACCATGTCCGAACGGACCGAAGCACCGCCGGAACCGAACGACCTCGCGTCGGCCGAGTCCGCCGAACCGTCCGATCCGGACACCAGCACCAGCACTCTGCGCAGACGCCTGCCCGGCGCGTTGACCAGCGTCAGCCTGATCGCCGCGGTGTTCTTCATCCTCGCCGGCATCGGCACCCCGCTGCTCGGCACGTCGGTCTTCTCCGCGACCGACGAGTTGTCCATCACCAGCCCCTACTTCGACAGCGGGCTCGGTGGCATCGAGGTGCAGAACTCCTATATGGACGACACCTACGACGCCATGCTGCCGAACACCATGCTGTACATGGAGTCGCTGCGCGCCGGTGAGTCCGCCCAGTGGAACCCCTACATCGCGGGCGGCACCCCGCTCGGCTCGATCCCCAGCTACGCGCTGTTCTCCCCGCTGAGCATCCCGTACTACGTGCTGCCCGCCTGGCTGGCCCCCGCCTACGTCAAGCTGCTCGAACTCGCCGTCGCGCTCATCGGCGGCTACCTGTTCCTGCGCCGCCTGAGTCTCAGCAAGCCGGCCGCGCTGCTGGGCGGGATGGTGTTCACCAGCTCGGCGTTCATGATCATGTGGTCCAACTGGCCGCAGACCAGGGTCGCCGCGATGATCCCCTGGGTCTTCTGGGCGGCCGAGCGGCTGATCCAGCGACGACGGCCGACCGACGTCGTCCTGCTCGCGCTACCGGTGGCGTTCATGCTGCTCGCCGGGTTCCCCGCGGTCACCGCGCTGTCCCTGCTCACCGCCGGGATCTACTTCCTGGTCAGGGTCTGCGCCGAGTACTTCGGGCAGTGGCGCCGGATCATCGGCGTCACGCTGAGCGCGATCGGCGCGATCGCCGCCGGCGCGGCGCTGTCGGCCTTCCAGCTGCTCCCGTTCGCCAAGTTCTACCAGAACTGGCTGATCGAGGGCAGATCCCAGACCCCGGACGACCATCTCGGGCTGGCCGAGCTGACCACGGCCATCGCACCGCGCGCGATGGGCAGCCTCAACCCGGCCGACCCGCCGGTCTGGTACCTACCGCACTTCGGGCGCAACATGGTCGAGGCCATGTCCTACGTCGGCGCGGGCGCGGTCGTGCTCGTCGTCGTGGCCATCGCGCTCGCCCGCTCCGGCCGGTCGATGCTCCCCCGCGGCGCGTGGTGGGTGCTCACCGGCATGAGCCTGGCCTGGATCGCCCTCATCTACCTCCCCGGCCCGCTGGCCGTCGTGCACCGGCTGCCGGTGTTCTCCAGCAACTACGTCGGCCGGGCCCGCTGCGTGCTCGGCCTGTTGCTCGCCGTGCTCGCCGCGATCGGCTTCGAGTTGTTGCTGCGCAACCGCAAGCGGGTGGGCGAAGCCCTGCGCGGCGCCCGGTTCCGGGTGGTCTACGGCCTGGTCGTGGTGCTCGCGACCGCCGCCGGGATCGCCATGGTGTGGCTGGCCGGCCGCCGGGCCGCGGGCGACAAGGACCTCGAGGTCGGCACCGACCCGGTCAGCCGCCTCGCCCACCTCGACCAGCACATGATCATCGGGGTCGGGCTGGTCGCCGCGGCGGTGCTGGCCGCGGTCCTGATCTACCTCTCCGCCGGGCGCACCACCGGCGGCTGGCGGTTCACCCGCTTCGGCGCGGCCACCGTACTGCTCGCGATCATCGCCGGGCAGTCGTTCACCCTGGCCAACTCCTACTACCCCAGGGTCGACAAGGACACCTTCTACCCGACCACCGACGTGCACGCGTTCCTCGCCGACAACCTCGGCGCGGACCGGTTCGCCGGGACCGTCGACGCCATGGTCATGGGTGCCGACTCGGCCAAGAAGCTGCGCGCGCTGACCGGGCACACGTTCATCGACAAGAACTTCGCCACCCTGGTGCGCAGCATGCCGGGCAACCCGATCCCCTACCCGACACACCTCAACCTGCGCCCACAGCTCGCCGTGGCGGCCAGCCCGATCCTCGACCGGCTCGCCGTGCGCTACTTCGTCACCGCGCCGTTCAGCCAGGTCTTCGGCCCGGCCCGGTTCTCCTGGGGCGACGGCACGATGGTGCCGATGCCCGACGAGACCCCGGTCTCGCTGCCGGTGCCGGGCACCGGACCGGTCCGCGCGGTCGGCTTCATCCCGGCGGTCAACTTCGCCGACCAGACCGACCCGGATCTGGGCGTCGACGTCGTGGTGACCGACCAGAACGGCGAGACCGTCGCCACCGGCACGCGCAACACGCGCGGCATGAACGCCAGCCGGCCGTTCATGATCGCGGTGGACGCCGAGCACGTGCCGGCCGGCACCGAGCTGACCGCGACCTTCACCCTGCACACCAACGGTCAGCTCGCGGTACGCGGCACCGAGAACGGACCGGTGGCCTCGGCGGTCGGCGTGGCCGACGACGGGCTCGAGCTCGCCCACGTCGGGTCGTCGGTGGTCTGGGAGCGGACCACCGCGCTGCCCCGGATCCGCTGGGCGTCCACCGCGATCGCCGAGGCCGACGAGACGCAGCGGGTCGCGCTGCTGGCCGCCGACGCGATCGAGCCGGACGAGGTGCTGCTCAACGAGGACGCCGCGCCCACCTCCGGCCAGCCGGCCGACGTCGAGATCGTCGAGGACGGCAACGACCGCGTCGAGACCACCGTGGACGCCCGTGGCGACGGCTACCTGGTGGTCGCCGACGCCGACCAGGTCGGCTGGGAGGCCACCCTGGACGGCCAGCCGGCCGAGCTGGTCCCGGCCGACCAGGGCGTGGTCGCGGTCGCGGTGCCCGAGGGCCGGCACACCGTGACGCTGCGGTACGTGACCCCGTACAGCAACGCCGGACTGTGGTTGACCCTGTTCACCGTCGTGCTGCTCGTCGGGCTGGTGGTGGTCGACCTCTACCGGGGCAGGCGGGCCAGGCGGGCGTGAGGGAGCCGGCCGCTCAGTCGAGCGGCTTGCGCGCCACCGCGAAGTAGCCAAGCGACATCAGCCCGCCGCCGAACCGGACGCCCCGGCGGGTGCCGCGCAGCCGGTAGCGCACGAGGATGGCCAGCTGCTGGGGCAGGCACAGCAGATGCCGCAGTCCGGGCACCAGGCTGAGCGGCCGACGCATCCGCAGCAGCCTGCCGAGCGCGTTGAGCCCCTGGGAGAAGGCCAGCACGCCGAGATGGCTGCCGAGCAGCAGCGGGCCACCCTGGGAGTCGACCCGCTCGACGTCGAACCCGGCGTTGCGCAGCACCGCGGTCAGGCCGAAGCGGGTGAAGCGGGCGAAGTCGTATGGCGCCTCGTGCGTCGGGTAGAAGAACGGCACGGTGACCACCAGGTACCCGCCGGGGCGCAGCACCCGGAACGACTCCCTGGCCGCCGCCCCCGCGTCCTCGACGTGCTCCCAGACCTGGGTGGAGAGCACCGTGTCGAAGCTGGCGTCCTGGAAGGGCAGCCGGTTGGCGAAGGCCAGCGCCGACAGCCCCTCGATCGGTGCGGCGTCGACCGCGACGACCTGGTCGACCCGCGGCTCGTACCACTCGCGGTAGGGCTGGTTGCCCGCGCCGGCGTCGAGCAGCCTGCCGGTGAACACGTCCGCGACATCGGCCAGCCACTCGCCGATCGCCGCCCCCGGCAACAGCGACAACGTGCTGGTCGGGTCCGAGTACGGCACGCCGCCCCGGATGCGGGCCTTGCCCTGCCGATGCCGGACCCGGCCGTTGGCGGCCTGCTCCGGAGCGGCTACGGGCGCGGACCGCGCGTCGGTGGTCACCTCGGTGGTCTCGGTCACCCGAGCGATCCTAGCCAGTGCCTAACCTCGGCCCCGAACGTCCGCACCCCGAACGTCCGCCCAGGCCGCGGCCAGCCCGGTCCGCAACGTGGTGCGCGGCTTCCAGCCGAGCACGTCACCGGCCAGGCGCACCTCCAGCCAGGAGTGCGGGATGTCGAAGCCGCGCGCGGGCTCGCGGCGGACGCCGGAGAACGGCGAGCCGGTGACCTCGCAGACCAGCTCGACGAGGTCACCGAGGGCGGTGGGCACCCCGGAGCCGACGTTGAGCACCGGCGGCAGCGGCGCGCAGTGCTCGTGGATCGCGGTCAACGCCTCGGCGATGTCGTCGACGTAGACGAAGTCCCGGGTGGTCGCCGGGTCGCCGAACAGCGTGATCGACTCGCCCCTGGCCAGCGCGCGCATCCAGTAGGCGATGACGCCCTGCCCGCTGAGCGCGGGTTGGCCGGGGCCGTAGGCGTTGGCCACCCGCACCACGAGCGTCCGGTCGCCGGCCAGCGGGGTGGCGCGCAGAAACTCCTCCAGCGCCAGCTTCGCCTGACCGTAGACGCTGTGCGGGCGGGCGGGGGAATCCTCGCGATAGGGCGGCTCGCCCGCCGGGTCGTACACGGTGCCGCCGGAACTGATCAGTACTATTCGCGGTGGATTGGCGAGCTGTTCCACCGTGCGCAACATCGACGCGAGCGTGTCGCGGTCTTCCTGAATCCGCCACGGCTCCGCGTCCGCGACCGCCGGGTTGATGCTCGTCGCCAACCAGAACACTGTCCGGGCCGTCAGCAGTTGGTTGTCGGGCACCCCGGAACCGGTCAGAAAGGGAACTCTCCGAGTGTATTCCGCGACGCGAACCCCACCCGCGCGCAGCGTGCGAACCAGCGCCGAGCCGAGGAACCCGGAGGCCCCCACGACCGCGGCGGACCCCGCGGGTGTGGCGTCCGCGTCGTCGACCAACGTGCTGTCCTGGTCCATGTTGACGTTCCTCCATGGCAGTGACCGGTGACCCGGCGACCGCGTCTGCTCGTCGTCGCCTCTACGTTTCCCGCGTCCGCAGAGGATGGCACACCGGCCTTCGTTCGTGACCTGGCAGCCTATGCCGCGCTGGAGTTCGACACCGAGGTACTCGTTCCCCAGGTGAGGGGCGCCAAACGGGTGGAATCGGTCAACGGCATGACCGTGCGCCGGTTCCGGTATTTCCCCCGTCGGTGGGAGGACCTCGCCGACGGCGCGATCATCGAGAACCTGCGTTCCAAGCGGTCCCGCTGGCTGCAGGTGCTGCCGTTCTTCCTCGCCGAGATCGTGGCGCTGCGCCGCGCGGTGCGTCGGCATCGCCCGGATGTGGTGCACGTGCACTGGATGATCCCGCAGGGGGTGTCCGCGCTGGTCGCCGCGCGCACGGTGCCGTGGGTGGTGACCACGCTCGGCGGCGACGTGTACGCGCTCAAGGACCCGGTCAGCCGCCGGCTCAAGGGAGCCGTGCTGCGCCGCGCGCGAGCGGTCACCACGATGAACGACGACATGCGCCAGCGCCTGGTCGACCTCGGCGCCACCGCCGAGACCACCGAGGTGCTGCCGATGGGCGCCGACGTGGAGACGATCACCGCCGCGGGCGCGGGCATCGAGCGCGAGGCCGGCCGGATCCTGTTCGTCGGCCGGTTGGTGGAGAAGAAGGGCGCCGCCGACCTGCTGGCGGCGATCCGCTCGCTGGACGACCTGCCCGGCTGGCAGCTGGACGTGATCGGCGACGGGCCGCTGCGCGCGGAGTTGGAGCGCCAGGCCGCCGGGCTGCCGGTCACCTTCCACGGCACCGCGGGGCGCGGCCAGCTCGCGGCCGCCTACGCCAGGGCGCAGATCGCGGTGTTCCCGTCGAAGGCGGCGGCCTCCGGCGACCAGGACGGGCTGCCGGTCGCGCTGCTGGAGGCATTGGCCGCCGGCTGTGTCGTGGTGGCCTCGCGGATCCCGGGGATCGACGCCGCCGTGGTGGATCAGACCAGCGGGGTGCTCGTGCCCCCCGGCGACGCCGCGGCGCTGGCGGCCGCGTTACGCGCGCTGCTGCCCGACGCCGCGCTGCGGGAACGGCTCTCGGCGGCGGGCAGGGTGCGCGCCGAGGAGTTCTCGGTCAGCTCGCTCGGCGCGCGCTACTGCGCCCTGCTGCGCCGGGTCGCCGGTTAGCAGGCGGTACCGCCGGCCGCGATGCCCTGAATGAGGCATTGGCGACGCTCAACGTCCCGAATGGGGCATTCAGGGCACTCGGTCGACAACGGGACCAAGGGGTCAGAGATCGACCTTTGTCGGTGCGAGGCGGGTCGGGCCGCCCGCCGGCGCGGGGCCGGTCTTCGAGCCGAGCCACAGGTAGGTCGGGATGATCGGCGAGAGCGCCTTCCACAGCGCCGGCGGCGCGCTGGCCAGCCGCGCGGGCACCATGTCGTCGGCGGCGAAGCGCTCCGGCTCGCCGAGCACCGTGTAGGTGTAGTCCCAGATGTGCAGGTCGTGGCAGAGCTTCTTGAGTCCGGGGCGGGTGCGGAACCGCTCGTAGTACCGCTCGCCCTTGCCGGCGAGCTTCATGTAGCGGTCGGCCACGCCGTAGGGCAGCCAGGACAGCAGCGGCAGCCCGTAGTGCGGCTCGATGACCTGCATCCGGTTGCCGAGCCCGAGGTAGGCCACGCCGGTTGGCGACAGGACGCGGCGGATCTCATCCATCACCGCGTCCGGGTCGACCACGTGCTCGTAGATCTGGTTGAACACGACCACGTCGACCGAGTCGTCCGGGAACGGCAGCCCGCTGCCGTCGGTGCACAGGAAGGCCACGCCGCTGCCGAACCGCTTGCTGGCGGCGACCAGCCCCGGCTCGTCGATGTCCACGCCGACCACCTGACCGCCGGCCTTGGCCAGCTCGTCGGTGATGAACCCGGTGGAGCAGCCGAGGTCGAGGACGACCAGGTCCTTGAGGTCGGTGCGCCCGAGGTAGTGCTCGAGCACCCGGATGATCTTCTGGGCCTTCTTGCGCCGCCCGGACTCCGCATGCATCTCCGGCTGAAGGTCGGAGTAGGCAAGCTGCATTTCGCGCTCGGCCACGTCGGCTGGTCCTCTCTGCTCAGAGCTGGCGGAAAGCCACGGCCAGGATGGTACTGGCGTCCCGTCACCCGCCGCGCACCCCGTGTCAAGGGGATTGACCGTGTCGACGACGGACACCCACCGGCGCGTCGCTACGCTCGCGTCGATGACAGGTCGGTGGGAGCATCCGCGAGGACCGAAGAACGGTGGGCATGTCGACGGTGAGTGAGCAGACCCCGGAGGTGGCGGTCACCGCGACGCCGGCACCGGTGTCGCGCAAACGGGTCTGGTTCCGGCGGGTCATGCTGGTCCTGCTCCTCACGTTCGCCGTCACGGCGATCGTGGCCAACCGCGACGGCCTGCTCGAAGCGCTGCGGGAGACCGAGCCGTGGGCCATCCCGGTCGCCTTCGTGCCCGGCCTGATCGCGCTGCTGACCTCGCTGGGCGCGTGGCGCTCGCTGCTGGCCGACGTCGGCTCGCGGCTGCCGTGGCGGGCGGCGGCGCGGATCTTCTTCCTCAGCCAGCTCGGCAAGTACGTGCCGGGCAGCGTGTGGTCGATCCTCACCCAGATGGAGCTGTCCCAGCAGCACAACGTGCCGAAGCGGTCCATCCTCATGGTCGGCATCGTGTCCATCGCGGTCGCGGTGACCAGCGGGTTGACCCTGGCCGTGGTGATGCTGCCCTTCGCCGTGCCGGACGCGATCGCCAGGTACTGGTGGGTGCTGCTCGTGCTGCCGGTGCTGCTGTCGGTGCTGCATCCGGCCGTGCTCACCCGGTGTCTCGGCATCGCGATGAAAGTGCTGCGCCGCGAGCCGCTGCCCAAGCCGCCGTCCTGGCGTGGCCTTGGCACCACCGCCGGTTTCCAGTTCGGCACCTGGATGCTGCTCGGCCTGCACGCGTGGATCCTGCTGATCGGCCTCGGCGCGTCACCGCTGGCCGCGCTGCCGGTGGCGATCGGCGGCTACGCGCTGGCCTACTCGATCGGCCAGCTGGCCATCGGCCTGCCGGCCGGGGCCGGGGTGCGCGAGGCCGGACTGACGCTGGTGATGTCGACCGTGGTGCCCGCGCCGGCGGCGCTGCTGCTCGCGCTGTTGTCCCGAGCGTTACTAACGCTGGTTGATTTGACGATGGCGGGAACGCAGTACGTGATCGGCCGCCGAGTGGCCAAGAAGGCCGCTGACCAGGGGGTACCCGCCACCGAATCCTGATCGGCCACGAGCGTCCACTACGGAGTGTGAGACGCGGATACCCCTGTGCGTATACCTCGATAACGACGCCATAACGTCTGCGCTACTCTGTCGCTCCTGCCTGTGGAGAGGTTCACATGAGCAGAGTGCTGGAGGACGAGGCTCGCCACCTGCCCGGCGCCGTCTCGACCCATGAGCCCGACGGGCCCGCCGAGGGCGACAGACCCACGGCGCGGCTACTTTCGTTGTGCCTGTTGGGCGCCGTCGGCGCGTTCACCGTGGTCGGGATCGGGTGGCCGCTGGTCGGCCGGGGCGTGTTCGCGCCGACCGACCTGCTCGCGAACTGGTCGCCGTACGCGGAGACCGTGCTGGCCGGGGTGGTGCCGGACAACCGGTTCCTCCAGGACGTCGCCGACGGAGTGATCCCGCAGACCGTTCTGCTCGTCGACCTGGTTGTGAACGGCTCCGGCGGCGCGTGGAACCCGTATGTGCTCGGCGGTGTGCCGCTGGGCGCGGTGCCGAACAACGCGGTCTTCAACCCGTTGACCCTGCCCTACTGGGTGCTGCCGGCCTGGCTCGCGCCGGCGTGGGTCAAGGTCGCGGAGATCGCGGTCTCGGTCGGCGGCACGTTCCTGTTCGCCCGGCGGCTCGGTCTGGGCCGGCCGGCCGCGCTCGTCGGCGGGCTGGCGTTCACCACGAGCGCGTTCCTGCTGGCCTGGACCGGTTGGCCGCAGACCCGGACGGCCGCGTTCGTGCCGGTGCTGTTCTGGGCGGTCGAACGGCTGGTGACCCGGCGGCGGCCGGTCGACGGCGTGCTGGTCGCCCTGGCGACAGGGGCGATGCTGCTCGGCGGGTTCCCCGCGGTCACCGGGTACGCGCTGCTCGCGGCGGGGGTCTACTTCGTGGTGCGGCTCGGCGTGCTGCACCGGGGGCGGCGGCTGGCCGGGGTGGCCGCCGGTGGGGTCGCCGCGGTCGCTGGCGGGGTCGGGCTGGCGGCCTTCCAGCTGCTGCCCTTCGCCCACTTCATGTCGCAGGCCTACGTCTGGGGTCGCGAACAGACCCCGGCCGACCATCTGCCGTTCCGGGCGCTGATCACCGCGATCGCGCCGGACGCGCTCGGCTCGGCCTTCGCGGGCACCAACATCGTCGAGGCGTTGTCCTACGTCGGCGCGGCGACCGTGCTGCTGGCGGTGGCCGGGGTCGCCGCCGGGCGGGCGCTGCTGCCGGGCGGGGTGTGGCTGTTCCTGGTCGCCGCGACCGGGGTGGCGGTGGTCCTGACGTACGCCGGTGGTCTACCGCTGGCCATCGCCCAGCGGCTGCCGGTGCTGTTCGCGGACAACTTCGTCGGCCGGCTGCGGTCGGTGCTGGGGTTGCTGGTGGCGGTGTTGGCGGCCGTCGGCTTCGAGGCGGTGCTGCGCCGGCACCGGGCGGTCAACCGGGTGTGGGGCCCGGCGGTGTGGGTCACGGCCGGGCTGGGTGGCCTCGTGGTGGTGCTCGCCGCGTGGCCGGCGGTCACCGCGGTCGACGTGCTCGTCGGCCTGGCGTTCCTGGCCGTGGCCGGCGGCCTGCTCGCGCTGGCCTGGTGGGGTCGCCGGCCGGTCGCGCTGGCCGGGATCCCGCTGCTGGTCGCGGCCCAGGCACTGCTGTTCGCCGGACCGTACTGGGCGCACGCGGACCGGGACACCTTCTACCCGAGGACCCCGGTGCACGAGTTCCTCGCCGCGCGTCTCGGCCACGACCGGTACGCCTCCCCCGTCGACACCCTGCTGCCGGGGGAGAGCTCGCTGCACCGGCTGCGCGGCCTGACCGGGCACGGGTTCGCCGACCGGCGGATGGGCGAGCTGGTCGAGGCGTTGCCCGGCCGGCAGTTCCGGGATCCGCCGACGCTGCCCTCGCTCGTCCCGCGCGCGCCGATCGTCACCAGCCCGATCCTGGACCGGCTCGCGGTCCGCTACTTCGTCGCCTCGACGGCGTCCCCCGTCATCGACGCGCCGGCGACGCCGGTGGTGCTGGCCGAACCGGCGGTCGTCTACGAGCGGGAACACGCGTTGGCGCGCATCCGGTGGGCCGGCACGGCGGTGGTCGAGCCGGCGACCGACCGCCGGTTGGCGCTGCTCGCGCGCGGTTACCTCGGTCCCGACCAGGTGCTGCTCGACCGCCCGGCCGGCGCGTCGAGCGGGGCCGCCGCCGTGGTCGAGGTCGTCGAGGACGGAACCGAGGCCATCGAGGTGACCGTGGCCGCCGAGGGCGCCGGCTACCTGGTCGTCGCCGACGCGCTGCGCACCGGCTGGCAGGCCAGCGTCGACGGCGCGCCCGCCGAACTGCTCGCGGCCGACCACGCGCTGGTCGCCGTCCCCGTCGACACCGGAAGGCACACCGTCCGACTCACCTACACCACGCCCTACCACAGCACCGGCACGTGGCTGTCCGCCGCGACCGGGGCGTCCCTGTTCGTGCTGCTCATCGTCGAGCGGTTGGCGCGCAGGAGGCAGTACGCATCGACCCATACCGATGTCGAACCCGAAACCAGGGACTAGAGGCTGCCATGCGGATTGCCGTCATCGGCCCCACACACCCGTTCAAGGGTGGAATCTCCCAGTACACCACCGAACTCGCCCACCAACTGAGCTCAGCGGGACACGACGTGCGGCTGGAGTCCTGGTCGCACCAGTACCCGGCCCGGCTGTACCCGGGGCGGCTGACCGTCGACAAGCCGGAGCTGCCGATCTTCCCCGACACCCACCGGCGGCTGTCCTGGCGCCGGCCCGACTCCTGGTTCGCCTGCGGGCGCCGGGTCCGCGACCACGACCTGGTCGTGCTGGTCGTGGCGAGCCCGGTGCAGATGCCCGCCTACCGCGGCGTGCTCGCCGGCCTGGGCACCGGCCGCCACGCCCGGGTGGTCACCCAGTGCCACAACGTGCTGCCGCACGAGCGCAGCCCGGCCGACCTGCGGCTGATCCGGGGCCTGCTGGCCAAGGTCGACGGCGTGATGACGCACTCCAACGCCCAGGCCGAGCTGGCCACCTCGCTGACCGAGGCGCCGGTGGCCGTCGAACAGCTGGCGCCGCTGGTGGTCGCACCGTCGCGCAACCGCTACCGCGACCCGACGCTCTACCGCAAGCTGCTGTTCTTCGGCCTGATCCGCCCGTACAAGGGGCTCGACGTGCTGCTGCGCGCGCTGGTCGACGGCCCGCCGGACGTGCGGCTCACCGTGGCGGGCGAGTTCTGGGGCGACATGGCCTCGGTCGTGGAGGGCCTGGTCGACGAGCTCGGGCTGGCCGACCGGGTCGACCTGCGGCCCGGCTACGTCGACGCGGACAACGTGCCGGCGTTGTTTCGCGGTGTGGACGCGCTCGTGCTGCCCTACCGGTCGGTCACCGCGTCGGTCAACACGTTCCTGGCCTTCGAGCACGGCGTCCCGGTGATCGCCAGCGATATAGGTACGCTGCCCGACGATGTCCAGGACGGAGTCGACGGCCTGCTCGCGGTGCCCGACGACGTGGATTCGCTGGCGGCGACGCTGCGCGAGTTCTACGCCGGGAACACCGCGCTACGGCTGCGGGCCGCCGTCCGCCGACCAGACGCGGAGCCCCAGTGGAACCGCTACCTCAAAGCGCTGACGTCATTCGCCGAGGACGCCCGGTGACCCGACCCGGACCCGCTCAGTGGGTCCGGGTCGGATTCCTCGTCGCGGTACTCGCGTTCGGGGCGGTCTTCGTGATCGCCCGCTGGGACGAGCTGCTGGCCGCGCTCGGCCGGCTGTCCTGGGGTCTGGTGGTGGCCGCCGCGGTGCCCGCGGCGGCGAGCATCCTGGCCACCGGGCTCGGCTGGCGCGCCATGCTGGCCGATCTCGGCGGGCGGCTGCCGGTGCGCGGCGCGGCCAGGGTGTTCCTGCTCGGGCAGCTCGGCAAGTACCTGCCCGGCTCGGTGTGGTCGTTCCTCGCCCAGGCCGAGCTCGCCCGCGACCACGCGGTGTCCAGAAAGGTGACGGTCACCGGCAGCGTGCTGGGCCTGCTGCTCGCGCTGAGCACCGGCGCGGCCACCGCGGTCATCATGCTGCCGGCCGCCGACGGGGTGCTGCGGCGGTACTGGTGGGTGGTGCTGGTCGTGCTGGCCGGCGTGTTGTTCCTGCACCCCAGGGTGGTCGGCCCGGTGCTGGACCGGGTGCTGCGGCTGCTGCACCGCACGCCGCTGGACCGGTGGCCGAGCTATCGCGGCCTGCTCACCGCGGCCGGCTGGTACACCGTCGGCTGGCTGCTGCTCGGGCTGCACTGCTGGCTGCTGATGATCGGCTTCGGCGCACCGCCCGGCACGTCGTTCCCGCTGGCGGTCGGCGGCCTGACCCTGGCGTTCTGCCTCGGTCTGCTGTTCGTCCCCGCGCCGGCCGGTGCCGGGATTCGCGAGGTCACGCTGGTGCTGGCGTTCGGGTCGGTACTCGGGCACGGCGAGTCGCTCGCCGTGGCCCTGATCTCCCGGATAATGCTCACCATGCTGGACTTCGCCCTGGCCGCCGCCACCGTTCCGGTGTGCCGGGCCGACCGGTCCACGCTGCGTACCCGGGCCGCCGCGGACGAAGGGACCTGACCATGACCCAGGCCGCTCCACCGGGCGGGATCGCGCTCGCCGTCGCCAGGCGCGTCGCCGAGCGGGTCCTGTGGACCAGAGTGGCGCTGCGGCGGCGGATCGAGGCGGGTTCGGGCGAGCCACGTCCGGTGCCCCCGCCGATGCCGGACACCGATCTGCTGCGCGACTCCGCGTCCTGGCAGGCGGCGGTCGCCGAGTGCAAACGGCTCAAGCTGCCGCTGCACCGGGACATCCCGAAGAACTGGGACGCGCTCGGCGCGATCGGTACGGTGCTGCGCACGGTCGGCCGGGAGGCCGCGGTGCTGGACGCGGGCGCGGCCAGGTACTCCTCGATCCTGCCCTGGTTACGGCTCTACGGGCTGACCGACCTGGTCGGCATCAACCTGGAGTTCGGCTCCCAGGTGCGGCGCTCCGGGGTGGTGTTCCGTTACGGCGACATCACCAACACCGACTTCCCCGACGGCCGGTTCGACGCGGTGACCTGCATGAGCGTCATCGAGCACGGGGTCGAGCTGGAACCGTTCGCGGCCGAGTGCGCGCGGATCATCCGGCCGGGCGGGCTGCTGATCGTGGCCACCGACTACGACATGGACCCGCCGGACACCACCGGGGTCACCGCCTACGGCCAGCCGGTGCACATCTTCTCCCCCGACGACATCCGGGACTTCGTCTGGCTCGCGACCAAGCACGGGCTGCGGCTGCGGGGCGAGCTGAACCTGGAGCACATCGAGCGGCCGGTGTACTGGAATCGGACCCGGCTCGACTACACCTTCATCCGGCTGGCCTTCGACCGGGTCTGATCGGGCAGACTCGAGTACATGACCGATGAGCAGGATCCCTACCGCTGGCTGGAGGAGGTCACCGGCGACACCGCCCTGGACTGGGTCCGGGAGCGCAACGCCGAGACCATCGCCGAGCTGACCGGCGCACCGCGCTTCGCCGCCCTGCGCGACGAGGTCCGCGAGGTGCTCGACGCCGACGACCGCATCCCGTACCCGCGTCGCCGGGGGGAGTACCTGTACAACTTCTGGCAGGACGCCGCCCACCCGCGCGGCCAGTGGCGGCGCACGAGCTTCGAGTCCTACCGCGGCGCCGAGCCGGAGTGGGAGATCGTGCTCGACGTGGACGCGCTCGCGAGCGCCGAGGACGAGAGCTGGGTGTGGCAGGGGGCGGCGGTGCTGCGGCCGGGATACCGGCGGGCGCTGGTCGAGCTGTCCCGCGGCGGGGCGGACGCGGCCGTGGTGCGGGAGTTCGACCTCACCTCGTTGTCCTTTGTGGACGACGGGTTCTCGTTACCGGAGGCCAAGAGCCGGGTCAGCTGGATCGACGAGGACCGGATCTTCGTCGGCACCGACTTCGGCGACGGCTCGCTGACCGCGTCCGGCTATCCGCGGATCGCCAGGGAATGGCACCGGGGCACCCCGCTGGCCGAGGCGACGACGGTGTTCGAGGGCAAGCCGGACGACGTCTCGGCCGGCGCGTACCACGATCCGACGGCCGGCTTCGAACGCGACTTCGTCTACCGCAACCTCGACTTCTACCGCAGCGAGCAGTTCCTGCGCACGGCGTCGGGGCTGGTGCGCATCGAGGTGCCGGACGACGCGGAGATCGCGGCCCACCGGGAGTGGCTGCTGATCGACACCCGGTCGCCGTGGACGGTCGGCGAGCGGACCTATCCGGCGGGCGCGCTGCTGGCCGCGCGGTTCGACGACTTCCTCGCCGGCGGGCGGGACCTGGAGGTGTTGTTCGCGCCGGACGAGCACACCTCGCTCGCCTACCACGCGTGGACCCGCAATCACCTGATCGTGGCGACGTTGTACGACGTGAAGAGCCGGTTCGAGGTGCTCACCCCCGGGCCGGCCGGGTGGACGCGGGCGCCGCTGGCCGGGGTGCCCGAGGTCGGCTCGGCCGACGTGCTGGACACCAACCCCGACGAGGACGACGAGTACCTGCTCAACGCCAGCGGCTTCACCCAGCCGGCGACGCTGTACCGCGGTGAGATCGGCGGCGAGCTCGAGGTGCTCAAGCGCGCGCCGGCGTTCTTCCCGGCGACCGGCATCGAGGTGCGTCAACAGTTCGCGGTGTCCGACGACGGCACCCGCGTGCCGTACTTCGTAGTCGGCCGCCCTGGCGCGACCGGGCCGACGCTGCTCTACGGCTACGGCGGCTTCGAGGTGTCCCTCACGCCGAGCTACAGCGGCACGATCGGGCGCGGCTGGCTGGCGCGCGGCGGCACCTACGTGGTGGCCAACATCCGGGGCGGCGGCGAGTACGGGCCGAACTGGCACCAGTCGGTGATGCGGTCGCAGCGGCTGCGGGTGTACGAGGACTTCGCCGCCGTGGCCAGGGATCTGGTGACCACCGGGGTGACCACGCCGGCGCGGCTGGCGATCCAGGGCGGATCCAACGGCGGGCTGCTGATGGGCGTGATGCTGACCAGGTACCCCGAGCTGTTCGGCGCGATCGTGTGTCAGGTGCCGTTGCTGGACATGCGGCGGTACCACCTGCTGCTGGCCGGGGCGTCCTGGATGGCCGAGTACGGCGACCCGGACGAGCCGGCGGACTGGGAGTTCCTCCGGGAGTACTCGCCGTACCAGAACGTCGCGCCCGACCGGCCCTACCCGCCGACGTTCGTGCTGACCTCCACCCGGGACGACCGGGTGCATCCCGGGCACGCGCGCAAGCTGGTGGCGCGGATGCGCGAGCTGGGCTACGACGTGCGGTACTACGAGAACATCGAGGGCGGCCACGGCGGGGCGGCGGACAACGAGCAGGCCGCGTTCAAGTGGGGCCTGGTGTTCGAGTTCCTGCAGGAGACGGTCAGCGATCCCGCCTCGTCGTGATCCACGCCATAGCCGGGCCCTGTCAGGAATCCAGGACCTGTCTCGTTCAGAGCGCGAACGAACAGACAGGAGCAGGAACATGGGGCACCGCATTATCGTCCTCGGAGCCGGATACGCCGGCGCATCGGCCGCCGGCTACCTCGCCCGCAACCTCCACCCCGACGACGTCGAGATCACCGTCGTCAACGCCGAACCGGACTTCGTCGAGCGGATGCGCCTGCACCAGCTCGCCGCGGGCCGCGAGCTTCGCCGCCACGAGCTGGCGACGATGTTCGCGGGCACCGGCATCCGGCTACGCGTGGCACACGTCATCGCGGTCGACGCCGACCACCGCACGGTCACCGTGACCGACGGCGAGGGCACCGACCTCCTCGAGTACGACACGCTGCTGTACTCGCTGGGCAGCACCACCGCCGACCACAGCGTGCCCGGCGTCGACGAGCACGCCTTCCACATCGCCGGCCGGTCGGCCGCCCAGCGCCTGCGCGGGCGGCTGGACGAGCTCGGTGAGCACGGGTCGGTGCTGGTCGTCGGCGGGAACCTGACCGCGATCGAGGCCGCGACCGAGATCGCCGAGTGCTGGCCGGGGCTGCGGGTCACCCTGGCCACCACCGGCGAGGTCGGCGGCTGGCTCGGGCAGAAGGCCCGCCGGCACCTGCTGCGCGCCTTCGACCGGTTCGGCATCACGGTCCACGAGCACACCACCATCGACCGCGTCGAGGCGACCGGGGCCGTCGCGCAGGACGGCACCCGCTTCGTCGCCGACGCGACCCTGTGGGCGGCCGGATTCGTCGTGCACCCGATCGCGGCCGCCGGCGGTCTGCGGGTCGAGGACGACGGCCGGATCACCGTCGACGAGCGGATGCGGTCGGTCTCCCACCCGGAGGTCTACGCCGCGGGCGACAGCGTCCACGCCATCGGCGAGAACGGCCAGCCGCTGCCGATGTCCTGCGCGTCGGCGGGGTTCACCAGGATGCGGGCGACGGCCGCGATCATCGGGGAGCTGACCGGGCGCAAGGTCGCCAAGTCCCCGCTGGCCTACCTCGGCAACTGCATCAGCCTGGGCAGCAGGGACGCGATCTTCCAGGCGGTCGACGGCGACGCGCGGTCCAGGGCCTGGTCGCTGCGCGGCCGGACGGCGGCGCGGGTCAAGGCGTTCGTGCTCAGCGGCGCCGCGTGGAACATGCGCCACCCGACCTACGGACTGCCGGCCAGCAGGCGCCGGTTGGCCGTCACGGCTGACCGCCCCGTCGAGCCGGTCGGCGCCTAGAGTCGCCTGCATGGACACGGCCACCGTGGAGCACTTCGAGGCCAACCGGAACCGGTTGGCCTCGTTGGCGTACCGGCTGCTCGGCTCGGCCGCCGACGCCGAGGACGCGGTGCAGGACACGTTCCTGCGTTGGCAGGCCGCCGACCGGGCGCGCATCCAGACCCCCGACGCCTGGCTGACCAAGGTCGTCACCAACCTGTCCCTTGACCGGCTCCGGTCGGCGGCCAGGCGGCGCGAACGCGCGGCCGGCGACTGGCTGCCCGAGCCGTTGCTCGACGGCGACCCGATGCTCGGCCCGGCCGACGCCGTCGAGCAGCGCGAGTCGGTGACGTTGGCGGTGCTGTTGCTGATGGAGCGGCTCCCGCCGATCGAGCGGGCGGTCTACGTGCTGCGGGAGGCGTTCTCCTACCCCCACGCCGAGATCGCCGAGCTCCTCGACATCACCGAGGCCGCGAGCCAACAGCACGCCCACCGGGCCCGGCGGCACGTCACCGCCGAGCGCACCGTCAACGGCACCGAGGTCACCGACGCCGCCGCGCGCGACATCGTCCAGGCGTTCGTGGACGCCGCCGCCTCCGGCCGCACGGAACGGCTGGTGGCGTTGCTGACCGACGACGCGACCGCGATCACCGACGGCGCCGGGTTGGCCAGGAAGCTGCTGCGGTACACCCTGCCCGAGCAGGTCGCCACGGTGGTGCGCGCCGGCTTCAAGCCGAACGAGGCGAAGCGCAGGCTGGCGGGCGGCTCACCCATGCTGCACGCCGCCGTGGTCAACGGCTCCCCCGCGGCGATCGCCACGGTCGACGACCAGGTCGTCGGCCTGGTGGTGCTCGAGGTCCGCGGCGACCGGATCGCGGCCGTGTGCGGCATGGCCGACCGGCGCAGGCTCGGCCGCTTCACCGAAACCTGGCGTCGGCGCGAGCACGAGGCCCCGCTACGCGCACTGTGGTGACCGGATCACCCGACCAGGCGACCGTCGGCGAGCGCCAGCTGGGTGCCCTGGAAGCGCCGACGTAACGCCCGGTCGTGGGAGACGACCACCAGCGCGCCGGGGAACTCGTCGATGGCCTGTTCCAGCTCCTCCACGAGCGCGAGCGACAGGTGGTTGGACGGCTCGTCGAGCAGCAGCAGGTCCACCGGCGCGGTCACCAGCCGGGCAAGGCCGAGCCGGCGGCGCTGCCCAGCGGACAGCGCGCCGACCGGTACGCGCAGGTCAGCCGCCCGGAACAGGCCGAGTGACAGCAGTTGGGTCGCGTGGTCGACCGGCAGGCCGGCGCGCCCGTCGGCGAAGGCCGCCAGCAGGGAACGGCGCGGGTGGTCGGTCGGGATCTCCTGGGCGAGATAGCCGATGCGCCCCCGGTGGGCGACGGTGCCCTCATCGGGGTCGATCGCGCCGGCCAGCACGCGCAGCAGCGTGGTCTTGCCGGCGCCGTTCGGGCCGTGGACCAGCAGCCGTTGCCGGCCGCCGACGGCAAGCTCGCCGACCTCGAGGCGGTCGCCGACGCGGACCCCGGACAGTGCGACGACCTGGTCGGGCGCCTCGCCCGCGGTGATGCGGGCGGCGAAGCGCAGCGGGTCCGGCGGTTGGGGGACGGGGGCGTCGCGCAGTCTGCGCAGGCGCTCCTGGGCGTTGCGTACCCGGCTGGCCACCGAGCTCTGCACCCGGCCGGCGTCGCGGTCGTAGGCCACCTTGTTGCGGTCCTTCATCACCCGGCCGGGGGCCACGCGGTGCGCGGTGGTGGCGGCGAACTCGGTGAGCTCGTCGATCTCCGCGCACCAGCGCTGGTAGGCCAGCTCCCAGCGGCGGCGCGCGGCGGCCTTGGCGGCGAGGTAGCCGGGGTAGCCGTCGCCGTAGCGGGCGACGGTCCGGCGGTCGCCATCCACCTCGACGATGGTCGTGGCGACCCGTTCGAGGAACACCCGATCGTGGGAGACCGTGACGATGGTGCCCTTGTGCGCGCGAAGGTGGTCCTCGAGCCAGGTCAGCGCGGTGGCGTCCAGGTGGTTGGTCGGCTCGTCCAGCAGCATCACCTCGGGGGCCGCGGCCAGCAGGCAGGCCAGGCCGAGGCGGGCCTGCTCGCCGCCGGACAGCGTGCCGAGCAGGCGGGTGCGGTCGATCGCGCCGAGGCCGAGGGCGTGCGTGGCCCGGTCCACTCTGGCGTCGGCCTGGTAGCCGTCGCGCAGTTCGAACGCGGTCAGCAGGTCGCCGTACTCCCGCATGGCCGCCGGAGAGTCCATCGTGGACTCAAGAGACCGCATTCGCCGTTCCATGGCGCGGAGATCGGCCAGCGCGCCGTCGATCACGTCGTCCACAGTGGACGATCCGGGCAGCTCGGGCGTCTGCGAGAGATAACCGATGCTCGACGCGGTGACCACCAGCTCACCGTCGTCCGGCCGCTCCCGCCCGGCGATCAGGCGCAGCAGCGTCGACTTGCCGGCACCGTTCTCGCCGACGATGCCGACACGTTCGCCGGGACGGACGGCGAGCGTCACGTCGTCGAGGAGCAACCGCTCACCGTAGGACTTACGCACCGCGTGCAGGGACAACTGGGTGGACAAACCAACCTCCAAGACAAGCCCAGAAAGAACGAACCGGGGGGTTGTCTCAGAAGTCCATGTCTCCCGCGCTCCCTAATGCGACTGATGTTGCATTAGGATGATGCCATGCCCACGCCGACGACGCAACCGAGTTCCCGCCCCGGCGGCCGCACCGCCCGCACCCGCGCGGCGGTCCGGGACGCGACGCTGGCCGAACTCGCCGCGCACGGCTACCGCGGCCTGACCGTGGAAGGCGTCGCCGAACGCTCCGGAGTGCACCGGACGACGGTCTACCGCCGCTGGGGCGGGGTCGACGAACTGATCGTGGACGCCCTCGACCTCGCCGGCGACGACAAGTGGCGCCCACCGGACACCGGCTCGTTCGCCGGCGACTGCCGGGCACTGGCCGAGGAGGTGGTGCGCTCGTTCGCCGACCAGGCCGAGGGCGCGGCGGCCACCGCGATCGTCGCGGCGTCGTTCCAGTCCACCCGGGCGGCGCGGGCGCTGCGGGCGTTCTACGCGGACCGGCACGAGCGCGCGGAGATCATCGTGACCAGAGCCGTCGCCCGCGGCGAGGTGGCCGCCGGCACGGACGCGGCGGAGGTGGTCCGCGCGGTGGTCGCGCCGCTGTACCACCGGCTGTTCATCACCAACGAGCCACTGACCGACCACATCGCGACCCGGTCCGCGGCCGCCACCGTGGCCGCCGCGACCGCCGGAGTGTTCACCCGATCGACAGCTGACCAGCAAGAACCATCCCATCAGCAGTAGTATTCGTCACTTCACCCGTTGGGTGAATGATGCTATGCTCGACTGAGTCGACCAGCCTCAGTCAATGCCTCGACGACGAGGTACGCTCCGCATCTATTTTGGGCCTTCAGCCCAAAGGTGATGGGGTGAAGGCGAGTTGCGAGTCGAGTACGGTGACGAGGAACTGCGTCGGCTGACCGAGGACGCCGATTTTGCACCGAGGAGATGGGGACGCGATGTCGTCAAGGCGTACCGGAAGACGATCCAACTCATCCTCGCCGCGCAGGACGAGCGTGACTTGTACGCACTTCGCGGGCTTCGTTTGGAGAAACTACGGGGCGACCGCGCGGGCCAACACTCGATGCGCCTGAACGACCAGTTTCGGTTGATCGCGACCTTCAAGACCGATGGCGACCGCATCGCGGTGATCATCGAACTCGTTGACTACCACTAAGGGAACCGCTCATGGACACCGTACTCGCCGAGGTATTTCCCGTCGGGGAACACCTCGCCGACGAGCTGGAAGCTCGGGGTTGGACTCAGGTTGAGTTCGCCGAGATTCTTGGGCGTCCAACCCAGTTCGTCTCTGAGATCATTAACGGCAAGAAGGAGATCACCCGGGAATCTGCCGCCCAGATCGGCGCGGCGCTCGGGACCAGTACCGAGTTCTGGCTCAACCTGCAGGACTCCTATTTTCTGCGAAAGCAGCAGCAGGACCCGGAAACCCAAGAAATCCTCGACGAGGTCAAAACCCGTGCCAAACTCAACGCGCTGGCCCCAATGGCAGTGCTGCGCAAGCGCGGAGTCATCAACACCACTAACGTCGCCGACCAGGCAAAGCAGCTCATGCACCTGATGGAGATCGACAATCTCGACGCGCCACCCCGATGGCAACTCGCAGCCCGGCGCACCAATGGGAACGAACCCCTGACACCGACCCAAAACGGCTGGTTTGCCTGCGTTCGGAAGGCGGCATCCACGGCACCCACTCAAGCCTATTCTCGACGGAAGCTCGAAATACTCGCGAAGCAGCTGAGTCGTCTCGTTCGTGACCCGAGCGGATTCACAGATTTTCCGGAACGGTTCGACGCTGTCGGCGTTCGGCTCGTGTTCGTAGAAGCATTCCCGTCCAGTAGGATCTCCGGTGCGTCCTACCAGGACGAGACTGGTCCGGCCATCGCGCTGTCGGGACGAGGCCAGCGTCTCGACAAGGTGCTGTTCACCCTGTTGCACGAAATCGCGCACGTTGTTCGTGGCGACGTCACCAGGGACGGAAGACCTCTCATCGATGAGGATGACCACACCCTGGGCGATGAGGACATGGCGGATGAACTCGCGTCCGGATGGGTGTTCGACCAGCCGCTTCCCGAGCCGACTTCGCGGATCGGCGCGCAATGGGTCAACGCCGTCGCCAGAGATCGAGGAGTGCACCCCGTCGTAGTCGTTGGCCGGCTCCAGCGCGAGGGCGCACTGCCGTGGCACAGCGCGCTGGCCAAGAACGCCCCCACCGCGACCTCGTACCTCAGGACATGGAACCCCGAAATTCGACTCGACGACGCCGGGCGGGGCCGGCCACCACGCTGACCCAACCTGAGCGTTGCAGTTTCGCCAGCGCCTCGTCCTTGCTCAGGGCGGCCACCTCGCCCTCATCGACACCGGCACACGAGATCAGTCTTCGGTCTGGCCGAACATCTCGTGATCCCTGCGGGTTGGTCGCGGCCAGGAAGTCACCGCGCGGTACCGACAAGCCAGTCACGCAGTTGCCCGTCATCACCGAACTGATCAGGTGCACCAATCCCCAGTTGTCCCGATAGTTCGGCGCGTCCAGCAGCCGCTCCTGCCATTCCTGGACGTACGCTCGCAGGGCGTCGACCATCTCGTCGACCGCCTCGGCGAACGACGCGCCGTCCGCGGCCACCGGGAGCCCCGGAATGAACACCGACCAGCCACCGGCCTCTGGCACGACCTGGGCGCGCGAGGGGACGATCGATGCGAGCAAGTCGCGCAGCCGCTTGACATCAACCACAGCCGATATCGCGGAGTCACGTCGAACGGTGGCCACTCGCCCCTTCTCGGCAGCGTCCAGCAGGTCCGTCAGATGTGAGCGCGCTTCGGCGTAGCTGTCGTAGTGAACAGCGGACATGGGCAGCCACTCAAAGTACGTCAAGTCCGTGACCTACGGAGTGGGGCCGGCCGGACGGCCGACCCCACCCTGAGTCAGCTGCAGCCCGAGGTGGAGCCGCAGCCCTCACACAGGTAGCAGGAACCGGCCGGGCGCATCTTCGTGCCGCAGGTCATGCACAGCGGCGCGTCGGCGACCTTGCCGAGGTGCAGTTCCAGCAGCTCGGTCGAGCTGTGCGCCTCGGTGATCTCCGGCTTCCGCTCGGGGGCAGCCGCCGCCTTCGGGGACGCGTCGACCGAGGTACGCAGCCCCTCCAGGTCCACGTCCGAGGGCGTGCCGTAGTCGGAGCTGACCTGCGCGGCCCGCTCGTCCGCGGTGAACACCCCGAGCTGGGCCCGCTTCTCGTAGGGCAGGTAGTCCAGCGCCAGCCGACGGAACAGGTAGTCCAGCACGCTGGTCGAGATCCGGATGTCCGGGTCGTCGGTCATGCCGGCCGGCTCGAAGCGCACGTTCTGGAACTTCGAGACGTAGAACTCCAGCGGAATGCCGTACTGCAGACCGACGGAGATGGACATCGAGAACGCGTCCATCACCCCGGCCAGCGTCGAGCCCTGCTTGCCGAGCTTGACGAAGATCTCGCCCAGCCCGTCGTCCGGGTACGAACCGGCGTGCAGGTAGCCCTCGGCGCCGCCGACGGTGAACGACACCGTCTGCGACGGGCGCTTCTTGGGCAGGCGCTTGCGGACCGGGCGGTACTCGATGACCTTCTCCGGCTCGGCGGCGGCCTTCGCGCCCTTGCCGGCCGACAGCGGCTGGCCGACCTTGCAGTTGTCGCGGTAGATCGCCAGTGCCTTGAGGCCCAGCTTCCAGCCCTCGAAGTAGATCTGCTCGACGTCCTCGACGGTCGCGGCCTCCGGCATGTTCACCGTCTTGGAGATGGCGCCGGAGATGAACGGCTGCACCGCGGCCATCATCCGCACGTGGCCCATCGGCGCGATCGACCGCTCGCCCATCGCGCAGTCGAACACCTCGTAGTGCTCGTGGCGCAGGCCGGGCGCGTCCACCACGTGACCGTGCTCGGCGACGTACTCGACGATCGCCTCGATCTGCTCGTCCTGGTAGCCCAACGACTTGAGCGCGCCCGGCACGGTCTGGTTGACGATCTGCATCGACCCGCCGCCGACGAGCTTCTTGAACTTCACCAGCGCCAGGTCCGGCTCGATCCCGGTGGTGTCGCAGTCCATCATCAGGCCGATGGTGCCGGTCGGCGCGAGCACCGACGCCTGGGCGTTGCGCCACCCGTTCGCCGCGCCGACCGCCAGGCCGCGCTGCCATTCCTGGGTCGCCAGGCGCTGCACGGTCGCGTCATTGCCGTGATAGGTGCGGATCAGGTCGTTGGCCGCGGCGTGCTTGCGCATGACCCGCTGGTGCGCGTCGGCGTTGCGGGCGTAGCCCTCGTACGGGCCGACGACACCGGCCAGCTCGGCCGACCGCCGGTAGGCGGTGCCGGTCATCAGCGAGGTGATGCTCGCGGCCAGCGCCCGGCCACCCTCGGAGTCGTAGGCGTGGCCGGTGGCCATCAGCAGCGCGCCGAGGTTGGCGTAGCCGATGCCCAGCTGACGGAACTTGCGCGTGGTGTCGCCGATCGGCTCGGTCGGGAAGTCGGCGAAGCAGATCGAGATGTCCATCGCCGTGATGACCAGTTCGACCGACCGGGAGAACACCTCGGCGTCGAAGGTGCCGTCCTGGCGCAGGAACTTCATCAGGTTCAGCGACGCCAGGTTGCAGCTCGAGTTGTCCAGGTGCAGGTACTCGCTGCACGGGTTGGACGCGGTGATCCGGCCGGACTCCGGGCAGGTGTGCCAGTCGTTGATCGTGTCGTCGTACTGCACGCCGGGGTCGGCGCAGTCCCACGCCGCCCGCGCCAGCTTGCCGAACAGCGTCTTCGCGTCGACCCGCTCGATCACCTCGCCGGTGGTGCGCGCCCGCAGGCCGAAGTCGTTGCCGGCGTCCACCGCACGCATGAAGTCGTCCGAGACGCGGATCGAGTTGTTGGCGTTCTGGTACTGCACCGAGGTGATGTCCGAGCCGCCGAGATCCATGTCGAAGCCGGCGTCGCGCAGGACGCGGATCTTGTGCTCCTCCTTGGCCTTGGTCTCGATGAACTCCTCGACGTCGGGGTGGTCCACGTCGAGCACGACCATCTTGGCCGCCCGCCGGGTGGCGCCGCCGGACTTGATGGTGCCGGCCGAGGCGTCGGCGCCGCGCATGAACGACACCGGCCCGGAGGCGGTGCCACCGGAGGACAGCAGCTCCTTGGACGAGCGGATCCGGGAGAGGTTGAGCCCCGCGCCGGAGCCGCCCTTGAAGATCAGGCCCTCCTCGCGGTACCAGTTCAGGATCGAGTCCATCGTGTCGTCGACCGCGAGGATGAAACACGCGCTGACCTGCTGCGGGGAGCTGGTGCCGACGTTGAACCAGACCGGCGAGTTGAAGCTGAACACCTGGTGCAGCAGCATCCACACCAGCTCGTGCTCGAAGACCTCGGCGTCGGCCGGCGTGGTGAAGTACCCGTGCTTGACCCCCGCGTCCACATAGGTCCGCACCACGCGGTTGATCAGCTGCTTGAGCGAGTGCTCCCGCACCGGGGTGCCCACCGCGCCCCGGAAGTACTTGCTGGTGACGATGTTGGTCGCGTTGACCGACCAGAACTCGGGGAACTCGACGCCACGCTGCTCGAAGTTCACCGACCCGTCGCGCCAGTTGGTCATCACCACGTCGCGCTGTTCCCAGGTCACCTCGTCGTACGGGTGCACGCCCTCGGTCGTGTGCACCCGCGCGACGGTGAGCCCACCCTCGGTCAGCCCTCGCTCCGACGTGTCGACGGTCTCCGTCATGCCCTGTCCCTCTCCCTCGTTGCTCGCTCGCCCCACACGTGCCACCGGATGCCCGGTCCGGTGAGGTCTGGATTGCTGCTGCCTGGCACGTCGCCGAATCGCGGCCCGACGGCTGGTTCGGCTCATGTCCCCTCTTGTTCGGATTTCCTCGCCATCGCCTCGCGCAACCCCGTGATCTCCTTCTCGAAGTCCTCGATGGAGGAGAAGGAGCGGTAGACGCTGGCGAAGCGCAGATAGGCCACCTCGTCGAGCTCGCGCAGCGGCCCGAGGATCGCCAGCCCGACCTCGTGGCTGGGGATCTCGGCCGCGCCGGTCGACCGGATCGCGTCCTCGACCCGTTGGGCGAGCTGCTGCAGGTCGTCCTCGTCGACCGGCCTGCCCTGGCAGGCGCGCCGCACGCCGGTGACGACCTTCTCCCGGCTGAACGGCTCGGTCACCCCGGAGCGCTTCACCACGGCGAGCACGGCCTCCTCGACGGTGGTGAACCGACGGCTGCACTTGGCGCACGACCGGCGACGGCGGATGACCTGGCCCTCGTCGACCTCACGCGAGTCGACGACCCTGGAGTCCGAATGACGACAGAACGGACACCGCATGCCAACCAACCCCTCGTGCGCGCCGGCCAGCCCAACAGGTGATCATCTTGTGGATGTACTGGTGGACAACCGGTGGACAGGTCGCCCCAACCTGTGGACTAACTACAGTGATGTAACTACTAGATGTTGGGGTCGACGGTATGCCTAGACGCCACATGATGCAAGTCGACACCGGTGCGACACGCGGACGAGTCGATGTTCGCCCGGCTTGCTCACCGAGGGTGCCGAGCCGGCGACGACCCGAGCACGAAGGCTGGACGCAGGGGTGGGCACCGGTTACCCAGCGCGCAGGCGCCCCGGACGCGAGGCCATCGGGCGGCGCGGATCGTGGCACACGCCACACCGGGCGAGGTGCCCAGGGCGTGGACTCAGCCCTCGGACGGCACGCGCAACGGCTGACCGGGCCGGACGCCGTCGGCCACGCCGCTGTTCAACTCCCGGATCCGGTCGACGACCGCGGCCTGGTCGCTCGAGGGCGCCATCCTGGCCGCCAACTCCGAGAGGGTCTCCCCCGACCGCACCCACACCACCTCGGTGCGCGTCGGCACCTCGGCCGCGCCGGCGCCGGCCAGCGTGCCGAGGCCGACCACGACCAGGCACACCGACGCGCCGACCGCGAGCAGCGACAGCACCGAGATCCGCTGCCGAGGCCGGCAGGCGGCGGACGCGACCACCCGTGGCGCGCCGGCCACCCGGCGGCGGGCGGGCGGGCCGACATAACCATGGACCCGTACCCGACGTGGTGGCGAGACGACCGGGTCGGCCGGGGTCGTGCGCTGAACGGGCACGCGCACCGCACGCTGCCCCACCTGCTCCGTCCTGTGCGCCGTAACGCTCATGGCCGCCTCCCGCACCGCTCGAACACCTGACCGAACCTCGAACAGTAGTTCGATCGAACCTTCGTGCGAATTTGTAGCACAGGGGACCGACAGAAAACGAGTCCACCACGGCGTGTCGTCGAACAGGTGTTTGATCTCGTCGTGGCGGACGGTTAACGTCGATGGTGCAGATGAAAACAGACAGTCACCCCCGGATCGATGACCGATCCGGCACGCAGGGAGGCAGGGCAGTGCCACGCAAACCCGGAGGAATACCCAAGGGCGTCCCCAAGCGGAAGCCGTTGCGGGGCAACCTACGTAATTTCCCGGACGTGAGCCCCGGCGACGACGCCGACCTTCCTGTCCGGCAACGGGAAGTGCTCGAAGTGATCCGCACCTGGGTCGAGCGGTTCGGCTACCCGCCGAGCGTCCGGGAGATCGGTGAGGCGGTCGGTCTGACCTCCACCTCGTCGGTCGCCTACCAACTCCGCGCGCTGGAGCAGAAGGGCTACCTGCGCCGCGACCCGAACCGGCCGCGCGCCATCGGCGTGCTGCCCCCGGACGCGATCCCGGTGCCGGCCGAGGTCGGCGCCACCACGCTGGTCGGCGAGGCCGCCGGTGAGGACACCGCGCCAAGCTCGGACAGCTCGCGCCCCACCTACGTGCCGGTGCTCGGCCGGATCGCCGCCGGTGGGCCGATCCTGGCCGAGGAGGCCGTCGAGGACGTCTTCCCGCTGCCGAAGGAGATCGTCGGCGAGGGATCGCTGTTCCTGCTCCGGGTCACCGGCGACTCGATGGTCGACGCGGCCATCACCGACCAGGACTGGGTCGTGGTGCGCCAACAGCCGACCGCCGACAACGGCGAGATCGTCGCCGCCATGATCGACGGCGAGGCCACGGTGAAGACGTTCAAGCGCAAGGACGACCACGTCTGGCTGATGCCGCACAACGACGCCTACGAGCCCATCCCGGGCGACGACGCCACCATCCTCGGCAAGGTCGTCGCGGTACTGCGGCGCCTCTGAGGCCGCCGCCGCGCCAGGGCGTCAGCGCCGCCGGCGCGCCTTGCGGCCGAAGAACACCAGCGCACCGCCCACCAGCGCGACGGCGACCGCGGCGGCCGGCAGGGCGGGCAGTCCGTCCTCCCCTGACCGGCCGCTGGTCGGGTCGTCCTCGGCGACCTTCGGCGCCTCCGGTTCCGGTGTCGGCTCTGGCGGGATGACCAGCGCGGCCGCCCCCGGCACGGCGCGGACCGGTTGCCCGGTGTTCTCCGAGGCGGACACCAGCGTGCCGTCCGGCTCGAACGCGATCGCCTCGCCCTGCGCCTCGTCGGGCAACGGCACCCGCACCGGCTCGGTACCCAGCGCGGCCACCAGGTCGTCGTCCTGGACGTGCCACAGGTAGGCGTCGGTGTAGGTGCGCAGCGCGACCACCGAGCCGTCGTGGCTGGTGGCGCCGCCGGTCACGGTGACCGAGCCGATGATGCCGGGTATCGGGCCGCCCGAGGTCGTGGTGGACTCGATCGCCACCGAGCCGACCAGCTCCAGCGGCGTGGGCCCGGGGCTCGCGAGTTCGCCCGCCGGCCGGTAGACCTGCGCGGTGCCCGACGTGGACTTCGTGACCAGGTGGGGTGTGCCGGCGGTGTCCAGCAGCAGCGCCTCGGTGTCGTGCGCGCCGTCGGGATAGCTGAGCCGGTAGAGGGTCGAGACGCCGTCGGGGGTCAGCGAGATCAGCGCGATGGTCTCGCGGTCGCGGTCGTTGTCGCCGGTGTCGGACAACCAGAACGTGCCGTCCGCGTCGCGGGCGAGGTCCTCCACGTCGTACGGGTCGATATCGCCAACGATCTCGCGCTCCACCGCGCAGTCCTTGGTGAGCACCTGGACCGTGGCCGCGGTGCCGCCGTCGTTGACCGCGTACCACCGCTGGTCGTCGGCGACCAGTCCGGACAGCTCGGCGAGCCGCGGATCGGTGACCGCGCACCGGACCACGGGCGCCGCCGGTTGGCCGGCGACTGCCTGGGCCGGCAGCGCCACGACCATCGTCGTGGCGAATACCAACCCAGGCAGCAACACGCCCAGTAGTGCTCCCCGCAAACTGACACACCTCCGTGGCCCCACTTCCGTGGTCCACGGTAGCGATCAGACGGCGGTGCCGTTCACCGAGAAGCCGGCCAGCGTCCCGGCGAGGTCCGGCTTGACCTTCGCGGCCAGCACGGTGCCCTGCTCGGTGTGCCGCTCGGTGAGCACCTCACCCTCCCGGTGTACCCGCGCGACCAGCTCGCCGCGCGCGTACGGGACCAGCACCTCGACCTCGACATCCGGCCGGGGAATCAGCATGGCCACCCGCTCGCGCAGCTCCTCGATGCCAAGGCCACTGTGCGCGGAGACGAACACCGCGCCCGGCAGCAGGTTGCGCAGCCGGGCCAGCGCCAGCTCGTTGGTCGCGTCGATCTTGTTGACCACGACCAGCTCGGTCGGCAGCTTCTCCTCCCGGCGGTCGGCGATCTCGCCGAGCACCTCGCGCACCGCGTCGACCTGCCACTCCGGGTTCGGGTCGGCCCCGTCAACGACGTGCAGGATCAGGTCGGCGTCGGCCACCTCGTCCAGCGTCGACTGGAACGCGTCGACCAGCTGGTGGGGCAGGTGGCGCACGAACCCGACGGTGTCGGTGAGCGTGAAGGTGTGCCCGTCGGGCGTGGTGGTGCGCCGGGTGGTGGCGTCCAGGGTGGCGAACAACGCGTCCTCCACCAGGACCCCGGCGCCGGTCAGCGCGTTGAGCAGGCTCGACTTGCCGGCGTTGGTGTAGCCGGCGATGGCAACGCTGGGCACCTCGTTGGCCACCCGGCGGCCCCGCTTGGTGTCCCGCACGGTGCTCATCGCGGTGATCTCCCTGCGCAGCTTGGAGATCCTGGTCCGGATGCGCCTGCGGTCGGTCTCCAGCTTGGTCTCACCGGGACCACGAAGGCCCACACCGCCGGTCGCGCCGCCTGCCCGGCCGCCCGCCTGGCGGGACAGTGCCTCACCCCAACCGCGCAGGCGCGGCAGGAAGTACTGCAGCTGGGCCAGTTCGACCTGCGCCTTGCCCTCCTTGGAGCGGGCGTGCTGGGCGAAGATGTCCAGGATCAGCGCGGTGCGGTCGATGACCTTGACCTTGAGCTTGGCCTCCAGCTGGCGCAGCTGTGACGGCGAGAGCTCGCCGTCGCAGATGACCGTGTCGGCGCCGGCCGCGGCGACCACGCCGGACAGCTCGGTGACCTTGCCGGAGCCGATGTAGGTGGCCGGGTCGGGCCGGTCGCGGCGTTGGACCAGGCCGTCGAGCACTTCCGAGCCCGCGGTCTCGGCGAGCCGGGCGAGCTCGGCGAGGGAGGCGTCCGACTGCGCGGCGCTGCCCTCGGTCCACACGCCGACCAGCACGACCCGTTCGAGCCGCAGCTGGCGGTACTCGACCTCGGTGACGTCCGCGAGCTCGGTCGACAGACCGCCGACCCGCCGCAGCGCGGCACGCTCGGAGAGCTCGAGTTCACCCGCGGAGAGCTCAGCCAGGTCAGTCAACCCGTAGTCGGTTTGCCCGTCGGTTTGCCGCTGATTGAGATTCTCTGTCACGTGGTGAAACCCGCTTTCTCGATCCGTTTTCGTGCGTGGTATGCACATGTTCCCATGCGGCAGCGAACGAATCGACGGAATTATTCCGATACCGACTCCCACCAGGACTGATCGATTTCGCCGCGCGCGACGAATACGGCAGGCCCGGTGAGCGTGCACGTGTCGTCACCGACCACGACGTGCACACGTCCGCCTGGTATGTGAACGTCCGCGGCGCCGGATTGGTGCCCGGCGCCGTGCAGAATGCCGGCGACCGCGGCGACCGTGCCGGTGCCGCACGAGCGGGTCTCGCCGACCCCGCGCTCGTGCACCCGCAGCCGAATCCGGTCCGGCGCCTCGACCACCACGAACTCGACGTTCACCCCGTCGGGGAAAATCATCCGATCGTGTACAGGTGGCGCGCTGAGGTCGAGATCGTCCAGCCGGTCGACCCGGCACACCAGGTGCGGGTTGCCGACGTCGACCGCGACGCCGGGGAACCGCCGCTCGCCGATCGTGGCCACCGACTCGCCGAACACCCGAGCCCGGCCCATGTCGACGGTGACCGCGCCCCGGTCGTCGATCCGCACGCCCCGCTCGCCCGCCCGGGTGCCGATCGTGAACTCCCTGGTGCTGACCAGGCCCTCGTCGAGCAGGTAGCGGGCGAAGACCCGCACCCCGTTGCCGCACATCTCGGCGACCGAGCCGTCGGCGTTGCGGTAGTCCATGAACCAGGTGCCCTCCGCGCGCACCACCCGCAGCACGCCGTCGGCGCCGAGCCCGGCCCGGCGGTCGCACACGGCGCGCACCCGCGCGGGGGTGAGGTCGAGGGCGGACTCGGGGTCGGGCAGCAGCACGAAGTCGTTCTCGGTGCCGTGCCCCTTGACGAACGGAATGTGCACCAGCCGACCCTATGACAGGTCGCGGACGGTCCCCAGCAGACCGTCACCGGCGGCGTCCAGCCAGCGAACGCGCTGGTCACGGCGGAACCAGGACCGTTGGCGGCGGACGAACCTGCGAGTGGCCCGCACCGTGGCCTCGGCGGCCTCGGCCAAGTCGTGGCGGCCGTCGATGGCGTCGAGGACCTGCTGGTAGCCAAGGGCCCTGGCAGCGGTGCGGCCGGTGCGCAGGCCATGGTCGTCGAGCCGGCGGACCTCGTCGACCAGGCCGTCGGCGAACATTCGCGCCACCCGCTGCTCAACCCGCCGATCGAGTGAATCGGTGTCCAGGTCGAGGCCGACCTGGAGGGTGTCCCAGCGGGCCGGGCCAGGCCGGGGCATCGTCGCGGAGAACGGCCGGCCGGTCAGCTCGATGACCTCCAGCGCGCGGACCACCCGTCGTCCGTTGCTCGGCAGGATCGCGGCCGCGGCCAGCGGGTCGAGGGTGGTCAGCCGGGCGTGCAGGTCCGGCGCGCCGGACTCGGCCAGCTCGGCCTCCAGCCGGGCGCGGATGTCGGGGTCGGTGCCGGGGAACTCCAGGTCGTCCAGCACGGCGCGCAGGTAGAGGCCGGAGCCGCCGACCAGGATCGGCACCCGCCCGGCGGCGAGCAGCCGGTCGACGATCGCGCGGGCGTCGCGCTGGTAGGCGGCGACCGAGGCGGTCTCGGTGACGTCCAGGACGTCGAGCAGGTGGTGGGGCACGCCGTGCCGTTCGGCCTCGGTGACCTTGGCGGTGCCGATGTCCATGCCGCGGTAGAGCTGCATCGCGTCGGCGTTGAGCACCTCGCCGCCGAGTGCCTCGGCCAGCGCGATACCGAGCTGGGACTTGCCGGTCGCGGTGGGGCCGACGATCGCGATCGGCCTCATCCGGCGGGGTTCCAGACCGCGAAGTGGTAGGCGACGCCGAAGGGCACCAGCAGCCGGGTGTCGGTGCTCTTCCAGCGGCGCGGGTCGACGGCGGCCATGCCGGCGAGGACCTGCCAGGGGGCTCGGCCGACAGCGCCCAGTTCGCTGGCCAGTGCCGGGTCGATGGCCAGCAGCGCGGCCGGGTCGGCGGCGGCGAGCGCGGTGTGCACGGCGTCGTCGAACGCGGCGGCGCGCGGGTCGGGGCGGCCGACGGCGCGGTCGCCGTGGCGGTGGGAGCCGTCGCCGAGGATCAGCAACCCGACGGGTTCGGGTCCGGCGAACTCGGCGGCGAGTTGTTCGCCCAATGTGGCGCATTCGGCGGGCGGGAGGTCCTGGTCGACGAGCCGGACGGTGACCTCGGCGGCGCCCGCCCGCGCTCGCAGCCAGCCGGCGACCAGCGCGGGCAGCGGCATGGCCGGATCGGGCACGGTGTCGGTGTCGGTGTCGGTGTCGGTGTCGGTGTCGGTGGCCGCGAGCCGGGCGACCACGTCTACGCCGTAGCCGCGGAAGGTGCCCGCCTGGTCGCCGGCCAGCACCCGGGGCCCGGCCGGATCGGCGCCGACACCGACCCAGCGAGACGCGGCGGCGGCCAGCTCGGCGACGACGGCGAGGCTCGCGTCCCGCACGCGCCGGGCGTCGGGGTCGTCGCCGGCCACGAGTTCGGGCACCAGCAGCGGCGGGTGCGCGACGACGGCGACACGGACGATCACGGTGTTCGAGGCTACCGACCCCCTTCGGCGTGAACTCTCCGGACTCGGGGCGTCACCCTGTGCTGTTGGGGTCGACCGTGGAGTACCGAGGCGGGCCATGACCTGTTTGAATGCGCGCGGGTACCGCGCGATTTCGACGGCCCTTGGCGGGCCGGGTACCGACGTTGCCAGGCCCCGTGGGAACGGGGCGCCCGCAGGTACGCGGGCAACGCAGGCGGGAGGAGCCGGCCATGACGGACAGGGACACGAGCCAGGAGACGAGCGCAGCCCAGGTCGAGAGTTCGGCCAATGGGGTCGCCGACAGCGTCGGCGTCCCTGCCGAGCAGCCGACCCCGGAAGGCGCCAGCCGTACGGAGACCGACCCGGTCACCGAGTCGGCCATCGAGTCGGCCATCGAGTCGCCGCCGGAGTCGACACCTGCGCCGCCGCCCGAGCCGGCAGCCGAGTCCGCACCCGCACCCGCGCCGGCGCCTGAGTCGGCAGCCGAGCCGGTCGCTGAGTCCGCACCTGAGTCGGCGTNGCCAGCCGCCGAATCGACGGCCGCGCCGGCAACCGAGCCAGCCGCCGAATCGACGGCCGCGCCGGCAGCCGAGCCGGTCACCGAATCGGCGTCCGAGCCGGTCGCCGAGTCCGCGCCCGCATCAGCAACCGAGCCGGTGGCCGTGCCAATGCCTGCCCCGCCGGCCTCCGCGCCGGTCGCCGAACCGACACCCACGCCAGCAGCGGCGGCCGAACCCGAAGCGAAGCCCGAGCCCGTGGCCCCGCCGGCACCGCCGCCCTCCAGCGTCATGCCGCCGCCGGCCATGCCGATCGCCGCCGCGATCGGCCCGGTGGCCGAGGCGTCGGCGAACCCCGCCAAGTGGGGCCGGGTCGACGCCGACGGCACGGTCTACGTGACGACCGGGGACGGCGAGCGGGCGGTCGGCTCCTGGCATGCCGGCGAGCCGGCGGAGGGCCTTGCCCACTACGCGCGCCGGTTCGACGACGTGCGTACCGAGGTCGAGCTGCTGGAAGCGCGGCTGACCGCCGGCTCCGGCGACCCCAAGCACACCCTGACCAGCGCCAAGCACATCAAGGACAGCCTGACCGACGCCGCGCTGGTCGGTGACCTCGCCGGCTTGGCCGCGCGGATCGACCACGTGCTCGACCGCGCGCAGCAGGCCGTCGAGTCGGTCAAGCACGCCCGCGACGAGGCCCGCCACCAGGCGCTGGCCCGCAAGCAGGAACTGGTCGACGAGGTCGAGAAGATCGCCGAGTCCTCGACCCAGTGGAAGGCCGCCGGCGACCGCCTGCGCGCGATCCTGGACGAGTGGAAGACGATCAAGGGCGTCGACCGCAAGACCGACGACCAGCTGTGGAAGCGCTTCTCCAAGGCGCGGGACACGTTCAACCGCCGCCGGGGATCGCACTTCGCCGACCTCGACCGGCAGCGGGGCGCGGCCAAGGAACGCAAGCAGGAACTGGTCAACCTGGCCGAGGAACTGTCCGAGTCCGACGACTGGGGCCCCACCGCGGCGCGCTACCGGGACCTGATGACCGAGTGGAAGGCCGCTGGCCGCGCGCCCAAGGAGGCCGACGACCAGCTGTGGCAGCAGTTCCGGGCCGCGCAGGACAAGTTCTTCAGCCGCCGCTCGTCGGTGTTCAACGAACGCGACGCCGAACTGGTGGACAACGCCAAGCGCAAGGAGGCGCTGCTGGCGGAGGCCGAGAAGATCAACCCACGGGGTGACCTGGAGGCCGCCCGGGCGCAGCTGCACCGGATCCAGGAGCGCTGGGACGAGGTCGGCAAGGTGCCGCGGGAACGCATCCGTGACCTGGAAGGCAAGCTCCGCGCGATCGAGGACAAGGTCCGCAACGCCGCCGACGCCCAGTGGCGGCGCACCGACCCCGAGGCCGAGGCACGCGCGGCACAGTTCCGGGAGCGGGTGGAGCAGTTCGAGGCACAGGCCGCGAAGGCCAGGGCCGCCGGCGACACCCGCCGCGCCGAACAGGCCGAGGCACAGGCCGCCCAGTGGCGCGAATGGCTCACCGCCGCCGAGAACGCGGTAGCCAGCCGGTAACCGTCATCAGCCCCAAGCCGGCCAGCCTCGGGAGCGTTGGACTCGCGAGGTCAGCCGGCTGGCGTCGGTTAGGCGGGTGGGGTGGTTGGAGGGCGGGACCAGGCGACTCGGAACCACTGGGCGGCGATCACGATCATGGCGATCTCGGCGATGATCAGGCCCAGGCCGAGGTCGCCGTTGGAGGACTGGCGGGACCAGATCGCCAGGACGCCGTCGACCGAGGCGAACCAGCCGCCCAGCGCCCCCACCCAGGTGACGACCCACAGCCGGGTCATCAGAGCCACCGCCGAGGCCAGGACGCCGAACAGCAGCGCCGTGGCCGCGAACAGCCTCGGCACCATGCTCGCCTTGCCAACGGCGTCACCCGATCCGGTGCCGAGCAGCACCTCGTACCCGGCCGCCCCGCCGAACCACGGCAGGACCAGCCCGACGATCAGCACGAACACCGCGACGGAGATCACCATCGCCCGGGTGTCCAGGTCCACCTTCCGCGCCGCCCGGCGCTCGACCTGATCGATCTCTCTACGCAACTCGTCCTCCGGATCGGTCACGGAACCGAACAGCCCGCGGCCGGGACCACCGCCGGCGGCCCGAACGAGGGCAGCCCGAGTCCGACACCGGACGTCTTCGGCCGCAGACCGGCCTCATGGTTGTCGCCGGCACGGGTCCGGCGGTGCGCCCGCAGCGGCCCGTCGGCCACCAGGTAATGGGGGGCCGCGTAGGTCAACACCGTCTCCACCACGTCGCCCGGCCGCACGTCCGCGTCACCCGGCGCGAAGTGCACCAGCCGACCGTCGCGCGCCCGCCCGCTCAGCCGCCGCGTGTCCGCGTCCTTACGACCCTCGCCGACCGAGGCCAACACCTCCACCGTCGACCCCACCAGCGCCCGGTTCTGCGCCCAGGAAACCTCCTCCTGCACGGCGATCAGCCGCTCGAAGCGCTCCTGGACGACCTCCTTGGGCAGCTGGTCGGGCAGGGTGGCCGCCGGCGTCCCCGGCCGCTTCGAGTACTGGAAGGTGAACGCGCTCGCGAACCGCGCCGCCCGCACGACCGCCAGCGTCTGCTCGAAGTCCGCCTCCGTCTCGCCGGGGAAGCCGACGATGATGTCGGTGGTGATGGCCGCGTCGGGCATCGCGGCGCGCACGTTCTCGATGATCGACAGGTACCGGGCCTGCCGGTAGGACCGGCGCATCGCCTTGAGTACCCGGTCGGATCCCGACTGCAACGGCATGTGCAGCTGGTGGCACACGTTGGGCGTCTGCGCCATCGCCGCGATCACGTCGTCGGTGAAGTCCTTCGGGTGCGGCGAGGTGAACCGGACGCGCTCCAGACCGTCGACGTCGCCGCAGGCGCGCAGCAGCTTGCCGAACGCCAACCGGTCGCCGAACTCGACGCCGTAGGAGTTCACGTTCTGTCCCAACAGGGTGACTTCGAGTACACCCTCGGCGACCAGTGCCTCGACCTCGGCCAGCACGTCGCCCGGCCGGCGGTCCTTCTCCCGCCCCCGCAACGACGGCACGATGCAGAACGTGCAGGTGTTGTTGCAGCCGACCGAGATCGACACCCAGCCGGAGTGCGCCGAGTCGCGCCGCGCGGGCAGCGTGGACGGGAAGGTCTCGAGCGACTCGAGGATCTCCACCTGCGCCTGCTCGTTGTGCCGGGCCCGGTCGAGCAGCACCGGCAGCGCGCCGATGTTGTGCGTGCCGAACACGACGTCCACCCACGGCGCCCGGCGCACGATCTCGCCGCGGTCCTTCTGCGCCAGGCAGCCGCCGACGGCGACCTGCATGCCGGGGTTGGCGAGCTTGGTCGGCCGCAGGTGACCGAGGTTCCCGTACAGCTTGTTGTCGGCGTTCTCCCGGACGGCGCAGGTGTTCAGCACCACGACGTCGGGCACACCACCCGCCTCGGCCGGCGCGTAGCCCGCGTCCTCCAGCAGGCCGGCCAGCCGCTCGGAGTCGTGCACGTTCATCTGGCAACCGAACGTGCGGACCTGATAAGTGCGCGTGCTCATGACAGCAACCGAGCGTACCGGGCGTGACCGAGTTGAAACCGTACTGGTGACCCAAGCCGCTGATTCATCCCGCGAACGAGTGTAAGTTGCCGCCATCACCTGGCCACTAGTCTTCACTTTTCGAACCTGATCGCGCGCGTGGAGGATTGATGACCGAAGCGAACACCACACCACCGATGATCCGGATGGTCGAGGTGGACAAGTACTTCGGGCAACTACACGTGCTCAAGAACATCAACCTCGAGGTACCCCGGGGTCAGGTCGTCGTGGTGCTCGGCCCGTCGGGGTCCGGCAAGTCCACCCTGTGCCGGGCGATCAACCGGTTGGAGCCGATCAACTCGGGCGTGATCGAGGTCGACGGCAAGCCGCTGCCCGCCGAGGGCAGGGACCTGGCCAACCTGCGGGCCGACGTCGGCATGGTGTTCCAGTCGTTCAACCTCTTCGCGCACAAGACCATCGTCGACAACGTCATGCTCGCGCCGATCAAGGTGCGCAAGACGCCCAAGTCCGACGCCCGGCGCACGGCCATGGAGCTGCTGGAGCGGGTCGGCATCGCCAACCAGGCGGAGAAGTACCCCGCCCAGCTCTCCGGCGGCCAGCAGCAGCGCGCCGCGATCGCCAGGGCGCTCGCGATGAAGCCGAAGGTCATGCTCTTCGACGAGCCGACCTCGGCGCTCGACCCGGAGATGATCAACGAGGTGCTGGACGCGATGACCACCCTCGCCGAGGAGGGGATGACCATGCTGGTCGTCACCCACGAGATGGGCTTCGCCCGCAACGCGGCCAACCGGGTGGTGTTCATGTCCGACGGTGACATCGTCGAGGACGCCACCCCCCAGGAGTTCTTCACCGCGCCGAAGTCGGCCAGGGCGAAGGACTTCCTCAGCAAGATCCTCACTCACTGACGAGCTCACAGCCGAGTTCACGGACGAGGTACGGATACGGACGACCCGCGTTCGCGGGTGGACAGATCGGAAGGAACGAACATGCGGTTCAGCCGAGTACTGCGTGCCGGCGCGGTCGTCGCGGCGGCCACCCTCGCGCTCGCGGCCTGCGGCGGCGGGGGCGACGACGGTGATGGCGGCGGAAGCGGCGACGGTGGCGGCGACGCCGGCGGCGGCGTCAGCTACGACGAGCTGGTCATCGGGATCAAGTTCGACCAGCCGGGCATCGGCCAGAAGACCCCCGACGGCTTCGCCGGCCTGGATGTCGACGTCGCCAAGTACGTCGCCAAGGAGCTCGGCGTCGAGGAGGCGAACATCGAGTTCGCCGAGGCCAAGACCCCCGAGCGCGAGCAGCTGATCAAGCGTGGGGACGTCGACTTCATCGTCGCCTCCTACTCGATCAGCGACAAGCGCAAGGAGGAGGTCAGCTTCGCCGGCCCGTACTTCGTCGCGCACCAGGACCTGCTGCTCAAGGCCGACAACACCTCGATCTCCAGCGAGGAGGACCTGAAGTCCTCGTCGCTGCGGCTGTGCTCGGTCACCGGGTCCACCTCGGCGCAGAACGTCAAGGACGACTTCGCGCCGAACGCCCAGCTCAAGGAGTACAACAGCTACTCCCAGTGCCTGACCGGGGTGGAGAACGGTGAGATCGACGCGCTGACCACCGACGACACCATCCTCGCCGGGTACGCCGCGCAGTCGGCCAACGAGGGCAAGTTCAAGCTGGCCGGGCTCAACCTGTCCGACGAGATGTACGGCATCGGCCTGGAGAAGGGCAACACCGAGCTGCAGACCGCCATCAACGACGCGATCACGAAGATGATCGAGGACGGTTCGTGGCAGAAGGCCGTCGAGGAGAACCTCGGCCCCGCGGGCTACGAGACCCCCGAGGCGCCGGAGATCACCGAGACCAGCTGAACACGTTGAAGGTGGCGCGTCGCGGTACTCCGCGACGCGCCACCTTCGCCTTATCAGGCAGGAAAGGCGAGGGTGCGATAGCTCGTGTTCGATTTCCTCGATGAGTACGATCTTCTCGGTGCGTTCTGGGAGACCGTCCAGCTCACTTTCTTCTCCGCGATCGGCTCGGTGATCTGGGGAACGATCCTGGTGGCGATGCGGGTCAGCCCGATTCCGATGATGCGGGCGTTCGCGTCCGCGTACGTCACGCTGGTGCGCAACACCCCGTTGACCGTGATCATCGTGTCGACCTCGCTGATCCTCAGCGACACCCTCGGCATCACCATCGCCGGGGACACCGTCAGCGACCAGATGTTCTGGCTGGCCGTCCTCGGTTTCGTCGCCTACACCGCGACGTTCGTCTGTGAGTCGCTGCGTGCCGGCATCAACACCGTTCCGGTCGGGCAGGCCGAGGCGGCCAGGGCGCTTGGCCTCGGTTTCGGTCAGGTGCTGCGGATCGTCGTGCTCCCCCAGGCCTTCCGGTCGGTGGTGGCGCCGCTGAGCAGCGTGCTGATCGCGCTGACCAAGAACACGACGGTGGCGGCCGCGATCAGCGTCGCCGAGGCGGCCTTCTTGATGAAGGAAATGGTCGAGAACGAGAGCGACGCGATCCTGTTGGTGTTCGGGATCTTCGCGCTCGGGTTCGTGGTGCTCACCCTGCCGACGGGGCTGCTGCTCGGCTGGGTGTCCAGGAAGGTCGCGGTGAAGCGATGAGTGCTCCCTCGGTCCTCTACGACCAGCCCGGCCCCCGCGCCAAACAACGCAACCTGCTCTACTCCGTGCTGTTCCTCGCCGCGCTCGGCGCCGTGCTGTGGTGGGCGCTGAGCATCATGAACGACAAGGGGCAGCTGGACTGGGCGAAGTGGAGCCCGTTCTTCGCCGACGGCCAGACGTGGACCACCTACCTGTTGCCCGGCCTGCAGGCCACGCTCATCGCCGCCGGGTTGGCGATGGTGATCGCGCTGCCGATCGGCGCGTTCTTCGGTATCGCGCGGATGTCCGACCACCTGGCGGTGCGCGCGCCGGCGGGCATCGTGGTGGAGTTCTTCCGCGCCATCCCGGTGCTGCTGCTCATGGTGTTCGCGAACGAGGCCTACGCCCTGTTCACCGACATCGACCGGGACGTCCGCCCGCTGTACGCGGTGGTCACCGGTCTGGTGCTGTACAACGCGTCGGTGCTGGCCGAGGTGGTGCGGGCCGGCATCCTGGCGCTGCCAAAGGGCCAGACGGAGGCGGCACTCGCGGTCGGCATGCGCAAGGGCCAGCTGATGACCAACGTGCTGCTGCCCCAGTCGGTCACCGCCATGTTGCCGGCGATCGTGAGCCAGCTCGTGGTCATCGTGAAGGACACCGCGCTCGGCGGCTACATCCTCGGTTACGCCGAACTGCTCAACGAGTCCGGCTCCGCGAACAGCAACGCGGGCGGCACGTCGGCCATCGCGCAGATGACGACCGTCGCGATCGTCTACATCGTGGTGAACGGGATTCTCACGTCGTTCGCCAGCTGGTTGGAGCGGCGGATGCGCCGGAGCAAGAAGAGCACCGGCGCGGTGCTCGGCGGCGGCATGATCGAGGAGCAGGCCCCCGGCATGCACCTGACCGGCCAGCGGACCGGCGACGGCGCCGCCGGCGGCGGCATCTAGTCGCAGCTCGCATACGAAAGCGGGCGGCCCCGGTGGGGGCCGCCCGCTTTGTTGTCCAGGTCAGCGCTTGTTGTGGCTCCCGCGCCGGAACAGCTGGTTGCCCAGCCACACGATCGGGTCGTACTTGCGGTCGGCGACGCGCTCCTTCATCGGAATCAGCGCGTTGTCGGTGATCTTGATGTGCTCCGGGCAGACCTCGGTGCAGCACTTGGTGATGTTGCAGTAGCCGAGACCGTGCTCGTCCTGCGCCTCCCGCACCCGGTCCTCGGTGTCCAGCGGGTGCATCTCCAGCTCGGCCACCCGCATCAGGAACCGCGGCCCGGAGAAGTGTTCCTTGTTCTCCTCGTGGTCACGGATCACGTGGCAGGTGTCCTGGCACAGGAAGCACTCGATGCACTTGCGGAACTCCTGCGAGCGCTCCACGTCGCGCTGGCCCATCCGGTACTCGCCGAGCCCGAGCTCCTTTGGCGGCGCGAAGGACGGGACCTCACGGGCCTTCTCGTAGTTGAAGGACACGTCGGTCACCAGGTCGCGGACCACCGGGAAGGTGCGCAGCGGGGTGACGACGATCGTCTCCTCCTCGGTGAACACCGACATCCGCGTCATGCACAGCAGGCGGGGCTTGCCGTTGATCTCCGCCGAGCAGGAGCCGCACTTGCCGGCCTTGCAGTTCCAGCGAACCGCGAGATCCGGGGCCTGGGTGGCCTGCAGGCGGTGGATGATGTCGAGGACGACCTCGCCCTCGTTCACCTCGACGACGTAGTCGTGCAGCCCGCCGGACGTGTCGTCCCCGCGCCACACCTTGAAGTTGGCCTTGTAGGTCACTGTCCAGCCCTCCCCGAATGCTGCGCGAGTTCCTCGTCGGTGTAGTACTTCTCGAGCTCGGCGAACTCGAAGAGCTCGAGCAGGTCAGGGCGCATCGGCTCCTGCGGCTTGCTCGCGACCTCGGCCCTGGTGCCGCTCTCGTCGGACGTACAGACCAGCAACTTGTTGCGCCACTGGGCATCCATGCCGGGGAAGTCGTCGCGGGTGTGCCCGCCACGGCTCTCGGTGCGCAGCAGGGCCGCGCGCGCGACGCACTCGCTGACCAGCAGCATGTTGCGCAGGTCGAGGCAGAGGTGCCAGCCGGGGTTGAACTCGCGGCGGCCCTCGACGCTGACGAACCTGGCCCGCTCCCGCAGCTCCACCAGCTTGTCCAGCGCCTGCTGGACTTCCTCCTGCTTGCGGATGATGCCGACCAGGTCGTTCATCGACTGCTGGAGCTCGGCGTGGATCGTGTACGGGTTCTCCGTCTGGCCTTCGGTCGGCCAGTCGAACGGGGCGACCGCGCGATGGGCCGCGTCGTCCACATCGGACTCGGAGATCTTCGGGCGGTCCGTCAGCGAGTCCACATAGGACACAGCGCCGATGCCGGCGCGGCGGCCGAACACGATCAGGTCGGACAGCGAGTTGCCGCCGAGGCGGTTGGAGCCGTGCATGCCGCCGGCGACCTCACCGGCCGCGAACAGCCCGGGCACGATCGAGGAGGTGGTGTCCGGGTCGACCTCGACGCCACCCATCACGTAGTGACAGGTCGGGCCGACCTCCATCGGCTGGCTGGTGATGTCCACATCGGCCAGTTCCTTGAACTGGTGGTACATCGAGGGCAGCCGGCGGCGGATCTCGTCGGCCGGCAGGCGGCTCGCGATGTCCAGGAACACGCCGCCGTGCGGTGACCCCCGGCCGGCCTTGACCTCGGAGTTGATCGCCCTGGCCACCTCGTCGCGGGGCAGCAGGTCGGGCGTGCGGCGGTTGTTGTCCTGATCGTTGTACCAGCCGTCGGCCTCTTTCTCCGTCTCCGCGTACTGGCCCTTGAAGACGTCGGGGACGTAGCCGAACATGAACCGCTCGCCGGTGGAGTTCTTCAGCACACCGCCGTCGCCGCGCACGCCCTCGGTGACCAGGATGCCCTTCACGCTGGGCGGCCAGACCATGCCGGTCGGGTGGAACTGGACGAACTCCATGTTGATCAGGGTGGCGCCCGCGCGCAGCGCGAGGGCGTGACCGTCCCCTGTGTACTCCCAGGAGTTCGAGGTGACCTTGAACGACTTGCCGATGCCGCCGGTGGCGAGCACGATCGCCGGGGTCTCGAAGAGGATGAACTTGCCGCTGTCGCGCCAGTAGGCGAACGCGCCGGAGATCCGGTCGCCGTCCTTGACCAGCTCGGTGACCGTGCACTCGGGGAAGACCTTGAGCATGGCGTCGTAGTCGCCGTACTCCTCGAAGTCCTCCTGCTGCAGCGAGACGATCTTCTGCTGCATGGTGCGGATCATCTCGAGGCCGGTGCGGTCACCGACGTGCGCGAGCCTCGGGTAGGTGTGCCCACCGAAGTTGCGCTGGCTGATCTTGCCGTCCTTGGTGCGGTCGAACAGCGCGCCGTAGGTCTCCAGCTCCCAGACCCGGTCCGGGGCCTCCTTGGCGTGCAGCTCGGCCATCCGCCAGTTGTTGAGGAACTTCCCGCCACGCATGGTGTCGCGGAAGTGCACCTCCCAGTTGTCCTTGGCGTTGACGTTGCCCATCGAGGCGGCGCAGCCGCCCTCGGCCATCACCGTGTGCGCCTTGCCGAAGAGCGACTTGCTCACGATGGCGGTGCGCTTGCCCTGCTGCCTGGCCTCGATGGCCGCGCGCAGTCCGGCGCCACCGGCGCCGATCACCACCACGTCGTAAGGAAACCGTTCGACCTGAACCTGAACCATGAGTCCTTCTTAGTTGAAGATCCGCAGGTCGGTGATCCAACCGGCGGCCACGGACATGATGTATGCGTCGGTCAGGATCACCGTGACGAGCGAGATCATGGCGAACTGACCGTGCCGCCCGTTGAGCTTCGACACGAAGGTCCAGTAGCGGTAGCGCAGCGGGTGCTTGGAGAAGTTCTTGAGCCGGCCGCCGACGATGTGCCGGCAGGCGTGGCAGGAGAGCGTGTAGGCCAACAGCATCGCCACGTTGATCAGGATGATGACGGTGCCCAGGCCCATCCCGATGCCGCCGTCCTTGCCGTGGAAGGCGAGGACCGCGTCGTAGATGTTGATCGCGGCGAAGACGAGCGCGCCGTAGAAGAAGTAGCGGTGCGCGTTGAGGACGATGAGCGGGAACTTGCTCTCCCCGGTGTACTTCTTGTGCGGCTCGGGAACCGCGCAGGCCGACGGCGCGAGGAACAGCGACCGATAGCCGGCCTTGCGGTAGTAGTAGCAGGTGGCCCGGAAGCCGGCGAGGATGATGAAGGTGATGAACGCCATCGGCAGGAACGCCGGAATCGCGCCCATCGGCTGGCCGAAGTGACTCGAGCCCGGTACACAAGAGGTGCTCAGACACGGTGAGTACAGCGGCGTGAGGTAGTGCTCGTCTGGCGCCCAGTACCACTGGTTCATAAAGATGCGAACCGTGGCGTAGATGATGAAGAAGATGAGGATGGCGGCGGTGGTCAGCGGGTAGAGCCGCCAACGGTCGGTTCGAAACGTGCGCTCCGCTATTTGCGCCCGACCCGGGGCAGCGACGCCTGCCTTCATTGTTGTCCTCGACTCCAGACGACAGATTTGATTGTTAGAGACTAACCGTGCTCAGCGGGTATGGCGGCGTTCCTCGTGTCACACCAGCAGGACGGCATCATGCCCCCAACAGCGCCGTCCCTGACGCGTACGGACCAGGCCCCATGCCGAAAACCCCCGGTCGACGGCATGCGACGAAGGGCGGTGTGCGGCACCCGGGCTGGTCACGCGCTGACCGTACTCCTGGCGGCGACAGGGTACTGGAGGGCCTACGCTTTGTGTTGCGCAGCCCACTCAGGAATTGTGTATACAGTTTCCGTTGGCGGGTAATGGCCGGCCGGCGCGGCCTCGATGGTCGGTGGATTTTCCTTGTCCCGCGCCGATTCCCGGCTGATCACGCCGTGCCGACGGCGGGGTCGTCGTCCCCGCCGGTCAGCTCATCGCTCGCGGAGTCCTGGTGGGCAGCCCAGTCGGCCGCACGCCGCGGTCGGTGCGTCGTCGCACCCGGCGGAGTGATGGAGATCTCCCTGTCGCCGAGCGCCTGTCCGTGGTTCGAGGCGTGGTTCGAGGTCCCAGCCACACCAACCGTTTCCGGCCCGGGCGGCGCGCGAGGGAGTCGGGATCGGTGCTACTGCCACGATTCAGCCCCGCGGTCCTGGCGTCGACCGCTCGGCTACAGCGGGCCGTCCAGCAGGTCGCTTTCCTCCCCCGCCGCCCGCAACTCGTCCCGGACCACCCGGAACGCCAGGCCTTCCGAGTAGCCGCGACGGGCCAGCATGCCCACCAGCTTGCGGATGCGGGCCGTCTCGTCGGCACCGGTCAGCGAACGGAGACGTTTGCGCACCAGCTGCCGCGCCCGCTCCTCCTCCGCGTCGGCGTCCACAGTGGCCACCGCCTCGGCGGCCACGTCGTCGGCGACCCCCTTGCGGCGTAACTCCATGGCCAGCGCGCGCCGGCCGAGCCCCTGGTACGTGTGCCGGGACCGCACCCAGACATCGGCGAAGGCCGCGTCGTCGATCAGGCCGACCTCGTCCAGCCGACCGAGAACCTGGTCGGCGACGGCCTCCGGGATCTCCTTGCGCAGCAACGCCTGCCGAAGCTCGGCACGAGTCCTCGGCCGCACGGTCAACAGCCGCAGACAGATGTCCTTGGCCTGCTGGGCTGGAGTTGTGCTGTCTGGTCGCTCCGAAGGTCGTGCTGGGGCTCCGGAGGACGAGTCGCCGTCGCTCGTCCTCCGGGAGCGTGGGGTGACCATGTGGTCAGAAGTCGACTGGCGCGGGGGCCGGCTCTGCCTCGGCGTCGAGCTTGGCACCGATGCCCAGCTTGTCCTTCATGCGCTTCTCGATCTCGTTGGCGATGTCGGGGTTGTCGCGCAGGAACTTCCGCGCGTTCTCCTTGCCCTGGCCCAACTGGTCGCCCTCGTAGGTGTACCAGGCGCCGGACTTGCGCAGGATGCCCTGCTCGACGCCCATGTCGATGAGCGAGCCCTCGCGGGACACGCCCTTGCCGTAGAGGATGTCGAACTCGGCCTGCTTGAACGGCGGGGCGACCTTGTTCTTCACGACCTTGACGCGGGTGCGGTTGCCGACCGCCTCGCCGCCGTCCTTGAGCGTCTCGATGCGACGGACGTCCAGCCGGACCGACGCGTAGAACTTCAGCGCCTTGCCACCGGTCGTCGTCTCCGGCGAGCCGAACATGACGCCGATCTTCTCGCGCAGCTGGTTGATGAAGATCGCGGTGGTGCCGGAGTTGCTCAGCGCGCCGGCGATCTTGCGCAGCGCCTGGCTCATCAGGCGGGCCTGGAGGCCGACGTGGTTGTCGCCCATCTCGCCCTCGATCTCGGCGCGGGGCACGAGGGCCGCGACCGAGTCGATGACCAGGATGTCCAGCGCGCCGGAGCGGATCAGCATGTCCGCGATCTCCAGCGCCTGCTCACCGGTGTCGGGCTGGGACACCAGCAGGGCGTCGGTGTCCACGCCGAGTGCCTTGGCGTACTCCGGGTCGAGCGCGTGCTCGGCGTCGATGAACGCCGCGATGCCGCCCAGCGCCTGTGCGTTGGCCACGGCGTGCAGGGCCAGCGAGGTCTTACCGGACGACTCCGGGCCGTAGATCTCCACGACGCGGCCGCGCGGCAGCCCGCCGATGCCGAGCGCCACGTCCAGCGCGATGGAGCCGGTCGGGATGACCTCGATCGGTGCCCGGGTCTCGTCGCCGAGGCGCATGACCGAGCCCTTGCCGAAGTTCTTGTCGATCTGGGCGAGGGCAAGGTCGAGCGCCTTCGCGCGGTCGGGTGCTGCTGGTGCCATCTGAGATCCACCTTGGTTGCTTCGAGGCTTTTTTGAACTCACGCTTCGACGCTATCTGGAGGGGCCGACAGTTTCTGGCCGCGGTAGGCGACCTGTGGACAGCTGACCCGGTTGTGGATAACCACGCTAGCCGAACTGGTGTTCGAAGCGGGTGCGACACGCCGAGGAGTATCCTGTGCCGCCGCGCTAGCGGCGCTCCGGTGGCACCTCGAACGCGTCGCACACGGCACGCCAGATCTCCTTGGCGGACACGCCGGCCTCGATGGCCTGGTCCACCGTCTGGTTGCCCAACGAACCGAACACATGATCGCGAGCCATCGTGTCGGCGCGGATCTCGCCGAACTCCTCGGCCATCATCTTGCGAAACACCGTGATACGCATCGACACCAGCCTACGAGACCTGGAGGATGGCCGGTATGGCGCCAACCAGCACGGAGTCGATCCTGCTCGACATCGCCATCCTCGCCACCCTGCTCGTGACGATCGTCCTGGGCATCCGCGCCCTGCGAAACCGGCGTTAGCCGCCAGGCCCGACCAGGCGCCGGTCAGGTGCCCGGCTGCACGTTGGCCTCGAAGAAGTCGGCCATCGCGTCCGGGGTGAACTCGTCGGAGGCACGCAGCTCGGTCTTGGTCAGCCAGCCGACCAGCGGCCGGTCCTCGACCGTGAACACGAGCACCCCGGTGCCGCCGCTGACCCCCGCCCGGTACTGGCCGTCCAGGCCGTTGCCCCGCCAGTCCGCCCGCACATGGTCGCCGTCGGTCATGTTGGCGAGCTGGGCGGACGCGGTCTGCTGCGCGTCCTCGACCGAGGCGACGTGCGCGTAGCTGACCCGGTAGTCCTCCGGCAGCACACACGCCACGTCCGCGTCGGAGTCCTCGCCGCCCGCCCGGCACTCGTTGCCGTCGGCGACCGTGCCGGCGAGCTGGCGAAGACACTCGCTGAACCCGGCGCCGTCGGTGGCGCCCTTCTGCTGGCAGCCCTCCGCGCTCGGCAGGCCGCCGCCGCGGTCCTGGTTCACCAGGAACACCGCGCCGACGGCGACCACCGCCAGCACCACGGCCGCGGCGATCCCGATCATGAGCCGCCGACGCCCGGTGTCGGCCCGCGCCGGCTGGTGGGCCGGCACGGGTGGCGGTGGCGGGGCGGGGTAGTTGGCGGGCGGGCCCGGCCGCACCGGCTGGTGGGCCGGGGACGTCTGCATGGCCGCGAGCGGTGGGCCGCCGAGGTTGTGGGTGCGCATGCTGACGCCCTCCGGCGTCACGTGGTGCGCGCCGAGGGCCACGGCGGTCTCCGGCTGGTCGAGGCTGGTCGGCACGACCCGCAGCTGCTCCGCGATCAGCGTCGCGACCAGCGGGATCCGGCTGGAGCCGCCGACCAGGTAGATGCCGGCCAACCGGTCGGGGGTCATGCCGGTGGAGCGGATCGTGCCGGCGAGCAGCTCCACGCTGCGCAGCATGCTCGGCCGGATCAGCGCCTCCAGCTCGACCCGGGTGACCAGCACGTCCGGGAACGGCTCCGGCAGCGGCACCTCGGTCTGCGGATGCCGCGAGAGCGACTCCTTGGCCGCCTTCACGTCCTCGGCCATCGCTCGCCTGGCCCGCCGGTCGGCGGTGGTCTCCGGGCGCAGCATGCTCTGCCAGCGACCCGGCTCCCGGTGCGAAACCTGCCGGCCGACGTGCTCGAGCAGCGCCTGGTCGACGTCCATGCCGCCCAGATCGGGCAGCCCGGCCTCGGCGAGCACCACGAACCCGTTCTGGGTGGCGCCGACGATGGCCACGTCGAACGTGCCGGCGCCCAGGTCGTAGACGGCGATCGCCTGGTTGGGCGCCAGCGTCTGGCCGGGGAAGGACGCGAAGTGCGCCGCGGCCGCGACCGGCTCCGGCACCAGCACGAGGTTGGGCCCGAGGCCGGCGAGCCTGGCGGCGGCGAGCAGCACGTTGCGCCTGGCCGGGCCCCACTGCGCCGGGTGGGTCAGCCGCACCTCGTCCGGTTTCGCGCCGCCGAGCTGGCGGGAGGTCTCGTCGGCGACCCGGCGCAGCACCGCGGCGAACGCGTCGGTGACCGGCACGACCTGGTCGCCAAGCAGCAGGGTGCCCTCGTCGACGCGGCGTTTGGGGTTGGGTTCGAAGCGGGCCGGGTCGAGCCGGGCGCGCCGCTCGGCGTCCCGGCCGACGACCAGGTTGCCGTCCTCCGCGGCGAACAGGGCCGACGGCATGGTGGCGGAGCCGTCCACCTCGATCACCCGGGGCGCGCGGCCGTGCGCGGCCAGCACGGCGACCGTGTTGGAGGTGCCGAGATCGACGGACAGCACAACGGTCACCTCAGGCGCCCCCGTCGCTTCCCGGCTTGACGTGCTCGTCGTAGAAGTCGGTGAGCGACGCCCCGCCCGCGGCTGCGTCGGCCCGGATGAGCACGCCGATCAGCGGTGAGTCGGTCACCTGGAAGACAAGCACGCCGACGCCCCGGTTCTCGATGGCGGTGTAGGTGCCGGCCAGCCCGGCGCCGTCCCACTCACCGGTGTTCGACTCGCCGTTGCCCCCGTTGCTGGCCTCGAAGCTCGAGTTGAAGGTGTCGACGTACTCCTGCGCCTGGTCCTTGCCGGCGGCCTGGTCCGACGAGCCGAAGTGCATGTAGATGACGCTGTGGCTGTCGGCCATGGTGCAGGTGACCGAGGTCGTGTTCGGCGCCTCGAGGGAGCCGTCGCCGAGGGGGTTGATCGCGCCCCGCTGGCACTCGTTGTGGTCGGGCACCGAGCCGGCGAGGTCGCGCATGCACTCGCTGAAGCCCTGGTCGTCGGCGTCGTTGCTGGTGCAGTCGGCCGCCGTGCCGCCCTCGCCGCTGCCCGAGGTCATCACCAGGACGCTGATCACGGCGATCACCAGTACGGCGACCGCCGCGGTGGCGAGGTACCAGGGCTTGTTGGAGCGTTTCGCGGCGGCCGGCTGCGGTGGCGCCTGGCTGAAGGCGGGGACCGGCGGGCGTGGCGGCTGGTGGACCGGCTGTGGACCGGTCGGCAGCCGCTGCGGGCCGCTGTTCGGGTACGGGTTCTGCGCCGGGGTCGCGCCGGTCGGTGGCGGGATGAAGGCGGCCCGTGGCGTGACGACCCTGGCGGTGCGCTGGACGTCCTCGATCGTGTTGCTGATATCGCTGGTGCGCATCGTGACGCCCTCCTGCGGCACGTGGTGCGCACCGAGGGCGACGGCGGTCTCCGGCTGGTCGAGGCTGGTCGGCACGACGCGCAGCTGTTCGGCGATCAGCGTGGCGATCAACGGGATCCGGCTGGAGCCGCCGACCAGGTAGATGCCGACGAGGCGGTCGGGGGTCATGCCGGTGGAGCGGATCGTGCCGGCGAGCAGCTCGACGCTGCGCAGCAGGCCGGGGCGGATCAGCGCCTCCAGCTCCAGGCGGGTGACCAGCACGTCGTCGAACGGTTCCGGCAGGGGGACCTCGGTCTGCGGGTGGCGCGAGAGCGACTCCTTGGCCGCCTTCACGTCCTCGCGCAGTGCCCGCTGCGCACGCCGGTCGGCGGTGGACACCGGGCGCAGCAGGCTCTGCCAGCGGCTGGGCTCCTTGTGCGAGACCTGCCGGCCGACGTGCTCGAGCAGCGCCTGGTCGACGTCCAGGCCGCCGAGGTCGGGCAGGCCGGCCTCGGCAAGCACGACGAAGCCCTTCTGGGTGGCGCCGACGATGGCCACGTCGAACGTGCCCGCGCCGAGGTCGTAGACCGCCAGCGCCTGGTTGACGGCCAGTTTCTGGCCGGGGAAGGACGCGAAGTGGGCCGCGGCGGCCACCGGCTCTGGCACCAGCACCAGGTTGGCGCCCATGCCGGCCTGGCGGGCGGCGGAGAGCAGCACGTTGCGCCGCACCGGGCCCCACTGGGCGGGGTGGGTGAGCCGGACCTCGTCCGGTTTGCCGCCGCCGAGCTGGCGGGAGGTCTCGTCCACGACCCGCCGCAGTACCCCGGCGAGCGCGTCGGTGACCGGCACGACCTGGTCGCCGAGCAGCAGCGTGCCCTCGTCCACCCGACGTTTGGGGTTGGGTTCGAAGCGGGCCGGGTCGAGTCGCGCGCGCCGCTCGGCGTCCCGGCCGACCACGAGGTTGCCGTCCTCGTCGGCGAACACGGCCGAGGGCATCATCGACGCCCCGTCGACGTCGACCACCCTCGGCGGGCGACCGTGCGCGGCCAGCACGGCGACCGTGTTGGACGTGCCGAGATCCACCGACAGGACGTTCACGTCTATCCCCTTCGTTCGGACCCGCTCGCGTCCCACCGCGGAGACGGTGCCCATCTTGTGGGGAGATGCTGCCATGCGTGCCAACCCCGTGAGACAGGTCCCATAGATAGTGTGTTTGATTGCTCGCTTCCCGGACTGTCGGTCCCCGGGTTCATGATGGATTCGTGAGCTCAGACGTGCTCGACCTCTTCTCACCGGCGACCAGGCAGTGGTTCGCCGGCGCGTTCGCCGCGCCCACCGAGGCGCAGGCCGGCGCCTGGCGTGCGGCCGCGGCGGGTGAGCACGCACTGGTCGTGGCGCCGACCGGGTCGGGCAAGACGCTGGCCGCGTTCCTCTGGGCACTGGACCGGCTGGCCGCGCGCCCCCGGCCGGCCGAGCGCACCCGCCGGTGCCGGGTGCTGTACGTCTCCCCGCTCAAGGCGCTGGCCGTGGACGTGCAGCGCAACCTGCGCGCGCCGCTGGCCGGCATCGGGCAGGCCATGCACCGCCTCGACCTCGGCGAACCGGGGATCACCGTCGGCATGCGCACCGGCGACACCCCGGCCGACGAGCGCCGCGCCTTCGCCCGCACCCCGCCCGATGTGCTGGTCACCACGCCCGAGTCGCTGTTCCTGCTGCTGACCTCGGCCGCGCGCGAGTCGCTGCGCGGCGTGGAGACCGTGATCGTGGACGAGGTGCACGCGATGGTCGGCGCCAAGCGGGGCGCGCATCTCGCGGTCTCGCTCGAACGCCTCGACGAGCTGCTGGCCGCCCCGGCGCAGCGGATCGGCCTGTCCGCGACCGTGCGGCCGATCGACGAGGTGAGCACGTTCCTGGCGGGCACCCGGCCGGTCACGGTGGTGGCCCCGAAGATCGGCAAGACCATCGAGATGCGGGTGGTCGTCCCGGTCGAGGACATGACCGAGCTGGACGGGCCGCCGGCGCCGGACGGCCCGGTCACCCCCGATCCCGACCTCGAGTCCCCGCCCGCGCGCAGGCCGTCGATCTGGCCAGCGGTGGAGGACCGGGTGCTCGAGCTGGTTCGCCAGCACCGGTCCACGATCGTGTTCACCAACTCGCGGCGGCTGGCCGAGCGGCTGACCTCGCGGCTCAACGAGCTGGCCGCCGAACGCCCAGTCTACCCCGCCGACGTCGGCCGCTTCCCGGCCGAGGCGATCGCGGAGTCCGGCTGGGCGGCGGGCGTCGAGACACCCACCGTGGCCCGCGCGCACCACGGGTCGATGTCCCGGGAGCAGCGCACCTCGGTGGAGGAGGACCTCAAGTCGGGGCGGCTGCCGTGTGTGGTGGCCACCTCGTCGCTGGAGCTGGGCATCGACATGGGCGCGGTCGACCTGGTCATCCAGATCGAGGCGCCGCCGTCGGTGGCCTCCGGCATGCAACGGGTCGGCCGGGCGGGCCACCAGGTCGGCGCGGTCTCCCGGGGGGTGATGTTCCCGAAGTTCCGCGGCGACCTGGTCTCGTGCGCGGTGGTCGCCGAGCGGATGGCCGATGGCGCCATCGAGTCGATGCGCTACCCGCGCAACCCGCTGGACGTGCTGGCTCAGCAGATCGTGGCCATGGTGGCGCTGGAACCGTGGCCGGTGGCCGAGCTGTCGCGGGTGGTGCGCCGGGCGGCGCCGTTCGCCGCGCTGGGGGACAACGCGCTGCACTCGGTGCTGGACATGCTGGCCGGGCGGTACCCGAGCGAGGAGTTCGGTGAGCTGCGGCCGCGGATCACCTGGGACCGGGTCAACGGCGAGCTGCGCGGGCGGCCGGGCTCCCAGCGGCTCGCGGTCACCTCGGGCGGCACCATCCCCGACCGTGGCCTGTTCACCGTGATGACCCCGCCGGGCGAGAGCGGCCCCGGTTCGCGGGTGGGCGAGCTGGACGAGGAGATGGTCTACGAGTCGCGGGTCGGCGACACGTTCCTGCTCGGCACCTCGGCGTGGCGGATCCAGGACATCACCCACGATCGGGTGATCGCGGTGCCGGCGCCGGGCGAGCCGGCGCGGATGCCGTTCTGGAAGGGCGACGCGCCGGGTCGGCCGCTGGAGCTCGGCCGGGCGCTTGGCAGGTTCCTGCGGGAGATGTCCGGCCTGGCCGAGCCGGACGCGCGGGCGCGGGCCACCAGAGCCGGGCTCGACCAGCTGGCGGCCAACAACCTGATCGCCTACCTGGCCGAGCAGAAGGAGGCCACCCGCCACGTGCCCGACGACCGCACGGTGCTGGTGGAGCGGTTCCGCGACGAGCTCGGCGACTGGCGGCTGGTCGTGCACTCGCCCTTCGGCGCGCAGGTCAACGCGCCGTGGGCGTTGGCGATCGGCGCGCGGCTGCGGGAGCGGCGCGGAGTGGAGGGCCGGGTGGCGCACTCCGATGACGGCATCGTGATCCAGCTGGCCGACACCGTCGACGACGAGGGCCGGGAGATCCGCGCCGGCGCCGAGGACGTGCTGGTCGACCCGGAGGACGTGGAGCAGATCATCGTCGCCGAGGTCGGCGGCTCTGCGCTGTTCGCCTCGCGGTTCCGGGAGTGCGCGTCCCGCTCGCTGCTGCTGCCCCGGCGCGATCCGCGCCGGCGCACTCCCCTGTGGCGCCAGCGGCAGCGCTCGGCGCAGCTGCTGTCGGTCGCGGCGAAGTACGAGCGGTTCCCGGTGGTGCTGGAGGCCATGCGGGAGTGCCTGCAGGACGTCTACGACGTGGCCGGGCTGCGTGAGCTGATGGCCGACGTGCGGTCGCGGCGGGTGCGGGTGGTCGAGGTGGAGACGCCGTCGGCCTCGCCGTTCGCCCGCTCGCTGCTGTTCGGCTACGCGGGCATGTTCCTCTACGACGCCGACCAGCCGCTGGCCGAGCGGCGCGCGGCGGCGCTGTCGCTGGACAGCTCGTTGCTGGCCGAGTTGCTCGGCTCCGAGGCCATCCGGGAGTTGCTCGACCCCGAGGTGCTGGCCGAGGTGGAGCGCTCGCTGCAACGGCTCGACGGGGAACGGCGGCCCCGGCACGAGGAGGACGCGGCCGACCTGCTGCGTTTCCTCGGCGACCTGACCGACGAGGAGGCCGGGGCGCGGGGCATCCCGCCGGAATGGCTGGCCGAGCTGGTCGAGCAGCGGCGGGTGATCCGGGTGCGGATCGCCGGCGAGGACCGCACGGTGATCATCGAGGACGCCGGCCGGCTGCGCGACGCGCTCGGCACGGCGTTGCCGGTCGGCGTGCCCGAGGCGTTCACCGAGCCGGTCGCCGACCCGCTCGGCGACCTGCTCGCCCGCTACGCGCGCACGCACGGCCCGTTCACCTCGGCCGACGCGGCGGCGCGGTTCGGGTTGGGGGTCGCCGTGGTCGTCGGGGTGCTCGACCGGATGGTCGGCACCGGCCGGATGGTGCGCGGGGAGCTGCGCCCCGGCGGCACGCACACCGAGTACTGCGACGCCGACGTACTGCGGCGGTTGCGGCGGGCGTCGTTGGCGCGGTTGCGGGCCGAGGTGGAGCCGGTCGAGCCGGCGGCGCTCGGCCGGTTCCTGCCGGCCTGGCACGGGGTCGGCAGGCGGTTGCGCGCCGCGCCGAGCGCCGAGGACGTGCTCACCGTGGTCGAGCAGTTGGCCGGTGCGCCGCTGCCGGCGAGCGGGTTGGAGTCGCTGATCCTGCCCTCGCGGCTACCCGGATACCAGCCGGCGCTGCTCGACGAGCTGACCGCGGCGGGCGAGGTCACCTGGTGTGGCACGGGTTCACTGGCCGGCGGGGACGGCTGGGTCGCCGTGGCGCCCGCGGATGTGGCTGACCTGTTGTTGCCCGATGTCGAGGAGACGGTGCCGGACTCACCGCTGCACACGGCGCTGCGCTCGGCGCTCGACGGTGGCGCGCTGTTCTTCCGGCAGCTGGCCGACCGGGTGGGCGCGCGGCTGACCGAGGACGGCGAGGCGGCGCCGACCGACGCGGACACCGTGGCCGCGCTGTGGGAGCTGGTGTGGGCGGGCCTGGTCACCAACGACACGATCGCGCCGCTGCGCGCGGTGGTGTCGGGTCGGGGGGCGGCCCACCGGCCACGCGCGTCCGCGCCGCGCGGCCGGTACGCGCGGCTGCGGGGGGCGCGGCCGGCGATGCCGTCGCGTACCGGTCCGCCGACGGTCGCCGGCCGGTGGTCGCTGGTGGTCGCGCGCGAGCTGGACCCGACGCGGCGGGCACACGCGCGCGCGGAGTCCTTTTTGGAGCGTCACGGCGTGTTGACCAGGGGTGCGCTGGACACCGAACGGGTGAGCGGCGGGTTCACCGGGGTGTACAAGGTGCTGCGCGCGATGGAGGAGTCCGGGCAGATCGTGCGCGGTTATGTGGTGGAAGGCCTTGGCGCGTCCCAGTTCGCGGTGCGCGGCGCGGTCGACCGGCTGCGGGCGCTGTCCCGTTCGGACGACGCGCCGAGGGGGGACGAGGTGGTGTCCCGGGTGCTCGCCGCGGCGGATCCGGCCCAGCCCTACGGCGCCGCGCTGCCGTGGCCGAACCCGGTCGGCGACGGAAAGCACCGCGCGGCCAGGAAAGCCGGTGCGCTGGCGGTACTGGTCGACGGCCGGCCAGCACTGTATGTCGAGCGCGGCGGCCGGTCGCTGCTGTCGTTCACCGAGGAGGACGCGGTGCTGCGGTCGGCGGCCGAGGCGCTGTCCCTGGCAGTGCGCGAGGGCTGGTTGGGACCGTTGGCGGTACAACGCGCGGACGGCGAGGTGGCCTTGACCTCAAACCTGTCCACGATCCTGCGCGAAGCCGGCTTCCGCGCGACCCCCAAGGGCCTTCGCCTACGCGCCTGACCACAAGCCCGCGCCGACAAGCGGTCCGTCGCGACAGAGCGGACCGGGCGCGATGGTGGGGGTCAGCGGGCTTCCAGGGCGGTTAGGCGGAGTTCTAGTTGGTCCACGCGGCTGCGTAGCAGGGTCACCTGGGCTTCGAGGCTGAGCTCGCGTTCGGCTCTGCGTTGGATTCTCGGTGACCTGGCCGCGCGCTCGACCACCGCGTCCAGCGGCACCAGTCGCTGTGGGCCGTTGGGGCCGTCGGCCAGGCGCGACTGGATCTCGCCGTTGCGGTACCAGGCGCGCAGTGCCGACCTGGACACGCCGGTCTCCTGCTCGGCCCTGGTCAGGGTCACCCACGGGGTGTCCGACAGCTGGGCGAACAGCTCCAGCTCGTCCTGCCAGCGCGCCAGCCGGTCGTCCCATTCCGAGGCAGTCATACCCTCACCCTACTACTGACACTGTATTGACAGGGTTGTAAGCGGTATCCATGCTGAGTCACATGTTTGAGCGATTCACCGCGGACGCCCGTAACGTCGTCGTCCACGCCCAGCAGGAAGCCCGCACCCTGCAGCACTCGCGGATCGGCACCGAGCACGTCCTGCTCGGCCTGCTCGCCGTGCCGACCGGGATCGCCGCGCAGGCCCTTCGCCAACTCGGCATCGGCGCCGACCTGGTCCGGACCGAGATCACGGAGCGAGTCGGGGTCGGTGAGGAGTCCTCCCCCGCCGGGCACGTGCCGTTCAGCTCGCGCGCCAAGAAGGTGCTCGAACTGTCCCTGCGGGAGGCGTTGAACCTCAACCACAACTACATCGGCACCGAACACATCCTGCTCGCGATCGAGCGCGAGAACAAAGGCGTCGCCGCGCAGATCCTGGCCAAGCACCTGCCGACGGGCCGCACCATCGGCCAGACCGTGAAACCGTTGCTGGACAACTCCTCCCCAGCAGGCGACACCCCCGCCAAACAGACCCGCACCACCGCCGCGGCCGAGGTGGTCGCGGCCGCGGAGGCGCTCGCCGGCGACGCCCCCATGGGCAGCCACCACCTGCTGGAGGCGCTGATCCGCGCCGAGGGCAGCATGGCCGCGACCGTGCTCACCCAACTCGGCGTGCACCCCGACGCGGTGGCCACCAAGGTCGACGCGCTGGACACCGACGCCACCACCGACGCCACCCCGGAGGAGACCGCCGCCCGCAAGATGGAGGTCCGCGTCGAGGGCGACGAGGTCCACCTGGTCTTCCGCGACGCGGCGACCCTGTCCCTCGCCCGCACCGCGCAGGAGCTGACCGGCGGCCCGATCCGCGCGGCCGGCCCGCTCGCCGGCCAGTTCGTGCCGCTGTGGACCCGGACCAACGACATCCTGCTGACCCTCGTCCAGTCGCTGAAACCGGACGCGGACACCGAGGGCCGGGACCTGCCCAAGGCGACCATGCTGGTACGCCGCGTCCTGCACGACCGCCTGCGCCGCCGCAACTGAACGACGACCGTCCATAATGGGCCATGCGCCCAAGACTGATGGTCCTGTTCTTGTGCCTGCTGGCGACAACGGGCTGCGGCCTCGCGGGCAGCGCGGTGCTCTCGGACGGGACGGCGGTCATGCCCGACGAGGGCTTCGACGTGACCGACCCGGTGCTGGTGCAGTCGACGTGGTGGACCTGGGCCGCGTCCACGCCCGCGGCGAGCAACCCCGTCAGCGACCCCACCGGCGCACACTGCGACCACGACCAACAGGTGGGGGTCTGGCTGCTGGCCGGGTCCTTCGGCGAGCCGGTGACCCGCCGGTGCACCGTGCCGGCCGATGTCCCGCTGGTCGGCCCGGCGGTCAACCACGTGGCGGCCACGAGCGCGGAATGCGACGAGTTCCTCCGTACGGCCACCGGAGAGGTGCAGCTCGGCAAGAAATCACTGCCGCTCGAGAAGCTGGGCCCGGTGCCGGTCACCTTCCCCACCGTGGCCGGCAACCCGGTGACCGGTGAGGAGGGCGAGTTCGACGGCTACGCCTGTGGTCTGTGGTTCACCGAGAACGGCCTCGGGCCGAACGAGTACTCGCTCACGATCGAGGGGAGCGGCCCCGGCATCATGGTGTCGGTGACCTACGAGTTGACCGTCGAGGACGTCAGCGGGGCGTGAGCACGCAGAACTCGTTGCCCCCCGGATCGGCGAGCGTCACCCAGGGCACGTTGCGCTGACCGACGTCGGCCGGGCGGGCGCCCAGCGCGGTCAACCGCTCGACCTCGGCGCGCACCGAGCCGTCGGCGAACGGCGCGACGTCGAGGTGCACGCGGTTCTTCACCACCCGCGCGTCGGTGCCGCGGAGAAACTCCAGCCACGGGCCCCGGCCGCCGGGGTCGCGCAGGGACACCAACTCGGCCCCGGCGCGCACCACCGGCCAGCCGCCGGCCGCCGACCAGAACTCGGCCAGCGCCGCCGGATCGTCGGCGTCGACCACGATCGCGGCGATCGCCCCGGCGTCGACGTACTCCGGCCGGGACTCCAGCACGCAGAACTCGTTGCCCTCCGGGTCGGCGAGGACGAACCACGGCACGTTGCGCTGACCGATGTCGATCCGTTTGGCGCCAAGCGCGACCGCCCGGTCGACGATGGCCATCTGCTCGTCGGCCGAGCCGCTCGCCAGGTCGAGGTGCAGGCGGTTCTTGACCGTCTTCGGCTCGGGGACCGGGACGAAGACCAGGTCCCACGGGCAACCGTCGGCCCGTGGGGCGCGTAACTCGACCTCGGCGGGCGCGGGCTCGCTCAGTGGCCAGCCGAGCAGCTCGTGCCAGAACTCGGCCAGGGCACGCGGATCGGCGGCGTCGACGACCACATTGACCAGTCGCGTGGACATGATCGAAACGCTAGCCGACGACACCGACAGTTCCGCGAAACTAGTGGGTCGCCAGTCGCAACAGGTGCCACAGCTGCGCGATCCCTGCCCGGTCGCCCGCCGGGGTGACCGTGCGGATCGGGCGCCTGCCCCACAGCCACAGGTACATCCCGGTCGGGTCGGTGGTCACGCTGGCGTCCACGCCCTCCATCTCGTCCTCGCCCGCCCGCCACGCGGCCGTCCCGGTCGCCGTCATGTGCGCGATCCACCGGCGTCTGCCGGCGAGCACGGCGACCTGGCCATGCCACGAGTTCGTCACGCCGAGCACCCCGAGCCGATGGGTGAACCACAACGTCAGCGCCTCGTCGACGCCGTCGAGTGCGACGTCGTCGCTGATGCCGCCGACGGTCATGCCGGCCGCCGCCTGCTGCACGTCGATGCGGTGCACGGTGCTCTCGTGGGCCAGCCTGCGGTACCAGAACCCGTAGGCCTGGTGCACCGGCCACCAGGTGGCGCAGCCCTCCTCCGGGTCGTGCGCGGCCAGCTCGTCGAGCACCGCGCGGTGTCCGGTGCGCAGGTAGTCCGCCAAGGACTGGCCGTCGTCGGGGGCGCGCTGCCATCTGGTCGGCTGGTTGCCGCCGGCCCGCACCCAGGCCACGACCATCCGGTACACGCTGCCGACGTGCCGGACCGTGCCGCCCAGGGTCATCCCGGGCGCGTTCGGCACGGCCAGGCCGGGATCCGCGCCGCGCGCCGACGACGCGAGCAACTCCCCCTCCAGGTCGAGCGCATCGAGCAGGCGGCCGTAGTCGGCCAGTGCCCGTGTGGTCATCGCGGGCCGCGGATCGCGCGCGCGACCAGGTCGAGGAACTGGCTGGTCTGGCGGACCAGGTCGTCGGCGGAGCGGTTGGTGACCGCACGGGTGATGCCGGCCTGCACCGACGCGCGGGTGGCCGAGCAGGAGGCGAAGAACGCCGCCCACTCCCGCATCTCCGGGGCGACCGAGGCGAGCAGCGTCCACACGCTCATCGGCCGTGACCTGGCCCGGTGCGGCCGGCCGCGCAGGGCGAGCAGCGCGGCGCCACCGCGCAGGGCGGCCAGGTAGGCCATGGCGAACCGGTTGGCCGCCGCCGGCTCGACCTCGGCCTCTGCGAGGCCGTTCTCGGCCTGGGAGAGCAGGGTGAGCGCGGACTCCGGCACGTTCGACTGTGGGTCCCGATGGTCCAGAGTTGTGGTCACCTGACTCCTCCTCGCGGTCCAATAACGTCACTGACAGTGACGCTGTGCCGAGGGGAAGCCGGCGGTGCTCGGTGGCGAGGCGCTTCCCCCGCCCCACCACCGAGCTTTCGCTCGAACGTATGTTCGAGCAGATTCGAGCTTAACTCCGCCTACCGGCAGACTCAACCTCAGTGCGGATTTTCCGCGCGACGCTGGCCACATCTGTGCTGTTATGTGCCCATGACCTCTCTTGACCACCCTGCGATCAGCAAGATCTCCGCCGCCCTGCGCGAAGCCGGGCTCACGGAGGCGGCCGACGGCATCCGGATCCTCGACGACGACGTGCGCACCGCGGCGGCCGCCGCGCAGGCGGTCGGGGTGCCGGTCGGCGCGATCGCGAACAGCCTGGTGTTCCGCGCTACCGAGGGTGAACAGGAGTTCCCGTTGCTGGCGCTGACCTCCGGCGCGCACCGGGCCGACACCACGCTGCTGGCCGGCCTCGCCGGGGCGAGCGCGGTCGGCCGGGCCAACCCCGCGTTCGTGCGCGAGCACACCGGGCAGGCGATCGGCGGGGTGGCGCCGATCGGCCACCCCCGGTCGATCCGCACGCTGGTCGACCGGGCGCTGGCCGGCCACGAGGTCGTATGGGCGGCGGCCGGCCATCCGAAGGCGGTGTTCCCGACGACATTCGCCGACCTGGTGGCGCTGACGGGGGGCGTGCCCGCGGACGTTGCGGGCGAGGAGGAGAATCGCGTGTCGTGACGACGGTGCCACCCCGAGTCGAACGCTTCGTCGACCTCAGCCAGGACGAGCTGCGGGCGCGCCTGCCCGAGGCACTGTCGCTCTACGTCACGGCGATGCACTACCCGGTGGGTACCGCCGAGCAGCGCGCGCCGATGTGGCTGGCGCACATGCTGCGCGCGGACTGGCGCTGCGTGGCCGCGTTCGACCCCGGCGACAAGATGGTCGGCGTCGCCTACGGCTACCGGGGCGCGACCGGCCAGTGGTGGCACGAGCAGGTGCGGCGCGGGGTCATCGAGCGCTCCGGGGTCGACCTGGCGAACCGCTGGCTGGACGACTACTTCGAGCTGACCGAGGTACACGTGCACCCCGGCGCGCAGGGACGCGGCGTCGGCGGGGACCTGTTACGCCAGCTGCTGGCCGCGGTGCCGGCGAGCAAGGTGCTGCTGTCCACGCCGGAGGGCCCGTCCCGCGCGTGGCGGCTGTACTACCGGATGGGCTTCAGCGACGTGTTGCGCAACTACCGGTTCACCGGCGACCCGCGCCCGTTCGGTGTCCTCGGGAGAACACTTCCCCTCGGGGACCGGCCGGCCGAGTAGCTAGGACAGGTCGGCGAGGCGTTCGCGCAGGGTGTCCAGGCCCATCTGGCCCATGCGCAGGGCCTGCATGTGGAATCGCTTGAGGTCGAAGTCCGGGCGGGACCTGGCCTCCTCGCGGGCCGAGAGCCACAGCCGTTCGCCGAGTTTGTAGGCCGGGGCCTGGCCCGGCCAGCCGAGGTAGCGGTCGATCTCGTCGACGACCAGTGCCTCCTCGGTGATCGTGCGGGTCAGCATGAACTCCAGGCCGAGCTCGGGCGTCCAGCGCGCCCCCTCGTGGAAACCGGTCCCACGCGGGATCTCCAGCTTCAGGTGCATGCCGATGTCGATGATCACCCTGGCCGCCCGGAACAGGCTCTCGTTCAGCATGCCGAGCAGGTCGCCGTCGTCGGACAGGTAGCCGAACTCGCGCATCAGCAGCTCCGCGTACAGCGCCCAGCCCTCGCTGTAGGCCGGCACCGAGGCCAGCATCCGCTGGAACTTGTTCAACCGGTCCGCGCTGTACTGCGCGGTCGCGATCTGCAGGTGATGGCCGGGAGCGCCCTCGTGGTAGACGATGCTCACCTCCCGCCAGGTGGAGAACTCCTCCTTGTCCGGCGGCAGCGCCCACCACATCGCGCCCGGCCGGCCGAAGTCCTCCGACGGGTGGGTGTAGTACGCGCCGGCACCGCCACCCGGCGGCGCGATCCGGCAGTCGATCCGCATGACCTCGTCCGGAATGTCGAAGTGCGTTCCCCGCAGGTCGGCCAGCGCGCCGTCGGACAGCCGCTGCATCCAGTCCCGGAACGCCTCCCGGCCGGCGACCCGGTAGCGCGGGTCGGCGTCCAACGCCGCGGCCGCCTCCGCGATGGTGGCCCCCGGCCGGATCCGGTTCGCCACCGCCGTCATCTCCGTCTCGATCCGGAGGAACTCCGCCCAGCCCCACTCGTAGGCCTCGCGCAGGTCCAGCCGCGCGCCGAGGAACAGCCGCGACCACAGGCCGTAGACCTCCTCGCCGACCGCGTCCTCGGCCGGGGCCCGCGCGAGCAGCTCCTCGCGCAGGAACACCGCCAGGTCGGCGTAGGCCTGGTTGGCCGAGGCCGCGCCGGCGGCCAGCTCGGCACGCAGCTCCTCGGGACCGGCGGCCACGAACGAGGTGAAGAACGACGGCTCGGCGCCCTGCCCGGTCCAGGTCACGCACTGCTCGGCCACCTTGCGCACCTGGCGCGCGGCGGCCACCACGCCGTTGTCGGCGGCGTGGCGCAGGCCGTCGCGATAGCTGGCCACCGCCGCGGGCATCGCGGCCAACCGGCGGGCGATGGTGTGCCACGCGTCGGTCGAGTCGGTCGGCATCAGGTCGAGGATCTGCCGCAGGTCCTGCGCGGGGCTCGCGATCACGTTCAGCCCACCGGTCAGCAGCCCGGCCTCGTACATCGCCCGCTCGGCGCCGAGCCGCTCGGTGAACACCGCCTTGGCGTCGCGCTCACCGTCGTCGACCGGCTCGATGGCCTCGACCTCGGCCAGCGCGGTGGCCGCCAGCGCGGCGCGCTCGTCGTGGCCGGCCGCGGACAGGTCCGGCCACTGGTCGTCGTAGGCGGTGACGCCGAGCGCGGTCGCCGCCAACGGGTCGAGCCGAAGATAGTCGTCCACATAGGAGTCACAGACGCGGTGCACCGGGGTGTCCATTGTTCGGACGCTACCCAATCCCGCCACCGAATTATCCGGCTGGTGTGGGTTGGAGCGCTCCCTCTGGCAGGATGTCCCGGTGCGCAAAGCCGGCCGACACAGCCTCCGCAGGGTGATCGGACTCGTCGTACTGCTCAGCATGATGATCATGTCGCTGACCGGGTGCCTACGGATGCACGCGGCCATCGCCGTCTCCCCCGACGACCTGATCTCCGGCGAGCTGGTGATCGCGGCCATGCCGACCGGCCAGGACGACAACGGCCCCGACCTGACGATCAAGCCGGAGCTCGCCGACCAGGTGCACGCCGAGCCGTACACCGCGGACGGCTACGTCGGCCAGAAACTCACCTTCACCAACCTGACCTTCACCGACTTCAGCCTCCTGGTGGAGACGATCTCCTCGGTCAAGCAGTACCGGATGTCCTTCCGCCGCTCCGGCGGGCTGGTGTCCCTTGCCGGCTCCATCGACCTGACCAGGGTCCCGGCCGAACGCGCCGACGTGCAGCTGAAGATCGCCTTCCCGGGCACGGTCTCGCGCACCAACGGCGACAACACCGACGGCGAGATCACCTGGACGCCCAAGGCGGGCGCGGTCACCGAGTTCAACGCGACCACGCAGTACAGCGGCGACACCGGGATGACCTGGGCACAGTGGGTGGCCGTGGTCGGCGGCGGCGCGGTGGTCGTGGCCGCGCTCGTGGTGCTGCTCGCGCTGTACACCCACCGCCGCGCGTTGCGTGCCGAACGGGCACAGGCCGCGGCGGTGGCCGGCCGCTAACCGACAGCCGAGGCCGGTGGCGCGGTGGGCACCAGGTTGAGCCGGTCGACCATCTCCCTGGTCGCCTTCGCCCGGTTGAACGTGTAGAAGTGCAGGCCGGGCACGCCCTCGGCGAGCAGCTTGGCCGACAGCTCGGCGGTCACGTCCATGCCGACCGCGCGGAACGCCGCCGGGTCGTCGGCCACCGGGTCCAGCCGGTTGGCGATCGACGCCGGCACCGGCGCGCCGGACAGCTCCACCGACTTGGACAGGATCCTCGGCGTGGTCAACGGCATCACACCCGGCAGCAGCAGCGCGTCACAGCCGCGCGCGGCCACCCGGTCGCGCATCCGCAGGAAGTCCTCCGCCTCGAAGAACAGCTGCGCGATGGCGAAGTCGGCGCCCGCCCGCAGCTTGCGGACCAGGAACTCGGTGTCGGTGTCCAGGTCGGCGGAGCGGGGGTGGCCGTAGGGGAAGGCGGACACGCCGACGCAGAAGTCCCCGAGCTCGCGCACGAGCCGGACCAGGTCCTCGGCGTACTCCAGGCCCTCCGGGTGCTGTACCCAGTCGCCCATGACATCGCCCGGCGGGTCGCCGCGCAGCGCCAGCACGTTGCGGATGCCGAGCGAGGCGTACCAGCCGATCACGTTGCGTAGCTCGGCGACCGAGTGGTCGACCGCGGTGAGGTGGGCCATCGAGACCAGCGTGGTCTCCTTGACCACCCGGCCGGTCGTGCGGATCGTCCGGTCCCGGTTCGACCCGCCGGCACCGTAGGTGACCGAGACGAAGGCCGGGTCCAGCCCCTCCAGTGAGCGGATGGCGTTCCACAGCCGCCGCTCGTCCGCGTCGTCACGCGGAGGCATGAACTCCACGGAGAACACCGGCCGGTCTCCCGGGATCCGCTCCATCACCGAAGTCATGCTCTTCAGGGTAGTGAGATCGCGTCGGGTGCGACCAGGCTCCTGGCCGAGCCTCAGTGGACCCCCGCTGGTATGCCGGTCGGGCCGACCACGCACCATGGTCGCCGTGCCGACCACCGACCAGTCCATCGACGGTCCGATCGACAGTTCGATCGACGCCGCCGTGCATCGCCACGTCGAGCAGATACTGGCCGGCTACCTCACCGCGCGCCAGGCCGAGCTGCCCGAACTGGCCAGGACGTTCGCCAGGGCGGTCGACCACCTCTCGGACTTCGCCCTGCGTGGCGGCAAGCGGTTGCGCCCGACGTTCGCCTGGTGGGGGTGGCGGGCGGCCGGCGGCGACGCGGACGGGCCGACGGCACGCACGGTGCTGCGCACGGTGAGCGCGCTCGAGCTGATCCAGACCTGCGCGCTGGTGCACGACGACATCATGGACGCCTCCGAGCTGCGCCGCGGCCAGCCGACGGTGCACGTGCGGTTCACCGAGGCACACCGGGCTGGCGGCTGGCTCGGCGAGCCGGAGCGGTTCGGCGCCGCGGCCGCGATCCTGCTCGGTGACCTGGCGCTGGCCTGGGCCGACGACATGTTCGAGAGCGCGCCACTCACCCCGGCGATGCGGGCCGCGGCGCGCGACCCGTGGCAGTCGATGCGCGCGGAGATGTTCGCCGGCCAGTACCTGGACGTGCTCGCCCAGGCCGAGGGCGACGAGTCCGAGGAGCGGGCGCTTGGCGTGGCCCGGCTCAAGACCGCCGCCTACACCGTGGAGCGGCCGTTGCACCTCGGCGTCGCGCTCGCCGGGGCCGACCAGCCGACCGTGGACGCCGTGCGGACCTTCGGCACCGACATCGGCGTGGCGTTCCAGCTGCGCGACGACGTGCTCGGCATCTACGGCGACACCGAGCTGACCGGCAAGCCGGCGGGCGACGACCTGCGGGAGGGCAAGCGGACGCTGCTGGTGGCGCTCAGCCTCGGCTATGCGGAACGGGACGGCCGGCACGCCGACGCGGAGCTGCTGCGGGGCGCGCTTGGCGACCCCGACCTGGCGCCGGCGACCATCGAACGGGTGCGTGAGCTGATGGTCGAGGTCGGCGCGGTGGCCGAGCTGGAGCGCCGGATCGAACGGCTGACCGGCTCCGCGATGGCCGCGCTGGCCACCGCCGGCCTGGCCGAGCCCGGCGTGACCAGACTCGCCGACCTCGCCGTCGCGGCCACCAGACGGGACCGTTGAGCATGCGCACCGTCACCGGGCCGACCGACCACGTCGTCGTCGTCGGCGCAGGACTCGCCGGGTTGTCCACCGCGCTGCACCTGCTCGGCGCCGGCCGGGAGGTCACCCTCATCGAGCAGGAGCAGACCCCCGGCGGCCGCGCGGGCGGCGACCGGCTCGGCGACTACCGGATCGACACCGGCGCCTCCGTGCTCACCATGCCCGAGCTGATCGACGAGGCGTTCGCCGCGGTCGGCGAGTCGCTGGCCGACCGGGTCGAGCTCACCCGCCTGGACCCCGCCTACCGCGCCCACTTCGCCGACGGCGCCAGCCTGGACGTGCACGCCGACCGTGAGGCCATGGCCGACGAGGTCCGCCGCTTCGCCGGCCCCCGCGACGCCGCCGGCTACCTGCGGCTGCGCGACTGGCTGACCGAGCTGTACCGGCTGCAGCGGGACACGTTCATCGGCGCGAACTTCGACTCCCCGTTCGGCATCGTGTCCCCGCAGCTGGCCCGGCTGGCCGCGATCGGCGGCTTCGGCCGACTCGGCCCGACCGTCGCCAGGTTCCTGCGCGACGAGCGCCTGCGCCGGGTGTTCTCCTTCCAGGCCCTCTACGCCGGCCTGGCCCCCAGCCAGGCGCTGGCCGCCTACGGGGTGATCGCCTACATGGACACCGTGGCCGGGGTGTGGTTCCCCCGCGGCGGGGTCGGCGCGGTCGCCGAGGCGATGGCCGCCGCCGCGACCACCGCGGGCGCGCGGATCCACTACGGCACCGGCGCGGCCTGGCTGGAGCGCACCGGCGGGCGGGTCAGCGCGGTCCGCACCACCCAGGGCGAGCGGATCCCGTGCGACGCCGTCGTGCTCACCCCCGACCTGCCGGTCAGCTACCGCCTGCTCGGCGGCGCGCCCCGCCGCCCGGTGCGGCCGCGCTGGTCGCCGTCGGCGGTCGTGCTGCACGCCGGCCTGACCAGGTCCTGGCCCGAGCTCGCGCACCACACGGTGTTCTTCGGCGGCGCGTGGCGGCGCACCTTCGACGAGATCCTGGTCAAGGGCTCACTGATGAGCGACCCGTCGCTGCTGGTTACCCGGCCGACCGCGACCGACCCGACGCTGGCGCCCGCCGGCCGGCAGCTGGTGTCGGTGCTGGCGCCCTGCCCGAACACCGAGGTCGGCCGGATCGACTGGGCGCGGGTCGGGCCCGCCTACCGCGCGGAGCTCGGCCGGGTGCTCGCCGCCCGCGGGCTGACCGGGTTCGACGCCGCGGTCGAGGTCGAACGGCTGGTCACGCCCGCTGACTGGGAGGCGGCCGGGCTCGCCGCGGGGACCCCGTTCTCGCTCGCGCACACGTTCCGCCAGACCGGCCCCTTCCGCCCGCGCAACCTCGCCCGCGGCGTGGACAACGTGGTGCTCGCCGGCTGTGGCACCACCCCGGGGGTCGGCGTGCCGCCGGTGCTGGTCTCCGGGCGGCTGGCCGCGGCCAGGGTCGTCGGTTCGCCGGTTCGTACCCGACGAGTGCCCGAGGTTGCCCTCACGACCGCACACTGAACTGGGATACTCCTGGCGGAAGTGCGTGGGCGAGGCCAGCCGCCTCGGCGCAGCCGGATGGGGAGGCACCATGCGATCACGACCAGGCCGGACCAGGCTCGCGCTGCTGGCGACCGGAGTGGTCCTGCTGGTCGCGAGCTGTACCAACGCGGTCGCCGGCAGCCCGGCCGGCATCGACATCGGCCCGCCGACCACCGAGGAGGCCACCGCCCAGTCGCTGGTGGACTTCGCCGAGGCGGGCGCGGTGCACTACACCGGCAACCTGCTCGCCGCGGACGGCACGCCGACCACTGTCGACCTGCACGCGCTGCCCTCCGGTGAGGTGTTCGGCGCGATCTCGGTCAACGGCCTCGGCGCCACGGTCACCATGATCGGCGACGACCTCTACCTCAGGGGCAACGTCCAGTTCTGGGGCGCGATGGCCGCCAGGTTCGGCATCAACGACGGTGACGGCGGCGCGCTGGCCAACCGCTGGGTCAAGCTGCCGACCTCGCTGATCGGCATCGAGTTCGGCCAGGTCTTCACCCCCGACCTGGTCAGCCAGGCCGCCGGCCAGGTGGTGGAGTCCGACAGCGGCACCGAGCTGAGCGCCAACCCCCAGGAGACGATCGCCGGCGTGGCCGCCTACGTGGTCACCGTCGATGGCGGCACGGTCTACCTGGCCACCGAGGCGCCGCACGGGCCGCTGCGCTTCGCGCTGGACCGGATCGGGGGCGCGAACACCGCCTCGGTCGAGCAGGTGGAGCTGGACGTGGTCGACGTGTCGCCCCAGGCGCCGACCCACTACCAGAACCTGGCCAAGCGGGCGTCCACCGAGCTGACCACCGCGGTCGACGCGCTGGTCGGGATCGAGCAGGGCGAGCACCGGTTCGACGCGTGCGGCGCGCCGAGCTGCACGCTGGTCGTCGACCTGCGCAACGCCGGCAAGTCGGCGGTCCGGGTGCATCTCAAGGCCGACTGGACCGGCGACGGCCAGCCACTTGGCAGCTGTGAGGCGAAGGTCGGGCCGGTGGCGCCGGGGGCGGGCTCCTCGGCGAGCTGCAAGATCGCCACCCCGCAGTGGGCGAGCTTCTACCAGCGCGCCAACTCGGTCCCCGGCACGCACCCCTACGGTGCGCAGTGGTCGGCGCTGGTGCTGGCCGAGCCGCCGGACGTGACCGAGCTGACCAAGGCGGCGCAGGCCACCCCGGCCGTCGCCGACATCGAGAAGACCGAGGGCTCCCACGCGGTGTACCAGATCACCTACGCCGGCACGACCTACAAGTACGGCGTGGTCCCCACCCGGTACTGGCGCGACCACGCAGCCGCGCAGCTGCGCGGCTGCCTGGCCGCCACCAAGTCCGCGTGCTCGGCCTCCCTGGTGACCACGGCCGACGGCGTCGCCCCGGCGCACGCACTGGTCACCTCGCTGATCGGGACCTTCCGGACGGAGAACGACGCGTGCCCGGTGGGCCAGTGGGTCAGCTGCGCGCCCGCCGGTTAGCCGGGCCACTGGCGGCCGCCTACCGCGAGTGCCGCCGGATCAACGCCCGGCACGGCCGTACCTACTTCCTGGCCACCCGTCTGCTGCCGGCCGACCGCCGCCCCGCGGTGCACGCGCTCTACGGCTTCGCCCGGCTGGCCGACGAGATCGTCGACGCGGCCGAGGTGCCCGACCGGGCGGGCGCGCTGGCCGGTCTGGCACACGCGCTCGACCAGGCGCTGGCCGGTGGCCCGGCGGCCAACCCGGTGCTGCTGGCGCTGACCGACACCGTGCGCCGCCACGACATCGACCCCGGCCTGTTCACCGAGTTCCTCGCCTCGATGCGGATGGACCTGTCGGTCACCGACTACGCCAGCCGCGCCGAGCTGGCCGCCTACATGCACGGCTCGGCCGGCGTGATCGGCCTGCAGCTGCTGCCGGTGTTCGGCACCGACGGCCCGGTGGCCGACGCGGCGCCGGCGGCCGCGGCGCTTGGCGAGGCGTTCCAGCTGACGAACTTCCTGCGCGACGTCGGCGAGGACCTCGACCGGGGGCGGGTGTACCTGCCGGCCGAGGAGCTGGCCGCGTTCGGCGTCGACCGGGCCCGGCTGGAGCACGCCTACCGGACCGGCAGGCCGGACCCGGCGGTGCGGCGCGCGCTGGCCCACCTGGTGTCGTACACGCACGCGGTCTACCGGCGCGCGGAACCGGGGATCGCGTTGCTGCGCAAGGAGTCCCAGCCCTGCGTGCGGGTGGCGTACACGCTCTACCGGCGGATCCTGGACGAGATAGTCGACTGCGACTACGCCGTCCTGAGCCGTCGGGTGGTGGTCCCGACCCACCGGCGTCTCGGCATCGCGCTGCCCGGTCTGGTCAGCGCCTACGCCAGCCGTATCGGGTCGACTCGGCGTGCCGGCTAGAGCGCCAACGCCTGCGCGCGGCGCTTGACCTCACGCCCGCCCGTCGCCCGCAGGGCGTCGACCGGGCGGCCGGGGAGCGTGTCGTCCGCGGTGAACAACCAGCGGATCATCTCCTCGGTCGAGAAGCCGGCGTCGGCGAGCACGTTGATTGTGCCGGGCAGGCCTTTGACGATCTCGCCCTCGTCGGTGAGGAAGACGGCCGGGACGGCAAGCACGCCGTCGCGACGAACCGCGACCAACTGCCCGTCCCGCAACGCCTGCCTGACCTTCGTGACCGACAAACCGAGGCGCTCCGCCACATCGGGCAGAACGAGCACCTCAACCTGCGGATCGAGCACATCGTCGGCGAAAGGTGTCGCACTCACCCTGCCCACGATGCCACACCGGGGATCCACGCGCCTCGATGTTTTGTCGGCAACCTCGTTACATAATCGGTGGCTCCGCCACGGACCCCGCTCGTCGTCATTACCATCACAAGCGTGGACGAAAGGGGAGTCGGGCTGATCGGTGCGCTGCTCGAGCAGCGCTACCGGGTGGACGCACTACTCGCGCGCGGTGGCATGTCGGCGGTCTACCGGGGCCTGGACACCAGACTCGACCGGCGGGTCGCGGTCAAGGTGATGGACGGGCGGTTCGCCGACGACCAGACCTTCGTCGACCGCTTCGAGCGCGAGGCGCGGTCCGCGGCCAAGATCCATCACCCGAACGTCGTCGCCGTGCACGACCAGGGGGTCGACCGCGGCCCCGGCGGCGACCTGGTCTACCTGGTGATGGAGCTGGTCGACGGCGGCACGCTGCGTGACCTGCTGCCCGAACACGGCCGGGTGGACCTCCCGCTGGCGTTCGCGATCATCGAGCCGGTGCTCGCCGCGCTGGCCGCCGCGCACCGGGCCGGGCTGGTACACCGGGACGTCAAGCCGGAGAACGTGCTGATCGGCCACGAGGGCGAGCACGGCACCACGGTCAAGGTCGGCGACTTCGGCCTGGTCCGGGCCGTGGCCAGCGCCGGGACGACCAGTTCGAGCATCATCCTCGGCACGGTCGCCTACCTGTCCCCCGAGCAGGTCACCACCGGCAACGCCACCTCCCGCGGCGACGTGTACTCGGCCGGCATCCTGCTCTACGAGATGCTCACCGGCGGCACGCCCTACACCGGCGACAACCCGCTGTCCATCGCCTACCGGCACGTGAACGACGACGTGCCGGCGCCGAGCCTGAGCGTCGGCGGCCTGCCGCCCGCGCTCGACGAGCTGGTGGTGCGCGCGACCCGGCGCGACCCGGCCGCCCGGCCGGCCGACGGCGCCGCGTTCCTCGCCGAGGTCCAGGCCCTGCGCGCCCACCTGGCGATCCCCAGGGTCGGGGTGCCGGTGCCCGAGCCGACACTGGACGACCGCACGGTCCCGGTGACGCCCGCGGAGCTGGCGCGGGCCAAGGCCTGGCCGCCGCCGGCGGACCGGGACGCGGGCACGCTGACCTCCGACGGCACCTCCGACGGGACCTATGACGGCGGCCTGCTGGACTTCGCCGAGCAGACCAAGCCGGCGACCCCGGTGCCGACTCCGCTGCCGACCGCCGGCGCGGGCAACGCCACCATCGTGCGCCAGGTGCCGGCCGGGTTCCAGGCCGCGGGCCCCCGGGGCACCAGGGCGATGCTGCGTACCGACCTCGACCAGGTCGCCGCCCGCCAGGACCTCGGCCAGCCGAGCATGGCCACCCCGGTCCCGCCGATGGCGCCACCACCGATGGGCCAGCCGATGGGTCCCCCGATGCGGCGACCACCAGGGACCCCCGGCGCCGGGATGCCGCTCGGCCGGCCGGCCAAGCGGCGCGGGACGGTCGTGCTGTGGAGCCTGGTCGCGGTGCTCGCGCTGGCCATCTCGGCCACCACGACCTGGTGGTTCGTCGACGGCCGGTGGAGCACCGTGCCGACCGTGGCCGGCCTGGACGCCGACCGGGCCCAGGCACTGCTGGTCGAGAACGACCTGCAGGGCGACATCAAGCAGGTACCTGACGACGCCGTCGAGGCCGGGGTGACGATCGGCACCGAGCCCAAGAGCGGTCAGGACGTGCTGCGCGGCGAGTCGGTCACGCTGCTGGTGTCCTCCGGCCCGCCGAAGGTCCCCGACGTGCGGCAGGGGGTCACCGTCGAGGAGGCCGAGCGGGCCATCCGCGACGCCCAGCTCAGCCCGGCGACCGACGACGGCGCCAACGAGTACCACGACGAGGTCGAACAGGGCAGGGTGATCCGCCTCGACCCGGCGTCGGGTGAGGTCGTCGACCTCAACCAGCGGGTGGAGATCGTGGTGAGCAAGGGCCCGGCGCCCCGGCCGGTGCCCGACGTGCGCAACATGACCCCCGACGAGGCGTTCGCCGAGCTGCGCGCGCAGAAGTTCGAGCCGGTGGAGCGTGATCCGCAGTTCGACGCGGAGATCCAGGGCGGCCGGGTGGTCGGTACCGATCCGGCGGTCGGCACCACGCTGGAGGCGGGCAGCGAGGTCGGCGTCGTGACGTCCAACGGGGTGTCCGTGCCCGACGTCGGCGGCAAGAGCGCCGAGGAGGCCACCCAGATCTTCGCCGAGCTGGGGCTGCAGACCAGCGTGCAGGCCTACGGCGGCACGCGCGTGATCGGGCAGAACCCACCGCCGGGCAGCAACGTGGCACCCAACTCGGTGATCACGATCTACACGTTCCTGTAGTGGGGGCAGTGGGCAAGGCCGCACCGCTGTCGACGTACGGCGCTTCCCTGGCACCGATACCCTTAGCCCGTGAACTGGACTGTGGACGTCCCGGTGGACACCCTCCCCGAGCTACCCCCGCTGCCGCAGGAGATGCGGGCCCGCCTGGACGAGGCGCTCACCCGGCGGGCCGCCCAGCAACCGGAGTGGCCTGACCGCGAGCAGGTGGACCAGGTACGCACGGTGCTGGAGAGCGTGCCCCCGATCACCGTGCCCAACGAGATCGACCGGCTGAGCACCAAGCTCGCCGAGGTCGCCCGCGGTGAGGCGTTCATGCTGCAGGGCGGCGACTGCGCCGAGACGTTCGTGGACAACACCGAGCCGCACATCCGGGGCAACATCCGCACCCTGCTGCAGATGGCGATCGTGCTGACCTACGGCGCGAGCCTGCCGGTGGTCAAGGTCGGCCGGATCGCCGGCCAGTACGCCAAGCCCCGCTCCAACAAGCTCGACGCGCTCGGCCTGCCGGTCTACCGGGGCGACATCATCAACTCGCTGGCCCCCACGCCCGAGGCGCGGGTGCCCGACCCCGGCCGGATGATCCGCGCCTACGCCAACGCGGGCGCGGCGATGAACCTGCTGCGCGCGCTGACCGCGGCCGGCATGGCCGACCTGACCAAGGTGCACGAGTGGAACAAGGACTTCGTGCGCAACTCGGCGGCCGGTGAGCGCTACGAGGCGCTGGCCACCGAGATCGACCGCGGCCTGCGGTTCATGGCCGCCTGCGGCGTCGAGGACTACTCGCTGCACTCCACCGAGATCTTCGCCAGCCACGAGGCGCTGCTGCTGGACTACGAGCGCGCGCTGCTGCGCCTGGACACCCGCAACGAGCCCCGGCTCTACGACCTGTCGGCGCACTTCCTGTGGATCGGCGAGCGCACCAGGCAGCTCGACGGCGCGCACATCGCGTTCGCGGAGCTGCTGTCCAACCCGATCGGCGTGAAGATCGGCCCGACGACCACCCCGGAGATGGCCGTCGAGTACGTCGAGCGCCTCGACCCGCACAACACCCCCGGCCGGCTGACGCTGATCAGCCGGATGGGCAACGGCAAGGTGCGCGAGGCGCTGCCGCCGATCGTGGAGAAGGTCACCGCGTCGGGCCACCAGGTCATCTGGCAGTGCGACCCGATGCACGGCAACACCCACGAGTCGTCGACCGGCTACAAGACCCGCCACTTCGACCGCATCGTGGACGAGGTGCAGGGCTTCTTCGAGGTGCACCGCAGGCTGGGCACCCACCCCGGCGGCATCCACGTCGAGCTGACCGGCGAGGACGTCACCGAGTGCCTCGGCGGGGCGCAGGACATCTCCGACGCGGACCTCAACAGCCGCTACGAGACCGCCTGCGACCCCCGGCTGAACACCCAGCAGAGCCTGGAGCTGGCGTTCCTGGTCGCGGAGATGCTGCGTAGCTGAGCCGGCCTACCCGTCGGCCGGCCGGTCGCCCGCCCACGGGTGGGCGCGCTCGAGCTGGCCGGACAGCGACAGCAGCCGGTGCTCGCTGCGCGGCGGCCCGACCAGCTGGACACCGATCGGCAGGTCGGCCTCGTCGCGGGTGACCGGGACGGCGGCCACCGGGTAGCCGACCACGTTCCACAGCGGGAAGTAGGCGATCGGGTTGGTCAGCGCGGCCAGGGTGTGTACCGCGCCGGCGCCGTGGAAACGGCCGATCGCCGGTTGCCTGGTGGTCCAGCCCGGCGCCAGCAGCACGTCGTAGCCGCCGAAGAACTCCCGCAGCGCGGTGTCCAGCCGTGCCTCGGCGGCCAGGGTCCTGGCCAGCGTGCTGTCCGGGATGCGCCGGCCGATCGCGGCGGCCCGGCGGGTGCGCGGCTCCAGCCACTCCGGGTGCGGCAGGCTGGCGGCGTCGTCGGAGATCCCGCGCAGGTAGCGGGCCATGAACTGGCTGCTCGGCCGCAGCCCCAGCGGCGGGTCGGCCTCGGTCACCTCGTGGCCAAGGTCGCGCAGGCGGCGCGCCATCTCCAGCACGGCCTGCTTGCGGGCGGCCTCGACGGGCGGCCGCTTGCCGAGTGGGGCGTACCAGGACAGCGCGATCCGCAGCGGCCCCGGGTCGGCGTCGACGGCGTCGCGGTAGCCGTCCTCGTCGGTGACCACGTCGAGCATGGCGGCCGCGTCGGCCACCCGGCGGCCGAGCGGGCCGACCACGGTCAGGCCGTGCCAGTGCTCGTTGCCGTCCGGCTCCATCTCGATCAGGCCGCGAGTGGTCTTCAACCCGAACACCCCGCAGAAGTTCGCCGGGATGCGCACCGAGCCGCCGCCGTCGGTGCCGGTGGCCAGGCCGACGATGCCGGCGGCGACCGCGCCCGCCGAGCCGCCGGACGAGCCGCCGGTGGTGTGGTCGGGGTTCCACGGGTTGCGGGTCGCGCCGTGGGTGAGGGTCTCGGTGAACGGCCACAGCCCCCGGTCGGGCATGTTCGTGTGCCCGACGATGACCGCGCCGGCCGCCCGCAGCCGGGCCACCGTCGGCGAGTCCCGCGCCGCGGGCGGCCCCTGGGCACGCCCGCCGCGCGTGGTGACCTCGCCGGCCACGGCCGTGTCGTCCTTGACCGCGACCGGCACGCCGAGCAGCGGGGTCCGCTCCCCGGCGTCGAGCCTGCGCTGCGCCTCGACCGCCGAGGCCCGCGCGGACTCGGCGTAGACCGCCCGGAACAGGTTCAGCCGGGGGTTGACCGCCGCCGCCCTGGCCAGCACCGCCTCGAGCAGATCGGGGGCCGTGACCACGCCGTCGCGTAACGCCTGCGCCTGCGCGTCGGCGCCCGCCCACCGCAGCTCATCGAGATCCATGCCAGGACCCTAGCGCTGCCACCGGGTCGGCCACAGCGCTCAGCCGAAGAAGGCCTCGGCCTCCAGGTAACGCTCGAGCGGCACGGTCTTGAGCTCCGCGGTCGCCTCGGCCAGCTTGACCCGGACGATGTCGGTGCCCCGCAGAGCGACCATCACGCCGAAGTCGCCGTCCTGCACGGCGTCCACCGCGTGCAGACCGAACCGGGTGGCGAGCACCCGGTCGTAGGCGGTCGGGGTGCCGCCGCGCTGTACGTGCCCGAGCACGACCGCGCGGGACTCCTTGCCGGTGCGGTGCGCGATCTCCTCGGCCAGCCAGGTGCCGATGCCGCCGAGCCGCACGTGCCCGAACGCGTCCTTCTCCCCGGTGACCAGCGTCTCCTCGCCGCCCTCTGGCAGCGCGCCCTCGGCGACCACGATGATCGGCGCGTACTCGCGCTCGAACCGGCGCTCGACCCACGAGACGACCTGGTCGACGGAGAACTGCCGCTCCGGCACCAGGATCACGTTGGCACCGCCGGCCAGGCCGGAGTGCAGCGCGATCCAGCCCGCGTGCCGGCCCATGACCTCGACGACCAGCGCCCGGTGGTGGGACTCGGCGGTGGTGCGCAGCCGGTCGATGGCCTCGGTCGCGATGTGCACCGCGGTGTCGAAGCCGAAGGTGTAGTCGGTGGCACCCAGGTCGTTGTCGATGGTCTTGGGCACGCCGACCACGCCGATGCCGTCGTCGGTGAGCCGCTTGGCGACCCCGAGGGTGTCCTCGCCGCCGATCGCGATCAGCGCGTCGACACCGTGCTCGGCGAGGGTGGCCCTGATCCGCTCGACGCCGCCCTCGACCCGGTAGGGGTTGGTCCGCGACGAGCCGAGGATGGTGCCGCCCCTGGTCAGGATGTCCTCGACGTCGTCAAGCCCGATCGGCTTGAGCAGGCCTTCGATCGGCCCGAGCCAGCCGTTGCGGAAGCCGACGGTCTCCCAACCGTGGGCCTCGATTCCCTTGCGGACAACGGCCCTGATGACCGCGTTGAGTCCTGGACAGTCACCGCCACCGGTGAGCAAGCCGACGCGCATGTGCTGATCCTCCATCCGGCTGCTTGTGCGGACTGATACCGCCTGTTGGACCCGTAGCCTTTCACCTACTGGATCGGTGCAGCAACCAGGTACGGTCAACGTTCGCTGAAGCCTTGGCGAACCCACTCCGCGTCGATCACCTTCCACCGCGCGAGGTTGTGCCGGGCGTCGGCGAGCGCGTCGTGCGCGTCCTTGGGCGGGCTCGGCAGCACGGGCTTGCCGACGTCCTCCCACCGCTGGCGCAACTCCCTGGTGAACCGGGGCAGCTCGCGCGGCAGGGCCGGCATGTCGCCCCACAGCTGGGCCAGCGCGACGTGGTCGTAGGCGGCGAACCAGGCCCACAGCTCGACCCGGTGCCGGCCGCGGTTGAGGAACTTGAGCAGTTCGTCGCGGATGGTCGCGCGGTCACACCACGCCTGGTCGGCCGGCGGCGGCAGCTTGTCCAGGACGTTGTCCCGGACCCACTGGCCGGCGCGGTTGGGGTCGAACTCGGTGGACACGGCGTAGAACTCGCGCCCGTCCTCGTCGACGACGCCGATCGACACCAGCTCGATCGTGTTCCCGTCCTCGATGAATTCGCAATCGTAAAAATAGCGCACTCTGCTGTTTCTCCTATGACGCCGGATGCCTGTCGAACGTGGACCGCGACTCAGCCGGCCTCGGTCTCGGGGATGCGATCGGCGTCCTGCGCGGACCGCCGCTGCTGGGTCGGCAGCGCGGGCGGCTGCCCGTTCTCCTCGGCGGCCTGCAGCTCCTTGGCCTTGGCGGCGTACATGTCGACGTACTCCTGGCCGGAGAGCTCCATCAGCGCGTACATGATCTCGTCGGTGATGGAGCGCTCCACGAACCGGTCGCCGGCCAGCCCCTCGTAGCGGGAGAAGTCCATCGGCTTGCCGATCCGGATGCGGATCTTGTGCGGACGCCACATCCGCGAGCCGATGGGGTTGGCCTTGTCGGTGTCGAACATCGCCACCGGGACCACCGGCACCCGCGACTCGAGCACCATCCGCGCCAGCCCGGTCTTGCCCTTGTAGAGCCGGCCGTCCGGTGAGCGGGTGCCCTCGGGGTAGATGCCGAGCAGGTGGCCCTCACTCAGCAGCCGGGTGCCGGTGTCCAGCGCGGCCTGCGCGGCGGCGCCGCCGGAGCGGTCGATCGGGATCTGGCCCATCCCGGTGAGGAACCACTTCTTGAACCTGCCCTTGAGCCCCCGCTGGGTGAAGTACTCCAGCTTGGCCGGGAAGGTGACCCGCCGCCTGAGCATCAGCGGCAGGAAGAAGGAGTCGGCGACCGCGAGATGGTTGCTCGCGAGCAGCGCACCCCCGGTGGTCGGGACGTTCTCCTCACCCTCCACCTCCGGCCGGAACAACAGCCGCAGCAGTGGTCCGAGAAACACGTGCTTCATCAACCAGTACACCGCTACCCGCGCCTCCTGAGTCTCCCGGCCGTTCGACGAGCGTACGAAGGGTGTAGGGACGACACAATGCTGTGTTACCCGAAAGTCGGAACATGTAACAGTAGACAAGCCATGGAGATCGGAGCACACCCGATCCAGTTCGTGCGACGATGGCCACATCACCTGCACGTGCCTGACCAAGGAGGCCCAGGTGCCCGACCGGCCCGAGGATGTCGACGCCGCGTTCGCGGAGATCGTGGCGGGGCTCGAACGCGAGGGCGTTGGCAAGCTGCCCGACCCGGAGGAGCCAGAGCCGGCCGGCGATACCGCCATGGCCGGCGGTCCGCCGGACGAGCAGCCGACCGCCGAGTCCCCCCGGCCGGCGGCGCCCCCGCCGGCGGCCTGGCGCGGCTCGGAGACCGAATGGGACTGGAGCTGGGGCACCGACGAGGAGCACTACGTGCCGCCGGAGCCGCCGCCGCTGCCCCGGCTGCGCCCGCTGACGATCGTGGCACTGGTGCTGATCGTGGTGGCGGTGCTGCTGCTGTTCGCGCCGGGGCTGATCGGGCTGGCACCCCAGGTCGGCACCCCGATCGCGCTGATCGCGCTGATCGGTGGCGGCGTCCTGCTGCTTCTGCGGGTGCGCAAGAACCCCCGTCACGACAGCGACCGGGACGACGGCGCGCAGCTCTGAGACCGCCTCACTCCGCGGCCAGCGTGGCCGCGCCGACCAGCGCCGCGTCGTCGCCGAGCTGGGCGGTGCGGATGCGCGCCAGCGGGCGGTACCCGGCGCCGGTGACCCGCCGCTTGTAGTGCTCCCTGGCGTCGTCGAGGAACAGCGTCGCCGACTCCGACACCCCGCCGGCGATCACCACGATCTCCGGGTCGTAGATGTCCGCGACCAGCGCGAGGCCCTCGCCGAGCCAGGTGGCCAGCTCGGCCATCGCCCGTTGGGCCAGCGGATCGCCGTCCTTGGCCGCGGCGGCCACCTTCCTGCCGGTGACCGCCCGCTTGTCGCCGGCGACCTCCCGGTCGAGCACGGTCGAGCGGCCGGGGTGGCGGGCGAGCAGCTCGACCGCGGTGGTGGCCAGCGCGGTGCCGCTGCAGTAGCGCTCCCAGCAGCCGGTCTTGCCGCACGGGCACGGGCGCCCGCCGGGCACCAGCGACAGATGCCCCAGCTCGGGCGCGACGCCGTAGGCGCCGCGGAACACCTTCCCGTCCAGCAGCAGGCCGCCGCCGATGCCGGTGCCGACGGCCACCAGCAACGCGACCCCCGCGCCCCTGGCGGCGCCGAACCGGTGCTCGGCGAACACCGCGGCGTTCGCGTCGTGCTCCAGCACGACCGGCAGCCCCAGCCGCTCGGAGATCCGGTCGGCGACCGGGGCGTCGCGCCACGCCAGATGCGGCGCGAACATGACCGAGCGCCGGTCGGTCGCCACGAACCCGGCGACGGCCAGTCCCACCGCGCTCACCCGGTGCCTGGCCGCCAGCCCGCCGACCGCGGCCACGATCGCCGCCTCCAGTGCCGCCTCACTGGTCGGCGTCGGCGCCCGCGCGGTGTCCAGCACCGTGCCGTACCGGTCGACCACCCCAGCCCGCACACTGGTCCCACCGATATCAACCCCGATGGTCATCTTCGCCCGCTGCTTGATGGGTCACTCCCGTGCTGTGTTGATTGGCCGCCCGGCCCGGGTCAACTGCCCTGAATGCCCCATTCAGGACGTTGAACGTCGTCAATGCCCCATTCAGGGCATCGCGGAGCCGTTTCGGCGTACTGGGATCGGCTGGACTTTCGGGCGGCCGGGTGGGCGGGGCTCGTCGGCCGGGGTGAAGCCCGGCATGTGTGGCGTGCCCGGCTCCCAGCGGTCGGCCAGTACCGCCCGTAGCAACGCCACCAGGTCGGCGGCGTGCTCCAGGCCGCGCGCGGCGAGCTGGTTGGGCTCGCCGCGCACCAGCGCGACCACCGCGCACACCGGACACCACCCGCAGTCCGCCCCGGACGCCGCCGCCCGGTCCAGCCACGGCCCGGCCCGTTCGGACACGGCGTCGAGCAACAGCCGCAGCTCCGCCACCAGTCGGGTACCCGCATCGGCGCGGTCGGTCACGCGAGCCCTCCAGAGGTGTCGACGGCCTCGAACCGCAGTACCAACCCATCGCCGTCCGCGGCCGCGTCCACCACGGTGTGCCGGCGCAACAACACCGGCAGCGCCACCAGCCGGCGCACCCCGTCGACCGTGATCGCCAACTCGTCGCCGACCCTGGCCAGGTCGAGGTCGCTGGAGTCCGCCAGCGGCAACGCGATGCCGAGCTCGTGCACGGACTCCGAGATCGTCCGGATGCTCAGCAGTGGGCGCGGCGGCGCGCCACCGAAGGGCACCGCGAGCGGGTCGGCCTCGCCGTACAGCTCGTCGGCCAGCTCCAGCAGCTGGCCGGTGCCGACCGGCTCGACCGGCCGGTGCTCCACCAGGTGCACCGGCAACGTGGTCGAGGCGACCAGCTCGGCGAGCACCGCGTCCTGCTCGGCCCGCCGGGTGCGCAGCCAGCTCGCCGCCGGCCCGCGCCACCTGCTCGCCCTGGGCACCAGCCGGTTCGCGATCAGCCCGTCGACCTGGATCCCACGCAGCGCGAGCGCCGCGAGCGTGCGCCTGGTCTCGGCGACCACCAGCCGCTCCGGGGTGAGCACCACCCGCACGCTGGTCACCGCCGGGTCGACCAACAGCGCACGCAGCCCGCCGAGGTGCTCGGCCAGCCTGCTGACCGCGTCGGCGGTCGACCGGGACGCCAGCCGCGCCGGGCCGCGCAGCCGCTCGACGTAGCCGGCGATCGCCTCCGGCAGGGCCAGCAGCCGCAGGGTCTCCGCGGTCGGACCGCAGTCGACGACCACGACCTCCCACGGGCCCTCGCGGGCCAGCCTGGCGACCTCGGTCAGCGAGACCAGCTCGTCCACCCCGGGCAGCACGGTCAGCTCGGCCGCGTCCAGCTCGTCGATCCCGGCGCCGGCGAGCACGCCGCGCAACTGGCGGCGCAGCTCCTGCCACGACCGGTCGACCAACCCGCGCGCGTCCACGTGCGCCGCGTACAGACAGGTGTCCACTTCGGATGGTTCGCCGGTGAGCCGCCGGTCGAAGGCGTCGCCGAGGGAGTGCGCCGGATCGGCGGAGCAGACCAGCACCTTGTGCCCGCCGACCGCCAAGCGGGCGGCCGTCGCCGCGGCGAGGGTGGTCTTGCCGACTCCCCCCTTGCCGGTGAACAGCAGGATCCGCGTCCGACCCACCTAGTGCACCTAGGCGCCCTCAACTCGACGTTTGAGCTCCTTGAGCGCGATGTCCATGATCATCTTCTCGGCCTTGCGGCGGAACAGACCGATCATCGGGACCGCGAGCTGAACGGCGAGGGTGTAGGTGACCGTGGTCCGGTCGCCATCCGGGGTGAGCAGGTAGCGGCCGTTCTGCGAGCGCTGCATCTGGCCCTTGACCAGGGTCCAGCTCACCGACAGCCCGTCGCCTGCCCAGTCGTAGGCCAGGGTGTAGACGTCCTTGAACGGGCCGGCGTCCAGGGTGAACCGCACCTGCTCGGCCCTGCCCTCCTGGCCGTCCGCGAGCACCTCGGTCTGCTTCACCGCGTTGGCCCATTCCGGGTACGCGGGGAAGTCCGCGATCACCGCCATGATCTCCGCTGGCGGCGCGTCGACCACGATGGACTGGGTGGACTCATCGGCCATGTGGCGCAGGCTACCCGGTGCCACCCCCTACCAGCGCAGCACGTAGGGCCGTTCGGTGCGCTGGAAATGGCCGACATTGACGCATTCGGTGAACGCGAGTCGCATTCGGGGCGCGAGCGGTTGGTGCACGTGACCGAACAGCGCCCACCTCGGCCGCTGCGCGACGATCTGCTCGCGCAGCGCCGCCGAGCCCATCTCGGTCCGGCGGGCCACCACGTCGTAGGTCAGTTCCGGCACGTCCGGCGGGACGTGGCTGCACAGCACGTCCACGTCGGTGAGCGCGGCGACCCCGATGGCGAAGTCCTCGGGGGTGCGCAGGTACGAGCGGAACACCCCGCCCCGGTACGGGGGCGTGTTCGGCGCCAGCAGCGCGCCGCCGACGAAGCCGAACCGCAGCCCGCCCAGCTCCACCACCTCGCCGTCGACGATCCGCAGGCCCTCACCGGCGAACTCCGGCCACAGCGCCGGCACGTCGACGTTGCCCGGAGTGGCGTAGGCCGGCGCCGGCAGCACCTCGAACAACCGCCGGTACTGGTCGCGCACCGCCTCCTCGACCACCGCGGCCGGGTCGGCGATGCCGGTCCACAGGCTCCTGGAGTACTCGGCCAGCTCGGTGTGCAGGCGCAGCCTGCGCAGCCGTGCGAACTCCGCGACCTTCTCCGGCCCGAACACCGCGCCCATGATCCCGCCGGCGTGGTCGTGGTAGTCCACGAAGTCGATCAGGTCACCGAGGATCAGCAGCGCGTCGGCGCCGTCCCCGGCCTTCGCCAACGCCTCGACGTTGCCGTGCACGTCTGAGACCACGTGAACCCGCACATGGGCAGATTAGTTGCCCGGCGGGCATCCAGGTGGCCGCCCGTCCTCGAGGATCGTCTTCAGCTCCAGCGCGACGGACTTGGCGGCCAGCTGCCGGCGGGTCTTCTCCCTGGCCAGGCGGCCACGGCTGGGCACGCGGCCGGGCGGCAGGTCGCCACGGAGGAAGTAGTGCAGCACGGTGCCGTCCAGCACCGGCTCGAGCCAGACCTCCATCGTGCCGACCAGCGCGCCGCGCACGGTCCAGCGCAGGCCCTCGACGCCCCGGTCGGCGTAGACCTCGAGCCGCAGATCCGGCCAGAACCGCCGCCAGGCACCGGGATCGGCGAACACCGCGGCCACCGTTCCCGGCGGCACAACGAGGAACGTCTCGTCGATCACATCCACCGCTGGCACCCATGCAGCATGGCACGGACGCCAACGCGCTAGTTTGCCTGGTGTGACCGACCAGGAGAGCTTGACCGACATGGTCAGAGCGAACGCGGAGCGGTTCGGGGGCACGATCGGCGTCCGGCGCCGGACCGGCGGCTCCTGGCTGGACGTGACCACGCGCGAGTTCGCCGCCCAGGTACACGACCTCGCGCGCGGCCTGATCGCCGCCGGGCTGCGGCCGGGCGACCGCATCGCGCTGCTGGCCGGCACCCGGTACGAGTGGACGCTGTTCGACTTCGCCGCGTGGTCGGCCGGCTGCCAGACGGTCCCGATCGACCCGGCCGCGAGCCCGGAGCGGATCGAGTGGATCCTGTCCGACTCCGGCGCGTGCGCGGTGGTGCTCGAGCACTCCGGCCACCGGGCCACGCTGCGCCGGATGGTCGACCGGCTGCCCGAGATCGGCTGGGTGTGGCAGCTGGACGCCGAGGACCCCACCGGCGAGGTGGTGCCCGCGGTCACCGAGCTGACCGAGCTGGCCGGCGAGGTCGACGAGCACACCGCGCACCGGCGCAGGCTCGACGTCGGCACCGACGCGGTCGCCACCCTGGTCTACCCGATGGATGTCGACCAGCCGAAACGGGTGGAGCTGACCCATGGTGAGCTGCTCGCCGAGGTCCGGGCCGCGATCGCCACGTGTGCGCCACTGCTGCGGGCCGGCAACTCGCTGCTGGTGCTGCTGCCGCTGGCCGACCTGTCGGCGCGGATCCTGTCGATCGCCTGCGTCTACACCAGGACCACGCTCGGCCACGGGCCCAACCTGACCGACAACCTGACCACCGAGCTGGGCATCTTCCGGCCAAGGGTGATCGTCGCGGGCACCGAGCTGCTGCGCGCGCTGCACGCCACCGCACGGGCGCGGGCCGCCGACGAGGGCCGGGCCACGGTGTTCGACGCGGCCGCGGCGGTGGCCGCCGAGTACGGCGGCGGACGGCGCTCGCTCGCGATCCGGCTCAAGCACGCGGTGGCCGACACGGTGGTGTACCCGAAGCTGCGGGCGAGCTTCGGCGGCCGGTGCGTCGCGGCGATCACCACCGGCGCGCCGCTGGACCCGGCGGTGGCGCGGTTCTACCGGGGCATCGGCATCGGCGTGCGCGCGCTGCCCCGGTCGGAGTCCGTCGCGGGATAGTCCCGCCCCGGCGTGCAGCCGGTGTGTCCGTGCGTGCACCGTCGCTGGGCAGGGTGGCCGTCACCGGTGAAGGTGGACGGCATGGACAGCAGGGGTATCGCGCGCGAGATCGCCGGACAGCTGATCGCGCACCGCAACACGCTCGCCGGCAAGGCCGACGACGCCAACCGGGCGCTGGCCGCCCTCAGCGCGACCGCGCGGACGGTCGAGCGCCACCACGACGACCACCGCACCGGGGCGGCGACCGCCACCGGGTTCTGGGAGGGCCGCGCCGCCGACGGCTTCGACCGGCGGGCACGCCGGCTGACCAAGGGCCTGCGGGCGACGGCGACCTCGGCCGAACGGGCCGAGAAGATCGTCGCGAGCGCGGAGGCCTCGCTGCGGGCCAACCACCGCGCGGTGGCCCACCTGGTCGAGGAGTACACGACCACCGCGACCCAGGTGCTCGACGCCGCCAAGGCGGTCACCGGGGCGGGCGCGCGGGCGGCGCTGGTCCGGGCGGCCGGTCAGGTCGCCGACCTGGTCCGGACCTACACCAACGAGTCGACCAGGCACGTGCGCGCGGTCCGCGGCCAGCTGACGGACGCGGCCGCGGAGCTGCGCGGGCTGACCAGGGCGATCGAGGCCGACGGCCACCACGATCCCGCCGACCGCCGCCGGGACCGGGACACCCACCGCGGCGGCGACCGGGGGACGCGGATCCGGGACATCGCCAGGGGCCAGCTCGGCTACCGCGAGGGACCGGGCAACCGGAACAAGTACGGCCCGGCCGGACCGTGGTGCTCGAACTTCGCGACCTGGGTGTGGCGCAAATCCGGCGTGGACATCGGGATCCTGCCGTTCACCGGCGACGTCTACCAGTGGGGCCGGGAGCACGGGCTGGCCTACGGCGAGCGGTCTCTCGACCAGGCGCGGCCGGGCGACGTGCTGCTGTTCGGGACCGGCCCGCAGAGCACGACGACCAGCACGCACATCGGGATCGTCGAGAGTGTGCGCGGCAACGAGGTGACGTTGCTCGAGGGCAACTCGGCGGACCAGGTGCGGCGAGTGACCCACACCCTGTCCAGCGACACGTTCTACGGAGGAGTCCACCCCCGATGAGTGAGATCACCGCCAGCCGCACGACCGACGGCGTGACGGTCGAGGTCCATCCCGGCGGCGCGCTGTCGTCGCTGTCGCTGACCAGGCACGCGCTGGCACTCGGCCAGGACGCCCTCGCGGCGACCATCGTCGCGACCGTGGCCGAGGCGACGGCGGTGGCCAACCAGCGGACCAAGCACGCCCTGCGCGACGCGCTGACCGGTCTCGACGAGCGGTCGCTGACCGCGCTTGGCCTGCACCAGGACGCGGCCACGACCGAACGCGCCGAGTCGACCGTGCCGGACACCTGGAGCGTGCGGTGAACCCCGACACGGACGCCGAGGACCGCTTGGTCGACGAGCTGAACGACAACGTGGACGAGCTGTTCACCCGGCTGGCCGGGATCGAGTGCACCGCGCACGGTGACGGCATCGCGACCACGGTCAACCTGGATGGCAGGCTGACCGGCCTCACCCTGTCCGCGACGGCCGTGACGCTGCCCCCGGACGAGCTGGCCGCCGAGATCTTCCGCCTCACCCAGGAGGCGTCGGCCACGGCACTGGCCGAGGGCCTCGGCGCGCTGACCCCGGTGGCCGGCGAGGAGCTGACCGCGCGGTTACGCGCCGAGATCGACGCACACACCTCGCCGGCACCCCGCGCCGGCGACGACGACTTCACGCCCGCGACCTGGGCGGTCGGCTCCCCGGGAACCTGACCGAGTCAGTCGGCGAAGTCGGAGGTCAGCCAGCGGTCCGGGCGGGCGGTGAACAGCACGAAGGTGCCCGTCGGCTCGCGGAGCTCGGTCTCGACGAAGCCAGTGGCCATCTCCGGCGGCAGATAACGGCTGGTGATCGCGACGACGTCGGCCAGCGCCGGCGCGCGATCCGCGCTGACCAGCGTGCACTCGACGGTCACATACCGGTACGGCGGCTCCGGCCGCTGCACCGAGAAGCTCAACTTGCCGGCGCGTTCCAGCAGCCGGGTCTTGCGCGCGCGCCGCCCCTGCGTCCCGGTGAAGAACGTGAGGTTCCCGCCGGGCGTGTAGGCGTACCAGATCGGGATCGTGAGCGGTGGCCGGTCGTCGTCGCTGGCCACGCTCAGCACGCCGATGTGCGGTTCGGCGAGAAAGCGCTCGCGCTCGGCCTGGTCCAGTACTCGTACCATCGATGACTCCTTCGCGGTCAGAACGCGCTGCCGTCCAGCAGGCGGGCCAGGCGCCGGGCGATGTCCTCCCAGCGCCAGTGCCGGGAGACCCAGCGCCGGCCGGCCTCGCCCATCTCGCCCGCCCAGGTGGGGTCGGCCAGCAGGCTGCCCACCCGCTCGGCGATCCGCGCCACGTCCCGGCCGTCGACGAGGTGCCCGGTGACGTCGTCCAGGACGGTCTCCGGGGCGCCGCCGGACAACCCGGCCACCACCGGCAGCCCGGACGCCGACGCCTCGAGGTAGACGATGCCCAGGCCCTCCACGTCCAGGCCGCGACCGTGGGTGCGGCAGGGCATGGCGAACACGTCACCGGCGACGTAGTGGGCCGGCAGCTCCTCCCACGGGACCCGGCCGGTGAGGATCACGTCCTTGGCGACGCCGAGCTGGTCGGCCATGGTGCGCAGCCGGTCCTCGTAGGGCCCGCCGCCGACCAGCAGCAACGCCGCCTCGGGCACCTTCTGCCTGATCAGCGGCAGCGCGCGGATCAGCATGTCCTGGCCCTTGCGCGGCCACAGCCGGGACACACACACCGCGGTCGGCCGGTCACCGAGGCCGTAGCGCGCGCGGATCTCCTTGCGGGCGGCGAAGTTCGGTTGGAACTGCTCGGTGTCCACGCCCGATGGCAGGTACTCCAGCGCGGCCAGCCGGCCGAACGCGGCGGCGAAGCGGGACCGGGTGTACTTGCTGACGTAGGTCACCACGTCGCTGGTCGAGCCGATCCGGCGCAGTGCCTGGCGGGCACCCGGCAGCATGGACCAGCCGACCTCGTGACCGTGGGTGCTCGCGATCACCCGTTGGGCGCCGGCTCCCCGCAGCGACGGGGCGAGCAGGCCCAGCGGCGCGGCGGCGCCGAACCAGACGGTGTCGCAGCTCTCGGCCAGGAAGATCTCGCGCGCCCGGCGGGCCACGTCCGGTGTCGGCAGCATCAGGCCGCCTCGGTGCCGCACGACCGGGAAGGGCTGGGCGGCGTCGAACTCGGTGTGCGAACCGGTGTGGTGCTCCCACGACGGCGCGTAGACCACCAGATCCTGGTCCGGCAGCCGGGTCGCCAGCGCGTGCAGATAGGACTGGATCCCGCCGGGGCGGGGCGGGAAGTCGTTGGTCACCACCAGGGTCCGAGGCACCGGCAAACCCTACTCGAGGGCCGCCAGCAGGTATTCCCGCCAGCCCCGCACGAGCTCGGCCCGGTCGAGGCCGAGCACGTCGCGCAGCAGGTCGTCGGTCTCCCGCGCGGACACCGCGCCCGCCGAGGCCAGCGTGCGGTACAGCTCGATGAGCCCCGGCTCGCCGTACTCGGCCGCGATGAACCGCGCCAGCGACCAGCTCTCCTGGTAGGCCTGGTCCAGGTCGGGGCCGCTCATCCGGAACGCCCGGTCCTCTGGCAGTGAGCTGGGCAGCCGGTCCGCGCGTACCGCCCGCATCAGGTCCGGCGCGCCGTCGGCCAGGGTGACGCCGCTGTCGCGGTAGCCGACGTAGTCGGCGAAGCCCTCCAGCAGCCAGGTCGGCGAGCCGTCCACGGTGTCCGCCCTGGCCGCGACGTGGGTGATCTCGTGGCGCAGCACCACCCGCAGCGAGGTGGCCGACAGCGCCCGCACCGCGGTGGGGCTGAGCACCACCCGCTGCCCGGTGACCGAGCGGGTGGCGTTGTCCACCCGGTCGGCGACCGCGACCGCCACCACCGCGTCGACCGGGAAGTCCTTCGCGCCGACCAGGGCACGCATCTCGCTCGGGGAGTCCGGCAGCATCAGCACCACCCGCTCCGACCAGCTGGTCGGCCACAGCTCGCTGACCGCGAGCACCGAGGAGTCCAGCTCGCCGACCAGCCGCCGCACCATCGGCTCGTCCCCTGGGTGGCTCACCACGATGCCCTTGCGGGTGGTGGTCACCACGCACGGCCCGAAGTCCCACGGCCCGCGCCAGCTGCGTCTGCCGAGCCGGTCCAGCGCGTTGTCCGAGCGCAGGTACCAGGCGTCGCCGTGCCGGGCGAACAGGTAGCCCATGGCGCGGCTGGTCGGGGTCACGTCCCCGCCACGCAGCGCGTAGCGCAGGTCGACCCCGGGCGCCCAGACCTCGTCGGCGCCGGCGGCGGCCTCGTCCGGCAGGTCGGTCACGTCCAGCGTGTCGTGCGGCTTGAGGTGGTAGGCCCACTCGTCGAACGTCACCCCGGCGAGGTTGTCGAACAGCCGCCGCTGGGTGGTCAGGAACGCGGGGTCGGCCTCGGGGTCGATGGTGGCCAGGAACGCCCGCTCGTCGTGGTCCTGGACGGCCCGCGCGCGGCGGTCGAGCAGGGCGGTGACGGCGTCGGCGCGGGTGAGGTCGGCCCGGGGCTGCGGGCTGACCGCGCCCAGCGGGCGGCCGGGGCCTGGCGATGGCGGCTGGCCGGTGCCCGGCAGCGAGACCACGGCGATGCCGAGCAGGAGGACCGCGGCGATCGCGGCGCCCAGCCAGGTGCGCGGTCCCGCCCGGTTGGTCACGTCCTAGATGTTAGGTGCAAACAGGACTCGGGGCCGGCACGCACCGCGCGCCGGCCCCGAGGTCCACTGACTTCGCCCTAGCCGGCAACCCGGCGGGCGGCGAAGTAGTCCGACCCGCCGCCGTCAGGCGCCGCGCCGGTCTTCACCGGCACGCCCGGCTGGGAGGCGTGGACCAGCATGCCGTCGCCGATGTACATCGCGACGTGGTGGATCGAGCCGGCGCTGCTGCCATAGAACAGCAGGTCACCCATCTTCCACTCGCCGTAGGCGACCGAGGTGCCGACGTTGTACTGCTCGCGGCTGGAACGCGGCAGTTGAATGCCGGCGGCCGCGTAGGAGTACTGCATCAGCCCGGAGCAGTCGTACGTGTCCGGGCCCTCGTCGCCGTAGATGTAGGGCTTGCCGACCTGCGCCATGGCGACCTTCGCCGCGGAGCCACCCGCGCCGGGACCACCGAGGAAGACCCCGTTGTCCGCGGGACCGGGACCAGCGAGCTCGGCCTGCTCGTCGCCGCTGAGCTCCTCGTAGGCGTCGTTGACGACTTCCTTCTGCTTCTCGAGGTCGCGCGCGGACTTCTCGATCTTCTTCAGCGCCTGCTCAGAAGCGACGGTCGCGTCCTTCGCCCTGGTCTGGGCGTCGGTGGCCTTCGCCTGTGCGGCGGCGGCCATGTCGACCGCACCACTGAGCTTGGACAACGCCTTCTCGTTGTCCGACGCGAGCACGCCCAACGCCGTCGCACGCTCCAGGAAGTCCTCGGTGGACGAACCGGTGAGCAGGGCGGAGAGCTTGTTGAACCGGGCACCCTGGAACGAGGCGTTGGTCAGGTCGTCGACCTGACCGCGGAAGGCCTCCTCGTCGAGCTTCGCCTGCTCCTGCGCCTTCTGTGCGCTGGCGAGGTCGGCCTTGGCCTTGGCGAAGACCTTCTTCTTGTTCTTCAGGTCGTCCTGGGCCGCGAGCAGGTCCTCGTTCACTTTGGCGGCCTGCTTCGTCAGCTTCTCGTACTGGGCGAGAGCCTCGGACGCGGTGTCTGGTTTGTTGGGTTGCTGCTGGGTATGAGGCAGCGCGAGGGCAGGCGTAGGGGACACGCTCACCACGGCAATGGCGGCCGTGACACTGACTGCAGCCCGGAATGCGCGCTTCATTCGATGCGACGCCACGTCGCGCGGGTCTCCTTCGTCCTCAAACCGCCGACAGGGACGTGCGCATCTCTCCGGACCGCAAGGGGCCGCAACTGCGGACCCGCGATCGACGCACACACCCCACCGTAGGGGAAATCCGGCTCAGCCCCCCGACAAGGCCGACTCGGCGGTGAACCCACGGAGTCACCCTCGGGGTGGGTGACTGTCGACCGTGAGATCTCGGACAGGTTACGAAAAGTAGGTCCCCCCGTCTATGGGCACCTTGAAAAAAGTTCTCGTGCGCCCTGGAACCCCCAATGGAGCAGTCCTAATCGCACTCTGTGACGAGGACAACATCGCAGTTCACCCGGTCCGTGGCAACCGTGTTTTCCGCTCGGCGACGGGATCCGACCGTTGGGCGAACGGTGCGGCGGGGCCGGGCGTTGGCGGACGATCACGCCGATTTCTCGATCGGCTCGAGCCGTAGTCGAGGGACTATGCCGGCCCGACCAAGGGCATCGATGGCCCGCTGCTCGGTCACGTCGAGCTCGATGGCGGGCGGCGCGCCGAGGAGCACGCTCACCACGCAGTCGCCACACGCCAGACCCCGCACCACACAGCTGTCGCAGTCGATGATCATTTCCCGCTCCTTTCGAACTGATGTCCACCTGACAATCAGGCTAGGAGGGGGCACCGACAATTTCGGCGCGCGGCGCGGCTACCAGCCGGTGAACTCCCAGTGCCATGGCTCTTCCCGACCGTTGCCCTGACGCGCCCACAGTGGGTTTGACCAGCCGAAACGTGGGGCGTTGGCCAGCATCCAGGAATAGTGCGCTGACCCGAAGGACTGAATTCCACCGCACAGGTCGACGGCCAGTGCCCAACCGTGGTTGCTGGTGCCGGGAATCGCCGCCAACGCCGGTTTGGCGCCGTAGAGACGCACCTGCTCGGCGAAGGTCCGATAGGAGTCGGTGACGCACAACGGCCGCCCGAACGCGGCCGTGAACGCCTGCCGAAGCTGACCGAGCGCGGCCGCGGCGTCACACCGCAGCACGTGCTCGCCGACCCCGACCGGGCACAGCGCGGTGCGCGGGAAGAAGCCGTTGGGATACCCGCCCCACGCGCCGGGCGCCTCGCCCGGCCCCCTGGCCGGCAGCTCGACCCCGCCGCAGCGCCACGTCAGCCCGCCGTCGGTGGCCTCGGGGACCGCGCGGGCCCGCCCGGCCGGCAGCGACGGCCTGGCGAACCCGAGCACCGTGTCCGCGCCCGGCAGGTCGGCCACCACCACGCCGGCCAGCCTGGCGTCCGCGGTGATCATCGTCCGCCCGTCGAGCACGATCCCCACGCCCTGCGCGCCGTACCGTCGCGGACCGAGAAACACCAGGTCACCCGGCTGCGCGTCGGCCGACGGCACCGGCGTTAGCCGGGCGAACTGCGCGGCCAGCGTGCCGGGCACCGCACCGCCGTACACCGCGCCGTACACCGTGGCGACCAGACCGTCGCAGGAGTACGCCGCCGGTCCGGTCCCGCCCCTGCCGGGCACGTACGGCTTGCCGAGCGCGCCGATCGCCGCACTCACCGCGGCCACGGTCTCCCTCGGCAGCACCAGCAGATTAGTGATCTTCGCCACCCCGGCCTGGGGTCCGGCCGCGCCGGGCAGCCGGCTCAGCCCGGCCAGCAGGCGCGCCGGATCGGCCAGCGCGGCCGCCGGTGGCGGCTCGACGGCGGCCGCGGCCAGCGGGTCGAGGTAGGCCTGCCAGTTCGCCGAGGTGCGCTGGTCACGTTCCCGCTGCTCCCGCTGCCTGGCGACCACGGCGGCATCGGTGTCGGCGACCACCCCGCGCAGCTCGCCGGCCACCGCGGCCGCCCGGTCGCTGGCGTCGGCGGTGAGCCGGTCGAGGTCGCCGCGGCGGG